>WRBL01000121.1 GCA_009784565.1 Streptosporangiales bacterium | reverse complement strand
CTGGTCCAGTGGCGCTTCGCCGGGACCGGGCGGAGCGAAGGCCGGGCGCTGCTCCGCGCGCGTCGGCGGGGCCGGCGCGTCGGGCACGTCCGTCACGGGCGGAGCCGGAGAGGCCGGGGCCGGCGGCGGGAAACCGGCGGGCGGGGACTGGGGCCCCGCCTGTGCCGCCCCGAAACCCGCGGGCGGGGACTGCGGAGGGCCAGCCGGGGGCTGGAAGTCGGAGGGGCGCGCACTGAGAGCGCCGGGGGCGGGCTGACCCGGACCCGACGGCCCGTAGCCCGGTCCTGAGGAGCCGTAACCCGGACCCGATGCGCCGTAGCCGGGCCCCGGCGCGCCATATCCCGGGCCGGAGGGACCGTAGCCGGGGCCGGAGGCGCCGTACCCGGGGCCGCCGTAGCCGCCCTGGTCATACCCGCCCTGGTCGTACCCGCTGTAAGAGCCCTGGCCGTATCCGTTCCCCGGGTAGCCCGGAGCGTTGTATCCGGGCGCGCCGGGGCCGGAATTCCCGTAGCCCTGGTGGCTGTACCCGGAGCCCTGCTGCCAGGCGGACTGCCCGTAGCCCTGGGGGCCGGACGTGTGCGCCCCGGGTCCCTGCGGGCCGGGTCCCGATGCGCCCGGGCCCTGCGGACCGGGGGTGAACCAGGAACTGGAGCCGTCGTGACCGGAGGGGCCGTATCCGGAGAAGTGCTGTCCGGGCATGCCTGCGGACCCGCCGCCGTACGGGGCAGGCGGGTCAGCCGGGCTCTGCCGCATCTGATCCGGCGACCGCCGCGCGGGGAGATTATCCGCCTCTCCCGGCCGGTCTCCCGCGGGCAGTGCGGCCCGCGGGAGCCGGGCGGGCGGATCTGGCGATGTGGACATGACTAGTCCGCTCCAGGAGGGTTAAAGGGGAAAACTGCGGGCCAGTCCGTACGGCTAGGCGTAACCGCCGCCGTACCCGCCGCGACCGTAGCTGGCCGGGTCCGGCTCGTTCCCTGGCAGTGTCACCTCGGCGGTGACGTCGGCCGCCAGCCGGATGCGGTCGCCGTCGACGAGGCGGACCTCGGCGCCGGGCAGCACCCTTTCCCCGTTGACGAACGTCCCGTTGGTGGATCCCTCGTCCCGGATCACGGCGCGGCCGCCGTCATCGACCATGACCGTCGCATGGCGACGGGAAATGTTGTCGTACTGGGCGAAGGCCGCGGCGACGAGTGACTGGGCCGGGTCGCGTCCCAGGACGACCTGGGTGCCGGCGGGCACGTCCACGTTCCCCGTCGGGAACCCGATCCGGAGGACCACCTGCGAGATCGGCCTGCGGCCGGGCAGGGGCTGCCGGCACCGCATGCATACGACATCCGCGGGGTCTTGCACCGGGGTGCCGCAGTTGGGGCAGGACGGCCCTCGTCCCTGCGGGGGAGGGTTGACGTACTGCTGGGAAACAGTCGGCGATGGAATGTCATCGTCGGCGTACGGGGTGTGCGGCAGGTTGGCGCCGCACCGGAAGCAGATCAGGTCCTCCGGCTGCACCTTGACGCCGCAATCTGGGCAGGTCAGGATCGCCATCTCCTCGCTTTCAAGGTCAAGCCGTTTGCTGTCACCATACCGTCCGGCGGCCTTCTGGCTCCAGAGATCACGCACTCCCGGCGGTGATCACGGCCACTATGCCCCGTGATCATGGCCACTCTGCCCCGTAGGAATGCCAATCGCCTGACGGATGGCGGTTCGGCTTCTTAGGATTAGGCACCAGCAGTACCGGACTGGTCAAGTGGCACTGCATTTTGTGTAGCGCAGTGTCCTGGCAGCCGGCACTGTATGCCAGCGGTCTCAAGGGACATCTTGGCGTAGAAGGCATTGAACCGCAGAAGTTTCAGTGCCTGATACCCTCGCTGTCCGATTGAGAGCAAGGTCAGAGAGTGTTGCCCGGCGGGGTGGCGGCCGGTGGAGAAGCCGGTCCGCGGGGCGGCGCCTGCGACAGTCGGCGCAGCTCGGGAGGGTGTGGAGTTTCGTCAAACTTCAGGACGATTACCCGCAAATCCCCCTGGGGCGGTGCTGATTGATGATTACATGTCCTTACCCGATTTGTGACGCTAGCTGGAAGAGCGGCCTCGGCCTTCTGTCGTCCCCGCGCAGCGGCACTTGAGATGTTGTTATGCGCGAGGAAGGAGAGGGGTGCCGATGATGAGCGGCTTGTCCGTTCGGTGCCCGGCGCAGGTCCGGGCGGCCCTTGAAGCTGCAAGGTGTGAGCGCGGTGCGTAAACGATCCATGACGAACCGGAGTGGCGGCCAGAAGCCGTCGGACTCCGGCTTTCCGCTTGACGACCTTCCGCCCGAGCGCATGCGCGAGCTGTTCGAGGACGACGACACCATGGGCGGTCGTCACCCCGGGAAGGCCGTGACCAGCCGGCAGCCCGCGCTCACGGGAAGTTTCGGCGCGGGCGGCAACACTGGCAGCTTCGGCGGCGGGAGCGGCTTCGGGGGCGGCCCGGGCGGCTCGTCCGGCCGCTCGAACCCGAACCTTCCGGTCCCGGCGCGCCGGGACGCCGGCCGGGTAGACCGCGGATCTTCCGCCGCGCTCACGGTCGGACGCCAGGGCGGCCGGTTCGCGTTGCACAACTGGCGCGTGCGCTGGCGTCTGTTCGCGATCATCGCGCTGCCCACCATCGCCGCCCTGGTCTTCGGCCTGGTCCAGATTGTCAGCGCTGGCGAGAACTATGAGAGCTTCGCGCGGGTCCAGTCGCTGGCCAACCTGAACTCGCTTGTGGTCCAGGGCGTCACCCAGCTCACCACCGAGCGAGACACGATCGCGGGCTTCGTCGCCCAGGGCAAGCCCGCCAGCGAGGTGGCCAAGGTCAACGCGGTCCAGCACAAGACCGACGAGACCCTGAACAAGATCCAGCAGCAGGCCGCGGGCATCGACTCGGACTCCTCGATCCGCCCCCAGACGGTGCTGGACCTGAAGAACGGCGTCCTGGCGGGCGTCAACGACCTGACCTTCATCCGCTCGGCGGCGCTCAAGACCCAGACCCCGGCCGTGGCGGTCATCCAGGTCTACGACGAGCGGCTGATCTCCCCGTTCATCACGTTCAGCAACGACATCGCGGCGGGCACCGGCAACAGCACGCTGCAGACCGACGTCACCGTGCTGAACTCGCTGCTGCGGATGGAGGACGACGCCTCCCTGCAGCGGGCGTATCTCTACCAGGGGCTGCTGGGCAACCCGCCCCAGCTCACTCCGGTCGCCCTCAAGGACCTGCAGCAGGCCAGCGCTCAGCAGCAGGCGGACGCCAACCAGTTCGGCACCGCGGCGTCGGTCGAGGAGTCCCAGAACTTCAACAACACCGTCTCCGGCCAGCCGGTGGACGAGGCGCAGAGCGAGGAAGAACGCGCCATCGCCTCGGCCGGCACCGGCGGCGGGGTCCAGATCGGCAACCAGCAGACCTGCACCGGCCAGTCCAGCGCCGACTGCTGGTTCGGCACGCAGTCCGCGCAGATCGGCGACATCCAGAAGGTCATCGACGGATCGACGGGCCAGCAGAGCGTGGTCTCGGAGATCCAGTCCCAGGCCAGCTCCCTGGTCAATGGCGCGGCCGACAGCGCGATCCTGATCTCCGTCCTGGTCATCGCGCTGATCATCATCGTCATCATGATCACCGTGATCGTGGCCCGGTCGATGATCCGCCCGCTCCGCAAGCTCCGGGCGGACGCCCTCGAGATCGCCGGCACCAAGCTGCCGGAGATGGTGCGCCGCCTGAGTGAGAGCCAGGGCGGGGACGAGGGCGTCGAGATCGAGCCGATCGGCGTCAGTTCCTCCGACGAGATCGGTGAAGTGGCGCGCGCCTTCGACCAGGTCCACCGCGAGGCGGTGCGGCTGGCGGCCGACGAGGCCATGATGCGCGGCAACCTCAACGCGATGTTCGTCAACCTGGCCCGCCGCAGCCAGTCCCTGATCGAGCGCCAGCTGTCGATGATCGACGGCCTGGAGCAGAGCGAGCAGGACCCGGACCGGCTGAGCAGCCTGTTCCGCCTGGACCACCTGGCGACCCGTATGCGCCGCAACTCCGAGAACCTCCTGGTTCTCGCGGGTCACGAGACCGCCCGGCGGTGGAGCCAGCCGGTTCCGATGGTGGACGTGCTCCGCGCCGCGGTCTCCGAGATCGAGCAGTTCGAGCGGGTCGTGCTCAACGTCCAGCCCGGAATCCAGGTCGTCGGCCAGGCCGTCAACGACATCGTCCACCTCGTGGCCGAGATCGTGGAGAACGCGACCACGTTCTCGCCCGAGGACACCCAGGTCCACGTCACCGGCCAGCCGCTCACCAGCGGCGGCGTGCTGCTGGACATCACCGACAACGGGGTGGGCATCTCCGAGCAGGAGATGGCGCACGCGAACTGGCGGCTGGACAACCCGCCGGTCGTCGACGTCGCCGTCTCCCGGCGCATGGGCCTGTTCGTGGTCGGCCGCCTGGCCAACCGGCACGGTGTCCGGGTCCGGCTGCGTCACGCCCAGTCCGGCGGCCTGACCGCGCTGATCTGGCTGCCCGAGTCGGTGGCCGCCCCGGATGGCAAGACGCCGCAGGGCCTCGGCCAGATGCGCAACTTCGAGGAGAGCGACTACGGCCCGGCGCCGTCGCTGTCCGCGCCTCCGCTGAGCGGCGGACCGAGCGCCCCCCCGAGCGGGTTCGGCGCTCCCGCGCCCTCCAGCCCCGGCCTCGGCGGCCCCGGCGGCCCGGCTTCCAGTCCCGGTGCCCCGGCGCCGAGCGTTCCCGGCGGCCTGCCCCAGCGCGGTGGCGGTACCCCGGCTGGCGGGGGCGGCGCGGCGGGCCGGATGACCCGGATGGCCCCCAACCCCGGCGAGGGCGGCGACTTCGGCGGCCTGAACAGCCTCTCCGGCCCGGCCTCCAGCCCCGGTGCCCCGGCGCCCGGCGTTCCCGGCGGCCTGCCCCAGCGCGGTGCCGGCGCTCCCGGCGGCGAGCTTCCGTCCCGCGGCGGCGGCGATCCGGTCCGGGGCGCGGCCGACAGTACCCGCCTGTCCAGTGCCATGCCGCGCCTGTCGCCCGGGCTTCCCCGGGCCGACGACGGCGACTTCGGCGGCGACAGCTCCGGCGGCTCCGCCCCGCTGCCGGTCCGGCAGCCCGGACGGTCCAGCGGCGGCCCCCGCACCGGAGCCCCCGGCGACGGCGGATCGTTCTTCACTCCCAGCGGATCGTCTCCGGACGAGGACGGCAGCGCCGGCGGAGCGGAGCCGGCTCGCCCGGCCGCGTTCGGCGGCGCCCCGGCGCCGGGTATCCCCGGCGCCTTGCCGGCCCGTGGCGGGAACGCTCCGGGCAGTGACCTTCCGTCCCGGGGCGACGGCGCTCCCGGCGGCGGCCTGCCCACCCGTACTCCCGGCGCGGCCTCGGGCGGCCCGGGGACGATGGGCGGCCCCGGCGGCGCGGGCGCCGCGGTGGGCTCGGACGGAAGCTCGGTCTCGGTGCCGCCGTCGGTCGGCCCCGGCAACGAGCCCCGCCTGCCGATCTTCGACTCGCTGGAGACGGACTGGTTCCGGGCCGCCTCGGACGACGGCGAGGGCGGCAACTGGGGCGCGGTGGCCGACCAGGGCTGGCAGGCCGCGCAGGTGGCCGCCGCCCCGAACGCGGACGAAACGACCGAGGTCGGGCTGCCGAAACGCAAGCCACGCGCTAACCTCGTGCCCGGATCGGTCGGCGGGGACGGGGCGGCACCTCCGCCTCCTCCGCCGCCGCCTGCCCGGTCCGCGGAGCAGATACGTAACCGGATGTCGAGCTTCCAGCGCGGCGTGCGCGATGCACGTGCTGCGGCACCCCAGAGCGAGGAGCCATAAAGGGATGAGACCCAGGGACAGACATCACGAACGTCTGAGCAGAACACTCGAAGGAGCCTGCGACCGCGGGCGAGGAGAGGAGCGCAGGTGAGCACGCCAGGGCGCCCGGCGCAGGACCTCAGCTGGCTGATCACGAACTTCGTGGAGCGGGTGCCGGACGTGGCGCACGCGGTCGTCGTTTCGTCCGACGGCCTCCCGCTCGCGTTCTCGGCGGGCTTCCCGCAGGAGCGCGCGGACCAGCTGGCCGCGGTGACGTCGGGCCTTACCAGCCTCACCCAGGGCGCGTCCCGGGTCTTCGAGGGCGGCGCGGTCGTTCAGACCGTGGTGGAAATGCAGCGCGGCGTGCTGGTCATCATGGCGATCAGCAACGGCGCCAGCCTCGCCACCCTCGCGGCCTCGACCTGCGACCTGGGACTCGTCGCCTACGAAATGACCCTGCTCGTCGAGCGCGCGGGCCGGGTGCTGACTCCGGCCATGCGCGGTGGGGGCGGCGGAGTCATGCAAGGTGCGATGCCAGGAGATATGAGACGATGATGAACGCTGAAGATAGCGTCGGGGGACGTGGTGGCGGGCCCGGGCCGCGGTGAGGACCGCGGCGCTCCCCCGCCGCCCTGGCAGCAGGGACCAGGCCGGGGAGGCCAACAGTGGGCTGACAGCGGGCCGCAGGACCGGCTGCGAATGCCGTCCGGCCCGATGCCAGTCCAGCAGCAGGAGAGCAGCTCGTCTACCCGCCTGGTAAGGCCGTACACGGTCACCGGCGGTCGTACGCAGCCGCGGTACAAGCTCCCGCTCGAAGCGCTCGTCACCTCGACCGCGCATGACCCGCGGGACATGGCCGTACTGGCACCGGAATGCCAGGAGATTCTCCGGTTCTGCGTGGACTGGCGATCCGTGGCCGAGATCTCGGCCGTGCTGCACATGCCCCTCGGTGTGGCGCGGATCCTGGTGGCGGACATGAGCGCGGACGGACTCGTCCGCGTCCACCAGCGGGAAGACTCGGAAGAGCGCCCCGACATGAACTTGCTCGAAAGGGTACTTAGTGGACTCCGTAAGATCTAGCGTTGCCCAGCCCCAGGGCGGCGGAGATGCTTCGGCGATGACCTCCGTGAAGATCGTCGTCGCCGGTGGATTCGGTGTGGGCAAGACGACCTTCGTAGGATCGGTCTCGGAGATCACGCCGCTGACCACCGAGGCCGTCATGACGGTGGCCTCCTCGGACGTGGACGACCTCTCGGCCGTCCCGGACAAGCAGACGACGACCGTCGCCATGGACTTCGGGCGTATCACGCTCGAGAAGGACCTGGTGCTGTACATGTTCGGCACGCCCGGACAGCACCGGTTCTGGTTCATGTGGGACGACCTGATCCAGGGCGCCATCGGCGCGGTCGTGCTCGTCGACACCCGCCGGCTCGCCGACTCGTTCCCGGCCGTGGACTACTTCGAGGCGAGCGGGCTGCCGTTCGTCATCGGCATCAACGGCTTCCACGGGAGCTTCCCGCACCGGTCCAACGACGTGCGCGAGGCCCTCGCGATCTCGCAGAACGTCCCGATCATCCCGTGTGACGCCCGGAACCGGGAGTCGACCAAGGCCACCCTGGTGACCCTGGTCGAGCACGCGATGACGATGCAGACGGCCGGCCGGTACTAGGCCTCCCGGACGGGACGGGCCAGTGGGTGGCTGGCCGTTCCGGGACCTGTCGTGTCATTAATCATTGATGTGATGTGTGACATACTCCGGGACTATGGGATATTTCTGGACAAGGCGGTTCAGTGGCCTGGTCGTGACCGCGCTGGCCATAGCGGCCAGCGCGGGCTGTGGTGTTTCCGGTAACACGGCCAGCTCTTCCGGTTCCGGCGGGCTTGAGAAGACGCATCTCACGGTGGGGGCGCTCGCGGTCGCCGACGATGCTCCCCTCTACATCGCGATCAAGGACGGCTACTTCAAGCAGGCCGGCCTGGACGTGACGGCCGTGCCGGTGGCGCAGTCCACCCAGGCCATCCCGGACATGCTCCGGGGCTCGGTCGACGTCATCGCCGGCGCCAACTACGTCTCGTTCTTCCAGGCCGAGTCCAAGGGCGTGGTCAAGTTCAAGGTGCTGGCGGACGGGACGCACTGCCAGTCCGGCACCTTCGACGTGATGGCCCTGCCCGGCAGCGGCATCAAGAAGCCGGCCGGCCTGGCGGGCAAGAAGGTCGCGGTCAACCTGACCGACAACGTCCAGACCCTCACCCTGAACACGGTGCTGAAGAAGGACGGGGTCAACCCGTCGTCGGTTCAGTACGTGGAAGTCCCGTTCCCGGACATGGTGGCCGCCCTGAAGGCGCACCGGGTCGACGCGATCAGCGCCATCGAGCCGTTCATCACCGGCTCCGAGCAGCAGGACGGGGCCCGGCCCGTCGTCTCCCAGTGCGCCGGGCCCACCGCCGGCTTCCCGCTGTCGGGGTACTTCGCCACGGCATCCTGGGCTCAGCAGTACCCCCGCACGGCCAAGGCGTTCGCCAAGGCCCTGGACAAGGCGCAGGCCCTGGCCGACAGCGATCCCTCCGCGGTGCGGAAGATCCTGCCGACCTACACCAAAGTCACGCCCGGAGCGGCGAAGGCCCTGAAGCTGAACACCTACCCCGCGACGCTGTCGCCCGCCGCCCTGAACCAGGTGGCCAGCCTGATGCGGTCCGGCGGCCTGCTGACCAAGAAACTGGACGTCAGCTCGATGATGACCCCGTAGCGGACTCCGGCGATTCAGCTTCAGCCGAAGCCGAAGCCGAAGCCGCCTGGTCCGCGTCCCGGCCCCGGACCAGGCGGCTGACCTCGCCCCGCAGGCGGGCGAACTCGGGCAGTTCCCGGGTGCCGATCTGGTCCCGGGGCGAGGGCAGGGACACCCTGACCTCGGCCCGGACCCGCCCCGGACCCGGGGTCAGCACCACGACCCGGTCACCGGTGTAGACGCTCTCGTCGATGTCGTGGGTGACCAGCAGGATGGTGATGCCCGACTCGTCCCGCACGCGAAGGACCAGGTCCTCCAGGTCCTCCCGGGTCTGGGCGTCGACCGACCCGAACGGCTCGTCCATGAGCAGCAGCACCGGGTCACAGGCCAGCGCGCGGGCGATGGCCACCCGCTGCTGCATGCCGCCGGACAGCTGCCACGGGTACCGGCCCGCGACGTCGGGGAGCCCGACCGACTCCAGCGCGGCCAGGGCCCGCGAGCGCCGCTCCGAACGCGAGCGAGTGCCCCGGCGCAGCGGCAGCGCCACGTTGTCCCGCACGCTCAGCCACGGGTACAGGGACCGGCTGTAGTCCTGGAACACGACGGCGAGCCCCTCGGGCACCCCGGCGACCGGCGCCCCGTTGAGCACCACCTGCCCGGCTCCGGGCGAGAGCAGGCCGGCCACGCAGCGCAGCAGCGTCGACTTGCCGCAGCCCGACGGGCCGACGATGGACACGATCTCGCCGTCGGCGACCGACAGGGTCACGTCGTCGACGGCGAGACGGGCGGCGGGGCCCTGGCCGTAGGACCGCGTGAGGCCGGTTATCTCAAGCACGTTGCTCCAGTCAGGAAGAAGACAATCGGGCGCCCCGGTGCCATCGGAGCAGGCTCCGTTCCACGCCGTAGAGGATCGCGTTCAGCACGTACCCGGCGATGCCGAGCAGGACCACCACGGCCCAGACCGTGGGCAGGTCGAAGGAGTTGCTGGCGTTGGTCATCTCGTAGCCGAGGCCGTCGCTGCTCCCGACCAGTTCCGAGAAGACCATGAGGATGAGAGACAGGGACACCGACAGCCGCAGGCCGGTGAGGATCTTGGGCAGGGCGGAGGGGATGATCACCCTGGTCAGCCGGTCGCGCGCCGACAACCGGAACGCCGCCGCCGTCTCCAGTTGCAGGGCGGGCACCGTGCGGGCGCCGTCGATGGTGTTGAGCAGCAGGGGCCAGATCGTGCCGGAGACGATCGTGGCCACCTCCATCTGGGTACCCAGCTTGAAGAGGGCGAGGAACACGGGGGCGGCGGTCACCACCGGGATGGCCCGGGCGAACTGGAGCAGCGGGTCCAGGTACCCGGCGAGCGCCGGGACGCGGCCCACGGCGAGGCCGAGCGGGACCGCGACGACGATGCTGATGGCCAGGCCGATCAGGACGCGCTCGACCGAGGGCACCACGTTGCCGGTCCCGTCCGCGCTCAGGAACAGGTGCGCGGCCGGCCCGGAGAACCACCGCTGGTGCATCTGGGCGAAGATGGCCGACGGCGGCGGGAAGAACGGGCTCTGCCGCGACGAAGCCCACAGCTGCCACAGGTACACGGCCGCCGCGAGCACCAGCCACTGCCGGGTCCAGCGCAGCCGGCGCAGGACGGGGGTCACAGTCCCACCGCCACGGCCGTCCCCGGCTGCGGCGTCGCGTCCGTCGCGTCCAGGCTCGCGTGGTGCCACGGCAGCGCCAGCCGTTCCAGCCCGAGCAGCGCCAGGTTCAGCACCACCCCGAGGACTCCGGCCCACAGGGTCGCGGCCAGGATCTGCGGCATGTTGGCGGTCCCGGAACTGGCGTCCGCGATGAACGCCCCGATCCCGGAACCGTTGAGCCGTCCGACGATGTAGCCGGCGCCGATGCTCAGGATGAGCGCCACCGCCGAGGCGATCCGGATGCCGGTGGCGATGAACGGCGCCGCGCTGCGCAGCGACACGAACCACAGAACCGACACGCGGGAGAACCCGAACGATCGCAGCGTCTCGGCCGCCACCGGGTCCACGTCGTCCAGCCCGGCCATCGTGTTGTAGAGGATGGGCCAGGCGCAGCCGTAGGCGATGAGGATCAGCGTCATCTTCAGGCCGGAGCCGACCACCAGGCTGACCAGCGTGATGAGGGCGACCGACGGCACCGGGCGGAGGAACTCCACCAGGGCCCGGGTGGCGAAGCGGATGCCGGGCAGGCTGCCCAGGACGAGCCCGAGCGGCACCGCGATCACCGTCGCGATCAGCAGCCCCAGTATCCAGGACTCCACGGTGGCGGCCAGGTCGGCCAGGAACCGGCCGTCGCCCGCGAGCCGGGCGGCTTCGGAGAGAATCGTCGATATCCGGGGCAGGACGGCGGCCGGAATGGCGAGGCCGATGAGCTGCGCGAGAATGATAAACGCGATAACGCCTATCAATCCCTGCGCCCACCGGGGCACGTGAGCCCTCATAGTGGCGATTATGACATCCCGGGCGTCTAATGATCATTAGCGATTTTCCACGAAAAAAGGAGGCCCGGACGTGAGCGAGCGGTACTACACGACGAGCACGGCCTTTCTGGAGGCCCTGTCCGAGGCCGGTGTGAGATACGTGTTCGCCAACCTCGGCAGCGATCATCCGGGCCTGATCGAGGCCCTGGCCCGGGCGAGGGCCGAGGGCCGTTCCGGCGAACTGCCCGAGCTCATCGTGTGCCCGCACGAGATTGTCGCCATGAGCGCGGCGCACGCCTGCGCGCTGGTCAGCGGGAGCCCGGCCGCGGTGCTGGTCCACGTCGACGCCGGCACCCAGAACCTGGGCGGGGCCATCGGCAACGCGATGCGCGGCCGGGCGCCGGTCCTGGTGTTCGCGGGCGCGGCGCCGGTCACGATGCGGGGCGAGCTGCCCGGCGGGCGCAACGAGTTCATCCACTGGGTGCAGGACGTGCGCGACCAGCGCGGCATCATGCGGGGCTACGTCAAGTACGACAATGAGATCCGCTCCGGATGCAACGTCAAGCAGCTGGTCCGCCGGGCCCTTCAGATCGCCGACAGCGAGCCCAAGGGCCCGGTGTACCTGGTCGGCCCGCGCGAGGCGATGGAGGAGCCCCTCGACCCCGCCGACCCGGCAAATTCTGATAACAGCAACAGGTATCGGCCGGTCGAGCCCGCCGCCCTCACCCACGAGGTCGCCGACGAGATCGCGGCCGCCCTCGCCGCGGCCGAGCATCCCCTGATCATCACCGGCCACCTCGGCCGCGACCCCGGGGCCGTCCCCGCACTGGTCGCGCTGGCCGACCTCCTGGCCATCCCGGTCCTGGAATCGGCCGCGTTCAAGATGAACTTCCCGGCCGACCACCCGATGCACGCGGGCTGGCAGTTCACCACCCGCCAGCAGAACCCGGTGCTGGCCGAGGCCGACGTCATCCTGATCGTCGACAGCGATATCCCCTACATCCCGGCGAACAACGGCCCGTCCCCGGACGCCGCGATCTACGTGGTCGATACCGACCCGCTGAAGGCGTCGATGACGCTGTGGGACGTGCCGGCCCGCCGGATCGCGGCGGCCAGCGGGAAGGTGGCGCTGGGGCAGATCGGCCAGTCCGTTCGGCGTATTGATTGTGACCGGGACCTGATCGAGGAGCGGCGGGCGGCTCTGACCGCCGCCCACGCCGACGCGCTGGCCGCCCGGTCCCGGCTGGAGCAGCCGGACGGCGGCCAGATCACACCGCAGTACCTGACCGCGTGCGTCCGCGAACTGCTGGACGGCGAGGACGCGCTGGTGCTGACCGAGGCGGTCACGAACTTCCAGGTCGTGGCCGAGCACCTGCGGGTCAACCAGCCGGGCGCCCTCATCGGGTCGGGCGGCGGATCGCTCGGATGGTCGGGCGGCGGCGCGATCGGAGCCAAGCTCGCATCACCCGAACGGATCGTGGTTTCACTGGTCGGGGACGGGACTTTCCTGTTCAGCGTGCCGGCGTCCGCGCACTGGGTATCGCGCCGCTACGACGCGCCCACCCTCACCGTGATCTACGACAACCGGGGCTGGAAGGCGCCCAAGCAGTCCACGCTCGGCGTGCATCCGTCCGGGGCGGCCGCCGCCGGCGACGACTTCCACGTGTCGTTCGAGCCGGAGGCCGACCTGCCCGGGGTGGCCGTCGCGGCCGGAGCGGGCTACGGCCGCACCGTGTCCGACCCGGCGGAACTCCCCGCCGTGCTGAAGGAAGCCCTGTCCGTGGTCCGGGCCGGCCGCTCCGCGGTGGTCGCGGCCCACATCCCGCTGGCCCAGGGCTCCGGCGGCCCCGCGTCCGCCGCCGTCGGCAACACCGGCTGACGCGGGGCGCTGGCCAGGCGGCCCTCCCCGTGGGCCGGCCTGCCGGGCCCGGCCGGCGGCTGGCGCATTAAAATATCAGGATTCCTGATATTGAAAGGGAGTGGACCATGCCCTCCGGCCAGCCATTCGGCGCGCTGCCTGATGTCCTGCGCGCCGAGCGCATCGACCAGGTCGCGGTGCTCGCCCTCGCCCGCCCGGCCAAGCGCAACGCGCTGACCGACGAGATGGTCGGTGGCATCGGGTCGTTCCTGGACCACCTCGACCCGGAGGTGAAAGCGGTCATCATCGAGGCCGACGGCGATCACTTCTGCGCCGGGCTCGACCTCAACGAGATGACCGGCCGGGACGCCATCTCCGGGCTCGAGCACTCCCGGAGATGGCACCGGGTCTTCGAGCAGATCGAGTTCGGCCGGGTCCCGGTGGTGGCCGCGCTCAAGGGAGCGGTCGTCGGCGGGGGCCTTGAGCTGGCCGCCGCCGCGCACATCCGGGTCGCCGAGGAATCCGCCTTCTACGCCCTTCCGGAGGGGCAGCGCGGCATCTTCGTCGGCGGCGGCGCCTCCGTGCGCGTCCCGCGGCTCATCGGCACGCACCGGATGATCGACATGATGCTGACCGGCCGCCGCTACGAGGCGGCCGAGGGCCAGGCGATCGGCCTGAGCCAGTACGTCGTGCCCGCCGGGACCGGCCGGAAGACGGCACTCGACCTGGCCCGCCGGATCGCCGGGAACGCGCCGCAGAGCAACTACGCCATCGTGCAGGCCCTGCCCCGCATCGCCCAGGCCAACCCCCGGGAAGGCTTCATGATGGAGTCGCTGATGGCCGGGATCACCCAGGCGACCGACGACGCGAAAGGCCGGATGCAGAACTTCCTGTCCGGCCGGGCCCCCAAGGTGACCGACGACCCCCGGTAGGAAGGCGAAGGCATGATCACAGGAGAGTCCGTCCGCACCCTCGGGATCGTCGGCACCGGCGCCATCGGCGTGAGCTGGGCGGCGCTCGGCCTCAGCCGGGGCCTCGACGTCATGGCGTGGGACCCGGCCGACGGCGCCGAGGAGCGGCTGCGGTCCCAGGCCGCCATCCTGCTGGGCGGCGACGCGCCGGACGGCCGGCTGCGCTTCGCGGGCAGCCTCGCCGAAACCGCGGCGGCCGCCGACCTGGTGCTGGAGAACGGGCCGGAACGGCTGGAGACCAAACGCGAGATCTTCGCGGCCCTGGACGCCGCGGCCGGCCCGGAGGTGCTGCTGGCCAGCAGTTCGTCCGGCCTGATGCCGACGACGTTCGCCGGCGCCTGCGCCCGTCATCCGGAACGGGTCCTCGTCACGCACCCGTTCAACCCGCCGCACCTGGTTCCCCTGGTCGAGGTCGTCGGCGGGCGGCAGACCTCCGAGGAGGCGATCGAGGCGGCCATGACCACCCTGCGCGCCCTCGGCAAGAAGCCCATCCGGATCCGCCAGGAAGTCCCCGGCCACGTCGCCAACCGGCTGCAGGCCGCCCTGTGGCGCGAGGCGTACTCCCTGGTCGACCGGGGCGTCGCGTCGGTCGCCGACATCGACACCGCGATCGCCGACGGCCCGGGCCTGCGGTGGTCGCTGCTGGGGCCGTTCGCGACCCAGCACGTCTCCGGCGGCCCCGGCGGCCTCCGGCACGTGATGGAGCACCTCGGCCCGCCCATGGTGGAATGGTGGGACACGCTGGAGCAGCCCGAGTGGACCCCCGAGCTCAAGGACAAGATCGCCGCCGGAATGGACTCCGAACTCGGGGACACCGGCACCGCGGACCTCGTGGCCCGCCGCGATGCCGCCCTGCGGCAGCTGATGAGGCTCAAGGCCGAACACGACCTCAGCTGACCCGGTGGACCCGGAAGTCGCTGATGACACCGTTCCGGACCGTGTACTCGCCCTGGAAGACCTTCGAGGTGCCGTCCGTCTCCAGGGTGGTGAGCCGGGCGGTGACCACTCCGCCGCCGGGGTCGCCGGACAGGTCCAGGATCTCCGCGCCCGCCCATTCCGTCGTCGCGAACCCGTCGGCGAAGCTGGAGTAGGACGAGGCCGTGTTCTTGCCCCCGAGTTCCCAGGCCCTCCGGAAATCGCGGTTGTTGATGGCGTCGAAGTACCCGATGACGGTGGCCTCCGGATCGGTGACCGGCGCCGCGGCGGTGGGGGAGGCGGCCGGGGACGGGCCCTGGCCCGTGGGCGTGCCGGCCGGAGAAGGTCCCGGCGACGGGGGAGTCGTGGTGTTCACGGTCCACTCGGCACCGCGGGCGCTGCGGCCGGCCCCGGGATTCCACCGCACCCGGGCCGCCCGCGCCTGGCCGGGGACGCTGAACGGGACCCAGCCGACGAGGCTGGTGCCCGGCTGAAGCCGGACGCTGCCGTGCGCGAAATTGGTGCCCTCCGCCACCTCTTCCAGCGCGGGCGTGTATACCTGCTCATCCGATCCGACCATGGTGGCGCTGGCGTTCGAGTTCTCGTCCACGGCGGTCTGCGCGGTCACCCGGAACTGCGCGGCCACCAGGCGGTGGCCCGCGGCCGGGGACGCGTACTCACTCGCGGTCCGGGCCGGGTCGACGACGCTGACCAGGGTCACGTTATACCGCCTGCCGCCCTCAGAGACCGTGACCGTGTCGCCGACCCTGTGCTCCGGCGGCGACGCGGTCGGCGCGACCGTGTTCTGCTCCGTGGCCTGGCGGGGCGAGCCGCATCCGGCGGAGAGCCCGGCCAGTGACCCGGTCAGAACGGCCAGCGCAACCGCTTTCGAGAATGCCCCCATGATTCAAGGGTAACCAAGTGAATACTTTCAGTATTCACCGCCTGGCTGCCTGAGCGAGGCGGGCTCTGCCCGGCCCCGACAACCGGCGAGTACGGTAATCTTGCGCTGATCCGGGGCGGTAGCTCAGCCGGTCAGAGCAAGGGACTCATAATCCCTCGGTCGTGGGTTCGAGCCCCACCCGCCCCACCAGGTAAAGCACCTTTCCGAAGCGCTGTTCCAAGCGTGCGAGTGGGCCCGGCCCGTGGGAGATCAGGCGTCCTGCAGGACCTGGAACGTCGGCGAGTGCGGTGACCGTACGCGTATCTCGCCCCAGTCGCCGCCGAGGTGGTAGGCGCCGGGCTCGGGGTTGAGGTAGTCGATGTTGCCCTGGTCTTCCTCGTCGTCGGCGTCGCGGTAGCTGGTGCCGGTGCGGCTGATCCATTCGACCTGGCTGGCCGGGCTGAACGTGAGCGTCGCGTTGACGTAGCAGTACTGCTCGCCCGGGCGCGGGTCGCGGTACAGGGGATGATCGGGGGTCAGGACGGCTTCGAGCCGGAAGGCGAGCGAGTGCGGGCCTTCGTCGATGGCCAGGACGTAGCTGTCCTCGAGGTAGACGCCGGCCAGGCCCGGCAGGGTTTCGTAGCTCGTCGTCATCCCAGGTCCCAGGTGATCGGTGTGTGGTTGCCGGGGCTCTTGCGGGTGACCGGGTTCCCGTAGGGGTCGGTCCGGACGCCGTCGCCGTTCCGTATCTCCACGTGCGGGTCCCCGCTGCCCGGCGCCCGCGGGGAGCCCTTCTTGATTGTCATGCGGACGACGCCGTTGTCGTCAGTGTATTTAACCGGCCCGTCCGGGGTCTGGCTCCGTGTCCAGCCCTGGTCCCGGGCGTACTTCTCCAGGTCGCTTGCCTTCGGCGGGCCGTCTTCGAACAGCTTCGCCTGGGGCGAGCCGGTGTCGGGCGGGTTCGGGTCGGCTG
>WRBL01000120.1 GCA_009784565.1 Streptosporangiales bacterium | reverse complement strand
CGCTCGTTGGGCTCGGAGATGGCGAACTGGTTGTTCTGGCAGAAGAAGACGACGGGCGCGTTGAAGACGGACGCGAAGTTGAACGCCTCGCTCACGTCGCCCTGGCTGGTGGCGCCGTCGCCGAAGTAGACGATCGCGGCCTCGTCGGTGCCGCCGGAACCGGGCGCGTCCGCGGACGTGCCGACGGCGCCGTCGCGCTGGATGCCCATGGCGTAGCCGGTGGCGTGCAGCGTCTGGTCGCCGATGACGATCGTGTAAAGGTGAAACTTGTGCTCTTCGGGGTCCCAGCCGGAGTGGCTGACCCCGCGGAAGAGCTCGAGAAGCTTTTCCGGTTCCAGGCCGCGGCACCAGGCGACGCCGTGCTCACGGTAGGAGGGGAAGGCCATGTCGGCGGGCGCGAGGGCCCGTCCGGAGCCGATCTGGGCGGCCTCCTGGCCGAGCAGGGACGCCCAGATGCCGAGTTCGCCCTGTCGCTGCAGCCACACGGCCTCGGTGTCGACCCGGCGGACCAGCACCATGTCGCGGTACAGGGCCCTGAGGTCGATTTCGTCGTCGGAGAGCGGATAGCGCGGGTCGCTGAGCCGTTCGCCTTCGGGGGTAAGGAGCTGGATGAATTCGGAATCTGACACCTTGTGCCACTCCTCTCTCATGCGGTCGGGTCGGGATCGCCGACGCCGGCCGCTGATGAGCCGCCGTGATAGCAGTACGCTTCTTGGGCGTTACGGCCGTCGTGGCCGCTGCTTCGAGACGGTATATGCCCTGCTTGCCCTGGAGGATTCGTGTCCCGAGTGATTGTCGACGTCATGCTGAAGCCCGAGATTCACGACCCGCAGGGCGATGCGGTGCTAAGTGCATCACACCGGCTGGGCTTCAGCAATGTCTCTCGGGTTCGTCAGGGCAAGCGCTTTGAGCTGGAGATTGACGGGCCGGCGGACGAGAAGGAGATCGAGGAACTGGCCCGGGAACTGCTCGCCAACCCGGTGATCGAGGAGTTCACTCTGCGTAGTGCTGACTAGAGTGCCGGTTACGTCCGTGGCTCGCGGGAATTTTCATCTTCGTGAGATCGTGGCGAAGGCCATCCTCGGACGTCAGGTTCTGCCTCGTCTTCGAGCGGGAGAAGCTGAGCGTCCCGGTGATGCGCCAGGTAATGGGGGACACGCTGCGTGGCGTGGGAGTCAGCGAGGACTGCGTCGCTGACATCCTGCTGGCGGTCACGGAGGCGTGTACCAATGTGGTCCTGCACGCCGATTCGGCGGGCGCGTACGAGGTGACGACCACCCTCGGCCGCGCCGGCTGCCGGGTCGAAGTCCGCGACAACGGGCAGGGATGCCGCCCGGGTCGCCGGCACCGGGCGAGAACGAGGGAACTCGCCGAGCACGGTCGAGGGTTCGCGATCATGCGTTCCTGCGTGGACGGGGTGACGCTGCGCTCCGTTCCCGGTCACGGCACCAGCGTGGTGCTGGACAAGCGGGTTCACTGGGTCGCCCCCGTCTCGACGCCGGCCTTAAATCGGCTTAAGACACCTGACCAGGTAGTCTGCAGCGTGTGCGCATAGGCGTGGTCACTTTCCCAGGTTCCCTTGACGATTCTGACGCGGCTCGCGCCGTCCGGTTCGCCGGCGCCGATCCCGTCCCGCTGTGGCACGCGGATCACGACCTTCAGGGCGTGGACGCGGTCATCTTGCCCGGCGGCTTCTCCTACGGCGATTACCTGCGCTGCGGCGCCATCGCCCGGTTCTCCCCGGTGATGACCTCACTGGTGCCCGCGGCCGCTAAAGGCCTTCCCGTGCTCGGCATCTGCAACGGCTTCCAGATCCTGTGCGAGGCCCATCTGCTGCCGGGCGCGCTGACCCGCAACAGCGCCCTGCGGTTTATCCACAAGCCGGTCCGGCTGGCTGTGGAAAACCCGGAGACGGCGTGGACGCGGGCTTACGCCAAGAACCAGGAGCTTCTCATCCCGCTCAAGAACGGCGAGGGCAACTTCGTGGCTCGCGAGGAGACCCTGGACGAGCTCGAGCGGAACGGGCAGGTCGTCGTCCGCTACCTGGACGGGGCGCCCAACGGCAGTTCCCGGGACATCGCGGGCATCCGCAACGAGGCCGGGAACGTCGTCGGCCTGATGCCGCACCCCGAGCACGCCATCGACCCGCTGACCGGGCCGTCCGCCGACGGGCTCGGCTTCTTCACCTCCGCTGTCAAGGCGCTGGCCGGAACGGGGGCCTAGAGAACATGAGCGACAAGGACACCATCGAGGTCGCCGCCGCGACCGGTGACCAGGCGCAGCCGCACAAGGAACTCGGCCTCACCGACGACGAGTACGGCAAGGTCCGGGAAATCCTGGGCCGCCGGCCGACCGCGGCCGAACTGGCGCTGTACTCCGTCATGTGGAGCGAGCACTGCTCCTACAAGTCGTCCAAGGTGCATCTGCGCAACCTGGCGCCCTCGGCCGTGCAGTCGGAGAAACTGCTCGCCGGCATCGGCGCCAACGCGGGCGTGGTCGATATCGGCCAGGGGTACGCGGTCACCTTCAAGATCGAGTCGCACAACCATCCGTCCTTCGTGGAGCCCCACCAGGGCGCGGCGACCGGGATCGGCGGCATCGTCCGCGACATCCTCGCGATGGGCGCCCGCCCGGTGGCGGTGATGGACGCGCTGCGCTTCGGCGCGGCGGACGCGCACGACACCGCCCGGGTGCTGCCCGGCGTGGTGTCGGGCATCAGCTTCTACGGCAACTGCCTCGGCCTGCCGAACATCGGAGGGGAACTCGCCTTCGACCCCTGCTACATCGGCAACCCGCTGGTGAACGCCTTGTGCGTGGGCATCCTGAAGCATGACGACCTCCAGGAAGCCTCCGCGCGGGGCAAGGGGAACAAGGTCGTGATCTTCGGCTCCCGGACCGGCGGCGACGGGGTGGGCGGTGCGTCAGTGCTGGCCAGCGCCACGTTCGATGACGCTTCCGGGAAGTCGGCGAAGAGGCCCGCGGTCCAGGTCGGCGACCCGTTCATGGAGAAGATCCTGATCGAGGCCTGCCTGGAGCTCTTCGAGCAGGGACTGGTCGAGGGCATCCAGGACCTGGGCGCCGCCGGCGTGGCCTGCGCGACCACGGAACTGGCGGCGGGCGGAGACGGCGGCATGCACGTCACCCTCGACGACGTGCCGCTGCGGGACAGCACGCTCAACCCGGCCGAGATCCTGATGAGCGAGTCCCAGGAACGCATGATGGCGGTCGTGCGGCCCGACAACATGGCCGCGTTCACCAAGGTGTGCGAGAAGTGGGACGTCGAGGCGACCGTCATCGGCGAGGTGACCGACGACGAGACGCTGACCATGACCTGGCGCGGCGCCACCGTCGTGAAGATCCCGCCGCGGACGGCGGCCGACGGCGGCCCGGTCTACAGCCGGCCGATGTCCCGCCCGGCGGCGCTGGACGCGCTCCAGGCCGACTCGCCGGCGAAATTCCCCCGGGCCTCCAGCGGCGCGGACCTCAAGGACACGCTGCTGAAGCTGATCTCGGCGCCCGAACTGGCCGACAAGTCGTGGGTGACCCAGCAGTACGACCACACGGTCCGCGGCAACACCGTCCTGGCCATGCCGGAGGACGGCGGCCTGATCCGGGTGGACGAGGAGACCGGGCTCGGGATCGCGCTGGCGACCGACGGCAACGGCCGCTACTGCAAGCTCGACCCCTACAACGGCGCCCGGCTGGCCCTGTCGGAGGCGTACCGGAACGTCGCGGTGACCGGCGCCACGCCGACGGCGGTGACGAACTGCCTGAACTTCGGTTCCCCGGAGGACCCCGAGGTCATGTGGCAGCTGGCCGAGGCCGTGCGCGGCCTGGCCGACGGCTGCGAGGAACTCGGGATCCCGGTGACCGGCGGCAACGTGAGCCTCTACAACCAGACGGGCAGCAACGCGATCCACCCGACCCCGGTCATCGGCGTCCTGGGGGTCCACCCCGACGTCCGGCAGCGGGTCGGGGCGGGCTTCGGGACCGACGGCGCCCGGGTGATCCTGCTGGGCGAGACCCGGGAGGAGTTCGGCGGGTCCGCCTGGGCTCGCGTGCTGCACGGCCACCTCGGCGGTCAGCCGCCGGCCGTCCAGCTTGATTCCGAACGGATCCTTGCCGCCGTCCTGGCCGCGGGCGCCTCTTCCGGACTGCTGGCGAGCGCGCACGACGTGTCGGACGGCGGCCTGGCCGTGGCCCTGGCCGAGTCCTGCCTGCGCGGCGGACGCGGATGTGATGTTTCTCTCACCGGAGACGTTTTCACCGACCTGTTCAGTGAATCGGCCGCGCGGGCGGTCGTGTCGGTGGTCCCGGGGCGCGAAGAGGAGTTCGCTTCGCTGTGCACCGCCCACGGCCTGCCGGCGGCGGTTCTGGGCACGGTGACCGGCGATTCGCTGGCGGTCCGGGACGTGTTCTCGGTCACCCTGAGCGACCTTCGGTCGGCCTGGGAAGCGCCGCTTCCGGCCCTGTTCGGCTGATGCCGCCCCGGAGACTCGACCCGGCCGGGGACGCTCTCGTGGCGGAGGCCGTGGGTTACCTGGACCGGGGCGAGGAGGTGCCGAGGTCGGTGCTGCGCCCGGCGGCGCGGCACCTGCTGTTCACGCTGGAAGCCCGCGTGCCAGGGCGTTCCGTGGAGATGCGGGTGCCGCCGGTGGCCGCCGTGCAGTGCGTCGAGGGCCCCCGTCACACGCGGGGCACTCCGCCCAACGTGATCGAGACCGATCCGCTGACCTGGCTGCGGCTGGCCACCGGCCGGCTCGCCTGGGCGTCGGCGGTGGAGTCGGGGGCGGTGAGCGCCAGCGGCGCCCGGGCTGATCTTTCCGACTATGTGCCGCTGGTGTTACCGGGGCGTATCGTTCGCTGGCCTCAGCAAATAGACTGGTGGCGTGGCTAAGCCAGACGGGCGTCTAACGCACGACCTCGATCCCGCTGACCGCCCGCCGAGAGATGCCTGCGGTGTCTTCGGTGTTTGGTCGCCCGGTGAGGATGTCGCCAAGCTCGCGTACTACGGGCTCCACGCGCTGCAGCACCGCGGCCAGGAGTCAGCCGGAATCGCGGTAAGCGACGGTAACCGGATTGTCGTACACAAGGAAATGGGCCTCGTGGCCCAGGTCTTCGATGAACCCTCGCTGAATACGCTGCGTGGCGATATCGCGGTGGCTCACTGCCGGTACTCAACGACCGGTGCCTCGGTGTGGGCGAACGCGCAGCCGACGTTCCGGTCGACGCCGAGCGCGTCGCTGGCGCTGGGGCACAACGGGAACCTGACCAACCCGCGTGAGCTCGCGAGCATGCTGCCGGGCGCGAACGGCCACGCCCCGGTGCAGGCCACGTCGGACACCGACGTGCTCACCGAATTGTTCGTCCACGCCGGCGACGACGGCGTGGAGGAGACGGCCGCCCGCATCCTGCCCCTGGTCAAGGGCACGTACTCGCTGGTCTTCATGGACGAGAACACGCTGTACGCGGCGCGGGACCCCCAGGGCTTCCGCCCCCTGGTCATCGGCCAGCTGGAGAACGGCTGGGTGGCCGCGAGCGAGACGGCCGCGCTGGACATCGTGGGGGCGAAGTTCCTGCGCGAGGTGAACCCCGGCGAGCTGATCACCGCCGACGAGCGGGGGATCCGCTCCCGGTCCTTCGCTCCGGCCGCGCCGAAGGTCTGCCTCTTCGAGTACGTCTACCTGGCCCGTCCCGACACCGCGATCGGCGGCCGGGGCCTGCACATGACCCGGGTGGAGATCGGCCGCACGCTGGCCAGGGAGTACCCGGTCGACGCCGACCTGGTCATCCCGGTTCCCGAGGGCGGCACGCCGGCCGCGATCGGCTACGCCGAGGCGAGCGGGATCCCGTACGGGCAGGGCCTGGTCAAGAACTCCTACGTCGGCCGGACGTTCATCCAGCCGAGCCAGACGATCCGGCAGCTGGGCATCCGGCTCAAGCTGAATCCGCTGCGCGACGTGATCGAGGGCCAGCGGATCGTCGTCATCGACGACTCGATCGTGCGCGGCAACACGCAGCGGGCGGTCGTGAACATGCTGCGGGAGGCGGGAGCGCGCGAGGTACACGTCCGGATCGCGTCGCCGCCGGTGAAGTGGCCGTGTTTCTACGGCATCGACTTCGCCACCCGCGAGGAACTCGTCGCCGGGCACAGCTCGGTGGAGGAGATCTGCCAGCAGGTGGGAGCGGACTCGCTCGGCTACGTGTCCCTGGAAGGCCTGACCGCGGCCACGCTTCAGGAACCGAAGTCCCTGTGCCGGGCCTGCTTCGACGGCAAGTACCCGGTGCCGGTGGCCGAAGAAGAGCGCGGCAAGGACGTACTGGAACTCGCCCCGTAACCGGCGGGAGTTACGGGGAACGACCTTGAGCCGACGCGCGTTACGTGCGCGTCGGCTCTGGTACTGCTGTGTCTGAAGCCGGACGGGGGACTTCAGGATTCGGACCAGTCGTCCTCGTCCTCGTCGTCCTGGCTTTCGGCATCGTCATCGTCATAGGCGGAGTACCGGGAATCACGTTCCCCGTCTCGCTGCTCATTGCCGACAGCGAGCTCCGCACGCAGCCTGTCAAGGTCCGTGCCGCCGCTGTTGTACTTGAGCTGGCGAGCAACCTTAACCTGCTTGGCCTTGGCTCGGCCGCGCCCCATTGGCTCGACCCCCTCGAACGTCCGGAGCCGTTCGGCCCCACGATGCTTATGTCGCTGGTTTTGCGGCCTGTGGCAACACTGTGCGGCGTTACGGACCCGCGTGCAACAGGGCCGTGACACAGACACAGGGCCGCCGCGATCCCCCAGGAGGACCTCGACGCGCGCCAGCTTCCGTACATGTATAACCGTACCCGGTTTGCGGCCCTGATGACTACGCCGATCCCGTGCTGTCGGGTCTCGTTAGTTACTCAAGAGTTGGGTTTTCGATGGGACAGTCGGTAGAAACAGGGTAAATTACGGGCGTAGTGCACCTATATCACGATTAGGTCTTGGCAATAACCGCACAGTGTGTCTACGGGGTTACTCTACGGGGGCGTTCGCAGCCAGCGAGCGGATTCCGGGCTTGCGAGAACCAGAGTTGTGGGGGCAGTATTTCCGAATCTGGCCCGATGCGACGAAAAGTATCGCTAGAATCACCCTGAGTGACGCCGAAGCAAGGAGCAACTGGGCATCCCGCGACAGAAACTTCGCGGTTGGTGGTCGACTTGTCACCGCTGGTGATGGCAATATGGCCTTGTAGGCCATATGAGGACATCAACGACAAGCTCCTTGCGGAGCACCAAGGCCAGACAACATCAACACGAGGATCGCTACACCGGTCCAGGAGGAGAGGCCGCACCAATGTCCGCACGTACGCCTGAAGCTGAGCCCCTGCTGACGCCCGCCGAGGTCGCCACGATGTTCCGTGTCGACCCCAAGACGGTCACGCGCTGGGCGAAGGCTGGCAAGCTCACGTCCATCCGCACGCTGGGGGGGCACCGGCGTTACCGGGAGACCGAAGTCCGCGCTCTGCTCGCGGGTATCCCGCAGCAGCGCTCCGAGTAACGAACCCGCCGGAGGTGTGGCGAGGCCGGGCACCGCTTCGGGGTGGTGTTCCGCGCGCAGCCACGGCGGATTTCGTCCGGTGGACCGGACGGCCGCCGCCGCAAGCCGGCGTCGGCCGTCCGGATAAGTCGGGCATCGAAGACCTGGAAGGGGGGAGGGACGCGATGCGTGATCCAGAACTAGTGAACCGCGCCCAGCGCGCGGCCGCCAGACTGGAAACGGCCTGGGAACGATGGAGAGCGGCCCAGGGCCTGGCTGACACGCCGGCTCAGCCCGTAGTCGGCTACGTCGGCTACGCGCTGAAAGAGCCGTGGGGCCAGCCGCGTGCCGTGATCGGGTTCAGTGCCGACGAGGCGGAGAGACTCGCCGAGCACCTTGAACACGGGGCGGCCGCGGTACCGCCGCAGGCCGGGCGGTCTTCGGATTCGAAGACCGCTCCGACGGCGGTACAGCAGTGGTCCGGAACTCCGTCGGCCCAGCCGGCTGCCAAGGAGAAAACGCCAGAGCCGCAGTCGGCGGCTGAAACGAAAGCGGAACTGACGGCCGACCGGTCGTTACCGGCTTTCAACAAGTTCTCAGGGACGCCCCAGCGTCCCGCAAGGAACTAGCACGAAACTATGGGGTGCGCCCAGGAGGACCGGGCGCACCCCATAGTCGTCTGGGCTCGGGACGGCCAGGCCCCGTCCCGAGCCCAGGCTTGTTTCCCCAGGGGGCTTTGCCCCCTCTTACAGGGCGGGCGGGGTAGGGCTGGCGGGGGCGAAAGGGTCGGCGGGGTCGGCCGTGGCCGGCGGGACCTGGGCCGTGCAGTACATGCAGCGGGTGGCGGCGACCGGGATCTCGCTCAGGCACTCCGGGCAGTCGCGGGTGGTCGCCTCCTTGTGGCGGGCCATGCGGGTCGTGAGCCTCGCCACGGGCGCCACGATCAGGAAGTAGACCACGGCCGCGACGATCAGGAACGCGACCACCGCGTTGATGAGCAGCCCGTACTTGAACTGGCTGTGGTGGATGGTGAAGCTGAGGTTGCCGAAGTTGGGCTGCCCGCCGATCGCCGCGATCAGGGGCGTGATGATGTCGTCGACGATCGCGGTCACCATCGCGGTGAACGCGGTGCCGATGACGACTGCGACGGCGAGGTCAATCAGGTTGCCTCGCATGATGAACTCTCGGAAACCCTTCACAGGCGCTGAACCCCCAGTGGTTGCGTGCTATGCCGTAGCGAACGATATAGGCGGCCCCGCGTCGGCGCAGGCGGATCGCGGTCCGGGCTCGCCGGTGTTCCGGCATCCGGAACGATTTACCTACCGAACGGTCAGGACGGCCGTCTAGGATGATCGCACGTTGACACGCCCGTAACGTGTCGCGCATCTTTGCGGTACCTATCGTTTCGAGCCAGGGAAGCCGGGTGGAACGCAAGCATGGTGACACCACTGCCCGCCGACGCTGACGACGGAAAGCGTTCCGTCCTCGGCCGCGCGTTCGACATCCTGGACTGCTTCAGCACCGAGCAGCCCGAGCAGACCATCGCCGGCCTGTGCGGTCAGACCGGGCTTCCGCCCGCCACCGTGCACCGGATGCTCGCCGGCCTGGTCGAGTGGGAGGCCGTGGAGCGTACCGGCCGCGGCCGGTACCGGCTGGGACGCCGTCTGTGGCGGCTGGGCTGGGGCGTGGCCGACGTCCGGCTGCTGCGGGACGCCGCCCGTTCGTTCATGGTGGACCTGTACTCCGCCACGGGTGAACTGGTCGCGCTCGGCACTCGCGAGAGCAGCGGCGACGTCACCATCATGGACTTCATCGGCGGCCGTTCGGTGAACGCGGGCTGGTACTCCGGGCGGAGGGTCCCGCTGCTCGACAGCGGCCCCGGACTCGTCTACCTGGCTCACGCCACGCCGAACGACCTCACCGAGACGCTGCGAGAGCTGTGCCCCCCGCGCTGGAGCCGGTCCGACGACTTCCAGCTCCGGCAGCGCCTCAGCGAGATCAAGCGCACCGGCGTGGCCGTCGCGCGCGGGACCAGCCCGGGCGAGCCGGCCTGGGTCTCGGCCCCGGTCTACCGGCGGGACGGCAGCGTCCGCTCCACGCTTTCGCTGATCGTCCCCGAGTACCGGCTCAACGCGGTCAGCATGAGCCGGGCCGTGGCCGGCACGGCCCGCGCGATCACTGAGGCGATGGTCCCGCAGAGGGCCCGCCGCGCCCGCGGCACCTCCTTCCCCGCGAGCCGCCCCGCCTGACGCCGCCTCCGCCCCGCCAGGGCAGTCGTGTGGCCCGGCTCATATTCCGTCAGCTGAAATTTCGACCATCGCGCGTTCCGCTGAGTGCGATTTGCCGGTGTGCCACCCCGCCCGCCGGGCGCACTCTCCACGTATGAGGCCAGCCGGCCCGCGAGAACCCGACGTGGAGGAACGCATGACGGCGACCGTGCGCGACGCGGTACTGGACGTGCTGCGGCACACGGGGATGACCCGGATCTTCGCCAACCCCGGCTCGACCGAGGTCGCGTTCCTCACCGACCTCCCCGAGGACCTCGACTTCATCCTCGCCCTGCACGAGGGCAGCGTGGTCGGCATGGCCAGCGGTCACGCGCTCGCGTCCGGCGGGCCGAGCGTGGTCCTGCTGCACACCACGGCCGGCCTGGGCAACGCGGTCGGGGCGCTGGCCACGGCCCGCACCAACCGGGCCCCGCTGGTGGTGCTGGTCGGCCAGCAGGACCGCCGGCACCTGGCCTTCGAGCCCTTCCTGGCCGGTCACCTGTCCGGTCTGGCGGGCGAGTACCCGGTCGCCTGCCACGAGCCCGCCCGCCCGGCCGACGTGCCCGGCGCCGTGATGCGGGCCTGGCACGAGGCCCGCCTCCACCGCGGCCCGGCGATCGTGACCATCCCGATGAGCGACTGGGACGAGCCGGCCGAGACCGGCCTGCCGCCCGCCACCCCGGGCAGCCTGCACACCGCCTCCGGCCCGTCCCCGGAGGCCGCCGGGGAACTCACGGAACTCCTGGCCGCGGCGGAGAACCCGGTCCTGGTCGTCGGCCCGGGCGCGGACGACCCGCGGTCCCGTGACCTGGTCGCGCGGATCGCCGGCCGCCTGGACTGCGAGGTCTGGCAGGCCGCCTACGCGTCGCAGGCCGGCTTCGACCATTCCGACCCGCGATTCGCCGGCCACCTGCCTCCCGGACGCGGGGCGCTCCGGGAGGCCCTGAAAGACCACGACACCGTGCTGATCGTCGGCGCGCCGGCCTTCCGCTCCGGGGCCTGGGAGCCCGGCGGTTTCGTGACTCCCGGCACCCGGGTCGCGGTCGTCACCCCGTTCCTGGACGAGGCCCTCCACAGCGCCGCCGACCTGGCCATCGTCGGCGACCCGGCGGAGATCATCGAAGCCATCCTCCCCGCGATCGGGACGGCGCCATCAGCCCGCGCGGACTCTGGCGGCACTGTTCGCACCACTGAAGTCCACGCGGCCCGGGCCGGCCAGGCTTTGACGGCGCGGGACGTGTTCGAGGCGGTCGCGGAGCGACTGCCGGCGGAGTCCACGTTCATCGAGGAGACTCCGTCGTCGCGGAGGGCGCTGCTGGACACCGTGCCAGCCAGGGAGTGCTTCGGATTCCTGACCATCGCCCAGGGCGGACTGGGCTTCGCGCTCCCCGCCGCCACGGGCATCAAGCTCGCCCGGCCGGACCGGCCGGTCGTGGCCTTCGTGGGCGACGGGGCCTCCCTGTACTCGATCCAGTCCCTGTGGAGCGCCCAGCGGTACGGCGCCGGAGCGCTGTACGTCGTGCTGTCCAACGGGGGCTACGCCGTCATGAACATGCTGGCCGCCAGTCACGGGGGCAAGCCGCCGTGGCCGGGATTCGAGGAGATCAGCGTCTCCGCTATCGCCCGGGGCTTCGGCTGCCCGGCCCGGCGCATCGAGAACCGGGACGAACTGCTCGCCGCCCTCGACGACATCGTGCCGGGGCTGGCGAACCGCACCGGCCCCCTGGTGCTGGACGTCGCCGTCCAGGCGCAACCGTCAAAGTAAGGAAGGAACACGATGGCCACTGACTGGCTCGCCGAGAACGACATCCTCAACTCCGACCAGGAGGCGCTGCGCGATGCCGTCTCCGACATCGCCAAAAAGTACGACACCCAGTACTGGATCGACGTCGACGAGGCGGGCCGGTACCCGCAGGAGTGGGTCGATGAGCTTACCGAGACCGGCTGGATGACCATGCTGGTCCCCGAGGAGTACGGTGGCGGCGGCGCGTCCATCAGCGACGGTGCCCTCTTCCTGGAGACCGTGAACCGCTGGGGCGGCGAGGCCACCGCCATCCACGCGCAGATCTACCAGATGACCACGCTCCTGCGTCACGGCACCAAGGAGCAGAAGGACACGTGGCTGCCCCAGATCGCCAAGGGCCTGCGCCTGCAGTCCTTCGGCATCACCGAGCCGGACGCCGGGACCGACACCACCCGGATCAAGACGTTCGCCAAGCGCGAGGGCGACAACTACATCGTCAACGGCGGCAAGATCTTCACCTCCCGCTTCCTGCAGACCGACCTCATGCTGCTGCTGGTCCGCACCGAGCGGTACGAGGACGTGCAGAAGAAGACCGACGGCATCACCGTCCTGCTGGTCGATACCCGTGAGGCCAAGGAGAACGGCCAGATCCAGGCCCGCCCGATCAAGGTCATGGACGGCCACCACACCAACGAGCTGACCATCACCAACCTGGTGGTCCCGGTGGAGAACCGGATCGGCGACGAGGGCAAGGGCTTCCGCTGCATCCTGTCCGGGATGAACTCCGAGCGGCTCCTGGTGGCGTCGGAGTACATCGGCGCCGGCCTGTGGTTCATCGACAAGGCCGTGCAGTACGCGAAGGAGCGCGAGGTCTTCGGCCGCCCGATCGGCATGAACCAGGGAATCCAGTTCCCGCTGGCCAGCTCGTTCAGCGAGCTGCGCGCGGCCAGCCTGGTCCGCTGGGAGGCGGCCCGGCAGTACGAGGCGGGCAAGCAGCCCGGCTTCATGTCCAACAACGCCAAGCACCTCGCGGGCCACGCCCAGTGGCACGCGGCCAACGCGGCGATGGACACCTTCGGCGGCTACGGCCTGGCCAACGAGTACGGGATCGCCCAGAAGTTCACCCAGTCCCGGGGCCGTCTCACCGCGCCGATCAGCACCAACATCATCCTGGCCGGCATCGCCCACCGCGAGCTGGGTTTGCCGCGTAGCTACTAGAGACGGATCAATGCATGGCTGTGCCGACTTGGGGCGACGCCCCTCCGTCCCACCTGACGTGTGTCCGGGATCCCGGGCACGCGGTGAGCCTGGGCGCCACCGGCGTGCTGGCCCGTTTCATCACGGGCCGGCCCGCCGGGACGGCGTGCGGGACGTCAACCCTGACGGCGCTGGTAGACACGGTCGCCGTAGCCGTCGCCGGACGCGCGGCCGACTCCGCGGACGCGGTCATGGGCTGGCTCGACGACGAGGAGCACGCCCCCGGCCCGGCCGCGGTGTGGGGATCGGGCGAGTTCCGCTCGCCCGCCACCGCAGCCCTGATCAACGGCACCGCGGCGCACGCCCTGGACTGGGACGACGCCGTCCCGTCGATGGCCATGCACCCGGGCGCCGTCCTGTTCCCCGCGCTGCTGGCGCAGGCGTCTCGCTGGCCCGAGGTCAGCGGGCCCGAACTGCTGGCGGCTTACGACATCGGCAACGCGGTGTTCCGCGCGGTGACGGAACTCGCCCCGGACACGGTCCACTACGGCCGGGGGTGGCACACCACCGCCACCGTCGGACGCCTGGCCGCCGCCGCGGCGGCCGCCCGGCTGGCCCGGCTGGACGAGACGAAGACCCGGTACGCGCTGGGGATCGCGGCCTCCTGCGCGGCGGGATCGCTGGCGAACTTCGGCACCATGACCAAGCCGCTCCACGCGGGACTGGCCGCCCGCGACGCGGTTACCGCGGTGGCGCTGGCCGAACGCGGCTGCACCGCCAACACCGAGCAGCTAGAGCACCCCAAGGGGTTCTTCGCCCTGTACGGCGACGTGGACGCCGCTGACCCGGCCTTCACCCGGAAGCTGGCCGCCCGGCTGGAGTACTGGGCCGCGCACTGGCCGGAAGACTGGGCGGTCAAGCGCTACCCGTCCTGCTACGCCACGCACCGTTCCATCGACGCGGCGCGCTGGCTGCGGGCCGAGGCCGGCTTCCCGCCGCCGGACGACGTGGAGTCGGTCAAGATCACCGTGCATGCCGGCGGACTGCGCCCGCTGATCGGCCACTCGCCGCGCACCGGCCTGGAAGGCAAGTTCAGCCTGCCGTACACCATCGCGGTGACGCTGCTGCGCGGCACGGTCCGGCTGGGTGACTTCACCGACGACGCGTTCGACGGGACGCTCGCCGACCCGGCCGCGGCCGCGCTCATGGACCGGATCGAAGCCTTCGAGGAGCCGGGCTTCCACGGCGCCGAAGTGGAGCTGGACCTGGCGGGCGGGCGACGGCTGGCCAAGCGCGCCGAGGTGTCGCACGGAGACTCGCGTGACCCGCTGACCGTTTCCGAGCTTGAAGAGAAGACGAGGGAGGCGCTCGGCGCCGCCGGGTGGACCGCCGGGGAGGCGGACACCCTGGCCGCCGGCCTGCGTGACCTCGCCCGAGTCCCCGACCTGGACGGCCTGCAGCAGTTGCTGGCGAATGGAGGTACCGCATGACCGGGGTTGTTCCGGCCGAGTCCCTGCCCACCGTGCACATCATCGAAGAGGGCATGCGCGAGGGCATGCAGATCGAGTCCGCCTCGATTTCCGCCGACGACAAGATCCGGCTGCTGGACGCGCTGTCCGCCACCGGCCTCAAGACCATCGTCGTGGGCTCCTTCGTCAGCCCCCGGTGGGTGCCGCAGATGGCGCGCATCGACGAGATCGTCACCCGGTTCACCCCGGTCGAGGGAGTCACCTACACCGCGCTCGCGCTGAACGCCAAGGGCGTGGAGCGCCGGGAGGCGTACGAACCGAAGCTTTCGCCGGACTCGGCCGGCGCCGGGGGCTTCGGCGGGGCCTCCGCCCGGACGGGCATCCACCTGTGCGACGTGTTCGTCCAGCGCAACACGCACCGGTCGCAGGCCGATGAGGTCGCGGCGATTCCGGGGCAGATCGAGGCCGCGGTCTCGCGCGGGGAGCGCTTCGCGAGCGTGACGATCAACGCGGCCTGGGGCTCGAACTGGACCGGCCGGTTCTCGCTGGAACAGCGGATCGCCGCGCTGGACACCCAGATCCGCGCCTGGAACGAGGCGGGCATCGAAGTCAACCGGGTCTGGATCGGTGACCCGATGAGCTGGAACACGCCCCGGGCCGTCGAGGAGACCATCCGGGAAATCAAGCGGCGCTGGCCGTCCATCAGGACGTTCCACCTGCACCTGCACGACGGGCGCGGCATGGCGCTGCTCTCGGCCTACCAGGCGTTCCGGACGCTGGACTCTTCGGACACGCTGGTGATCGACTCCTCGGTCGGCGGCATGGGCGGCTGCCCCTACTGCGGGAACGGCCGGACCACGCGGATGATCCCCACCGAGGACCTGGTCCACCTGCTCGAGGCCGAGGGCGTCGAGACCGGGATCGACCTGGACAAGCTGATCGAGGCCGCCGCCGTGGCCGAGGAGATCGTCGGCCACGAGCTCTACGGCAAGGTGGCCAAGGCCGGGCCGAGGCCCGCCACACAAGACCGGTTCTACGCGATGGACATGCCGTTCATCGAGACGTTCGAGGAGGCGGAGCACTTCCGCCGGGGCCCCGACGTCTACGACGGAGCGCCGAGCCCGTACAAGGAGCCGATTACCTCCGCCCAGCGGGACGCCGCCGTGGCGGGCCGGCCCGTGCCGATGGAGTTCCCGGTGCCGTCGGCCGCCGCTTCGGATGCTCCGGTTTCCGCGGGCAAGGGATCCCTGGAGGGCATCCGCGTCGTGGAGCTTTCCACGTCGATCGCGGGCCCGACGTGCGGGCAGCTTCTGGCGGACCTGGGCGCCGAGGTCATCAAGGTCGAGCGGATCGGCGCCGGCGACGACACCCGCAAGTGGGGACCGCCGTTCTGGAACGGGGTTTCCACCGCGTTCCTGGGCATGAACCGCAGCAAGAAGAGCCTGGAGATCGACTACAAGGATCCCCGGGGCAAGGAGATCCTGACCGACCTCATCGCCAGCGCGGACGTCTTCGTCCAGAACCTGCGGCCGGGCGCGCTGGCCAAGGCGGGCTTCGGCTGGGAAGAGGCCCGGAAGCTCAACCCGGGGCTCGTCTACTGCGACATGACCGGGTACGGCCCGGACGGCCCGAAGAAGGACGACCCGGCCTACGACCCGCTGCTGCAGGCCTACACCGGGATCGTGTCCCTGATGCCGACCACGGAGAGCGGCCCCGCCCGCGTTCCGCTGTCAATCCTGGACAAGGCCACCGGGTTCTGGGCGGTCATCGGCATTCTGGACGCGCTGCGCCGCCGGGACCGGACCGGGCGCGGCGGCCACGTCGGCGTGTCCCTGCTCAACACCGCCCTGGACTGGGCCGCGCCGTCGCTGACCAACACCATGGCCGGGTCGCCGCCCAAGGGCAACCTGGGATCCGGCCACCCCGGCGTGGTGCCCTACGGCGCGTTCCCGGCGACCGACGGCTGGATGTTCATGTCGGCCGGCAACCAGGGCCTGTGGCTCAAGCTCATCGCCGCCCTGGACGCGCCGGAGCTGGACGAGCGGGAAGGGTTCGGCACCAACCCGGACCGGGCCGCCCGCCGGGCCGAGGTCAACGCGGCGCTGTCCGAGGTGACCAGCGTCCTTACCCGGGCCGAGCTGGCCGAGCGCCTGGCGAAGGCGGGAGTCCCGCACGCCCCGATTCAGACGATGCCCGAGGTCCTGGAAGACCCCCAGGTGGCCGCGCTCGACGGGATCGGCCGCGCGCCGCACCGCGAGATCCCCGACTTCGGGGTGGTCAAGATCCCGATCAAGATCGACGGCGAGAACCCGGACATCAAGGCGGCTCCGCCGCTGCTCGGGGCCGACACCGCCGCGGTGCTGGCGGCGCTGGGCAAGACGCCCGAGGAGATCACCGAACTG
>WRBL01000119.1 GCA_009784565.1 Streptosporangiales bacterium | reverse complement strand
GCCGCGGAGGATGACCGTCCCTACGCCGACTGGTACGCCGGGCTGCTGCGCCTCGTCGACGAGCACGACAGCCTCCCGGTCGCCTACGCCGACTACTTCGATGACGATCCCGGCTGGGAGATCGGGTGGGGCAGCGCCATCCGCTACCCCCCGCCGCCTCCGGCTCCGTGAATCCGGTGATTCCGTACGGGTCGCTGTTAGCACGTTGGGCAGCGCGTGGGCGCCGTACCCGGGATCGACAACCGGGGCGCCCTCCGAGGCCGCGACGAGTACGTCTGGTTCATCGCCCACCGCGATGGCCAGGTCTCCCGCTTCACCGGCTACAGCCTCCCGGGCCAGCCCGCCTGAATCAGCCGCCGGCGGCCTGGTACTGTCCCGACAAATCGCGGGCCAGGGCGGTGACCTCCTCGCCGAGGGGCTGGAGGCTGAGATCTCCGTCCGCCTGGTAGCCGGCCAGGATGGCCTGCTCCACGGTTCCGGCGTCCAGCGCGGGGACCTCGCCGGCCAGGGAGCCGGCCGACGCCGGGTCGAACGGCTGGCCGAGGCCCGCGTAGACCTCGGCCAGCACGGGACGGAGCCGTTCCTCGCCGCCGAGGATGATCAGCGAGCTGAACAGCCACGCGTTCTTCGTGATCCGCTGGGACGTGCCGACGAGCTTGGCGGTACCGCGGGCGTTCACGCTGAACGCGCCCGGACAGTACTCGCCCGGCACGGCCCCGACCCGCGCGTCGACGCCAAGACCCCGGAAGACGGAGGCCAGCCGGGCGCCGAACTCCCGGAACCTCCGGTCGTGCCCGCCCTGCGGCTCCGGGTCCGCGGCCACGTGATCGACGACGAGCGCGGCGTGGTCGTAGGCGACGGCCCGGCCCCCGGTCGCGCGGACCAGGGGCACGAAACCGTGCGCGCGGGCCGCCCGGACCGCGGCGGGAAACCCGGGCAGCCGCGTGTCGCGCCGCCCGAACACCACGCTCGGCCCGGCTGGCCGGCGGAGCCGCACGGCGGCGCCGCCGGTCTCGGCCGCCTGCCGCAGCAGCGCCTGCGCGACCGCCAGTTCGGTCGCTTCCCCGGCCGGAGGCGCGAGAGCGCCGAGATGAAGTCGCACGCCGGGCAGCATAGAGCAGGACGCCTCACGCCGCCGCCCGTCGAATGTCAGTGCCCGCCGCTATGGTTCCTGCGACCGGGCGAGAACCGCCCGGCATCGCGGGAGGACCACATGGGATTCTGGGGCACGTACATCGTCGCGCGGTCAGCCAGGCCGCTCACGGAACTGGCCGTGCTGCGGACGCCGGATTGCGAGCCCTGCTGGCACGGCCGGGGAGGCAACGGGTGGCAGGCGGTTCAGGTCAAGCGAGGTCCCGAAGGATGGGAGTCCTCTGACCTGCCCGCGGCCTGGGAGCAGACACTGCGCGAACTCATGGAACAGGCCGGAAGCCCGGTGCTGGCCGCCGTGGTGCTCGACAGCGACGGCGCGCAGCTCATCGGGTACAGCCCGGGTGACGGCCGCTGGGGCGGCTGGCTCATGCTGGACCGGATCATCGGCCACATCGACTCCGACGCGTGGCCGCGGTTCGACTGGGATGACGACGCGGATCCGGGCGGTCCGCCCCGCCAGGAAGATGACGAGACGTACCTGCCCCGGTACCGGGCCGCCGTGGACCGCCTGTCGGCGGCGGCCGGCCCGCCGGGATCGGCCAGCGCGCGAGGACTCCTCGCCTGGGCGTCCGCCGCCGGCCTGGAACCGGACGAGGCCGCTGTCAGGACCGCCCTCGACGGCACTGAGGTCTTCTGCGAGGACCTGTTCCTCACCCTGCTGAAGGGCCTCGGCGTACCCGGGTTGACAGGCGTCATTTGACTTCGAGCGCGCTCTAAAATCTAACGTCGTCCGCTGCATCAGCCGCCGGCCCCGGGCACTTCCGGCGGCCAGATCCGGCCGGGCAGGTCAACGGGGTCCGTCGACGGCTCCACCGACACCGGCCGGGGCTGGAGCACGCTCGCGAACCGCACGAGCGCGCCGCGCCCGGCCCGGAGGTACCCCGCGCCGGGCCTCGGCGGCAGCTCGCAGGCGTCCCGCACCCCGATCGCCGCCCGGCTGTCCTCCGGCGTGCCGGCCCGCAGCGCGACAATCGTCGCGGCGGGGCCGCGCACCGGTCCCCGCCATTCCCCGTCCGCCCGCTCCCCCGCGAGCAGCAGGTGCATGCCCAGCCCGCGGCCCTCGCGTCCCACCTCGGCCAGGGCGTCCGCGAGCTCCGGGGACGCCGCGGCTAGCTTGTCGGCGTCGTCGACGGCGATCACCAGGTCGGGCAGCGCCGGCAGTTCCGTCCGCTGCTGCCGGGCCTGCCGGTACACGTGGATGCTGAGCACGTTCGCCTCGCGCAGCAGTTCCCGTCTCCGGCGCGCCTCACCGGTGATCGTCTCCGCCAGGCGGCCGGCCAGGCCGGCGTCCCCGGAGATCTCGGCCGCGAGCCCAACGGAGTGCGGCAGGTCGCCCAGGGCCGTGAACACTCCCGGGTCCTCCCAGGAAACGACCAGGAAACTGGCCGCTTCCGGCGAGTGCGTGAGCGCCAGCGAGTACACGAAGGTCTGCAGCAGCGTGGTCTTCCCCGCTCCCGTCGTCCCGGTGACCGCGGCGTGCGGGCCCGTCCCGCCCTGGCTGGCTTCCTTCAGGTCCAGTTCCACGCGGGTGCCGTCGACACAGACCCCGACCGGGACCTTCAGGTGCTCCCGGTCGTCGGCCCGCTGCCAGGACTGGCTCAGCGCCAGGGCCTGCCCGGCGGGGACCCCGAGCAGCCCGGCCAGGGTGTCTCCGGATTTCTCCGGGCCCAGGCGCATGATGGGGAACCGGGTGGGCTGCGGGGACGGCGCGGGCTGCCCGCGCCAGTTCTGGGTCACGTGGGAGACGAGCCCGGCCAGGCCCGCGGACAGGTCGCCGGCGGTGCGGGAGCCGTCGATGCGGGGCAGGGCGGCGGACAGGAAGCCGGGCCCGTTCACGAGCGCGTACCCGGGCTTGCCCAGGGGCAGCGCCCCGTCGTCCAGCGCGTCTTCGAAGTTCGGCTTCCACCGGTCCCCGGGCGCCAGCTCGATCCGGGCGGCCAGCCGCTTGCCCAGCGCCTCGGGAAGGTCCGCCTGCGCTGCGGCGGCCACCACCAGGTGCACGCCGTAGTGCAGGCCGCGGTCCGCGATCCGCAGCAGGGGCGTCTCGATCCCGTCGAGCGCGGCGACGGTTTCCTCCCAGTCGTCGACGATCACGAAGATGTCGCCGAACGGGTCGTCCGAGCCCTGCCCGGACCGGGTGAAGGCGCGGACCGCTTCCATCGAGTCGATGCCCGCCTGGGCGAACAGTTCCCGGCGCTGGTCGGCGACGTCGGCCGCGAGCCACGCGACGTCAGCGGCCTGGGCGGGGTCGCGGCGGTCGGCGACGGCACCGACGTGCGGCAGCCCGGACAGGGCCCGCAGCCCGCCTTCGGCGCCGAGCCCGTAGACCTGGACCTCGGCCGGAGTGTGGGTCAGGGCGAGCGCGCAGACCAGGGTGCGCAGCAGCGTAGTCTTCCCCGACTGGGAGGCGCCGGTGACGGCCAGGTTCCCGGCCCAGTGCGACAGGTCCAGGCTGAACGTGGACTGGGTCTGCGCCGCCGGGTCCCGGAGGGTCCCCAGGGGAACGGCCAGGTTCCCGGTCCCGGCCCACCCGGTCGCCTGCAGTCCCCGCGCCGGGTCCGCCACGATTCCCGGCAGCAGGTCGCTCAGCGTCCAGCTTTCGCCGTCCTGGAACACGGCCGTAGATGTTCCGCTATTCGCCGTCACAACCGCCCATCATGCCACGCGGATCCGGACGCATCATGACGGCCGGCCGGAGGTTTTCCGTCCGGAACCGTTCCGCGGTGCCCTCACTCCTCGAGCACGCGCTTGAGCCGGGCGAGGTCGGCGGCCACGGCGTCGCCGTCGGCCTGGAATTCGCCGTCGGTCATCCCGGGAAGGGGGCGCAGCGTGAAGATGACCTCGGACCCGCCGTCGGCCGCGATGACCCGCATCGGGACGTAGACCGTCTGGCCCGGGGCCAGCGTGAGGTGATGGTCGAGCACGCCGAGGTCGTTGCGCGGGGCGAACGCCAGACGGGCCCGTCCGGCCGGGGTTTCCGCGAACCACTGGCCGTCCGCCTGTTCCACGGACTTCCCGAGGCCGGGAGCCCACCGCGGGATGTTGGCCGGATCGGAGGCGAAGGCGTACACCTCAGTCTTCGGCCGGGTTGGCGGTGTCCCCTGGTGCTTCCGGCCGCCATTCGGGGACGCGGACTAGTCCGGGGCCGACGAGGTCAGTGCCAGGTAGCTTCCCGCCGGCACCGCGTCGAGCAGCGCCCGGACGACACCCGGTAACGATACGATCACGCAGGCCGTCCGCTGTAAATGCCTCCTTGACAGTCGCCGTACGTAAAGGCATTCTTTACACGTGACCGATTCCTCGTCCCTCGCCGCGCTCGGCGCGCTTCTCGCCGAGCAGGCCACGGCGCTGAACGCCGGGTCCGGGAGCCCCCTGGCGCCCCCGGACTACCTCGAACTGGTCCGGCGCGCCCGTGACGCTGACGCCCTGGCCGGGCAGGCGCTCACGCTCTGCGTGCAGCAGTGCCGGGACGCCGGGCACACCTGGCAGGAGATCGGAAACCTGCTCGGAGTCACCCGCCAGGCCGCCTTCCAGCGGTTCGGCAAGCCCATCGACCCCCGAACGGGAGAACCCATGGACAAGACCGTTTACATGACCGACGCCGCCGAGCGCGCCGTCGCCGTCCTCACCGACGTCCTCGAAGACCGGATGGACGCCGCCCGGGCCACCTTCAACGCCCAGGTCCTAGAGCTCTTCACCGACAAGGTGCGCGGCGACGCCCTGGCCACGGTCGCCGGGCTCGTCGGAGCCTTCGAGGGCTTCGGCGAGGGCGACCCGTTCATCCGCCGCATCGGCGACCACACCGTCGTCGACATTCCGCTGCGCTACGAAGCCGGCGACATGAAGGGCCGCGTCGCCTTCGATACCGACGAGAAGGTAGCGGGCCTGCACATCCTGCCCCCCGACGCCCCCTGAGCACCGGAATCAGCGCGTCATCCACGTTTGCCGATAAGCGCGCCAGCGATCTTTCTTTCTGCCACCTTTGTCCGGCATGACCCACCGCACCGTACGAGGCGCCGCGCTGCTCGCGACCGTCCTCGCCGCAGGCGGATGCACCACCGCTCAGCGGCCGGGCCTCTGGCCTCAGGGGACGCCCCGGCCGCACTGCACTGTGAACGCGCGCAGCTCGTGGGCCGTCCGGCTGACGTTCAGCGGGCACGTGCTGTGGCAGGCACCGGTGCGGGGCTGGAAGAATCACGCGGTGGCACCAGTCACCAGTTCCGCCGTGAGCCCGGTTTCCCCGGTAGCGGCCGGCGATGAGGCGGCCGTTCCCGACGGCGACGCGGTGACCGGGCTGCGGGCAGCTGACGGCCACGCGCTCTGGAGGTGGACCGGGACCGACTGGGTCACGGGCCTGTGGCAGTGGCACGGGACCATCGCCGTCCTCACCGGCACCGGCCAGAACGCGCGGCTGACCGGGCTGCGGGCAGCCACCGGCGCCGTGGCCTGGCAGCGTCCGGTACCGGGGACCACGGCCGGCAACCCGGACCAGGACGACCAGGCGGAGACCGCAGACGGAGCCCTCGCGGTCACGGAAAGCACCAGTTCGACCGGCGCCGACGGCGCTCCTGCCACCAGCAGCACCCTGCAAGTCGTCAACCTCGCCGACGGGACCCTCCGGTGGCATCGTTCCGCGAGCGGTCCCGTCGCCGCCGCGGGCGGGACGGTGATCGCGACCGGCCCGCTGACCGGATACGACGACCGGACCGGCGCCGTCCGCTGGACGGCCGCGAGCGGTTCCCGCAACGGCCCCCAGGCCTTGTCCCTGCTCCCGCTGAACGGCCAGTCCGTGGCCTCGTGGCTGGACGCCACGTATCCGGCCCCGACGGTGCTGCAGGTCTTCGACGCGCGCACCGGCCGTCTGACCGGGCAGTTCAAGTCATCGCGCGCGGTAGCGGAGCGGGCACCGCTGCCGACGGGCCGGAACGTCATCACGTTCCAGGCACCGGACCCGCATAACCGCGGATCAGTCACGGATACCGTTCCCGGGCTGACACTGGTCAGCACCGCTCTCGCGACCGGCGCGACCCGGTGGACCCGCTCCGTCCCCTCGAACGCGACCGGCCCGCTGACACTGGCCGGGACAGAGGTCGTGACCGGCACCTCTCACGCGCAGGACATGCACGATGCGCTGCGCCAGTTTCCCGGCGTGCTCCTGGCCTACGACGCGGCCACCGGGCGGCCGCTGTGGCGGGCGGTCCTTCCCGCGGACACCGAGGCGGCGCCAGCCCCGGCGGACGGCGGGATCGTGGCGCAGGCCGGGTACGACACGCAGATCTGCGCCATGGCGCCCTGACGATCCCGGGTCAGGCTCCCTCCGGGGCGGGACTGGAACGAAGACCCGTTCGGGATCACGATTGGCGGGCCGGCGGAGGATCGCCGAGCATCCAGCGGGGGCCGGCTCCCCGGCCGGCGGCGGTGTCGCCGGGGTTGTAGAGGTTGCAGGTGCGCAGGGACAGGCAGCCGCAGCCGACGCAGCCGTTGAGGGTGTCCTTCAGCCGCTCGAGCTCGGCGATCCGCTCGTCGACGCGGCGGATCCAGCTGCGGGAGACCGCGTTCCAGTCGGCTTTGGTCGGCGTGCGCTCGTCCGGGAGGCGCGACAGCGACTCGCGGGCCTCCTCCAGGGACAGGCCGGCGATCTGGGCGGCGCGGACGAACGCCACGCGGCGGAGCATCGCCCGGGAGTACCGGCGCTGCCCGCCCGCGGTGCGCTCGGCGGTGATGAGGCCGAGGGACTCGTAGTAGCGCAGGGCGGACGCGGCGACCCCGGACCGGTCGCTCAGCTCGCCGATGGTCAGGCGTACCGGAAGGGCGCTCATGACCGCTCATCCTACCGCTTGACTTCAAGCCGGCTTTAAGTCACGGCATGGCTTCCGGCGACGGCGCCGTTCACCTGAAATCCAGTTGCGGTCCACTCCCGGTCCATGCAGACTGCCGGATGTGGACGAGACCGCTGAACTCGTTGACCGGCGCGAAGGACCGTCCGGCGAGATCGTCCTGCGCCGCCGCGGCGAACGTTGCCGCGGCGAACGTTTCGAGGTCATCGCGAACGGCTGTTTCCTGATGGACTCCTCCGACGGCCGGTCCGAACGGCTCATGGTCACCGCGGCGCTCGACGCCCTCGACCGCCCGCACGGCGCGTCCGTCCTGATCGGAGGTCTCGGCGTCGGGTTCTCCCTCGCCGAGGTCAGCGCCGACCCGCGCCCGGCCCGGATCAGCGTCATCGAACGCGAACAGGCGATCATCGGCTGGCACACGCGGGCCCCGGCTCCGCTGCGCCGCTTCGCCGGCGGCGGGCACGCCGACCGGCGCGCCCGCCTCATCCGCGACGACCTCCTCCGGCACCTGCGCACCACCGGCGACTCCTACGACGCTGTGTGCCTCGACATCGACAACGGCCCCGACTGGACCGTCACCGACGGGAACCGCGCCCTGTACGGGCCCGCCGGGCTGGATCTCCTCGACCGCGTCCTGAACGACCGGGGCGTCCTGTCGGTCTGGAGCGCCATGCGCTCCCCGGAATTCACGCGCCTCCTGGAGACCCGTTTCGCCTGGGTGAAAACCCTCGAAGTCCCCCTGCTCCCGGACCGCCGCGGCGACCCCGACGTAATCTTCCTCGCCGGCCGCTGACGTCCAGCGAGCATCGGTACCTCGCCATCGCGCAACCGGCCCGGGCGGGCGTAGCGTCCGCATTATGGCATGGACTTTCGCGGGGACGATCCTCGACGGGGCCGATCCGGACAGCCGGCTCACCTCCGGGACCGGCGAGCCGGAGCAGCTTCCCGGGAAGTTCGCCCTCGGCGGACTCGTCGACGCCCACGCGCACCCGACAGTGGCGGCTGACGACGACTGGCCCTACCTGGCCAGCGAGGAGTACGCGGCGGCCCGCCTGAAGGAGTACGCGGCCGCCGGCGTCACCCTGATCCGCGACGCGGGAGGCCGCGGCGAGATCACGCTCGCCTACGCCCGGACCCCGGCCAGCGGAAGCCCGGCCGTCACCGCGGCCGGACGGTTCCTCGCCCCGCGGGGCCGCTATTTCCCCCGCATGCACGTCCCCGTCGAACCCGACGCCCTCGTGGCCGCGGTCCAGGCCGAGATCGCGGCGGGCGCCGCCTGGGTGAAGATCATCGGGGACTTCCCCGAATGGGGCGAGGACGGCCCGGTACCGAAATCCATGGCAGCGACGTATGACACGGACACGCTCCGCCGGGCGGTGGACGCCGCCCACGCGGCCGGGGCCCGCGTCGCGGTACACAGCAACCTTCCGGATTCGGGACTGACCGCGCTCGGCGCTGACTCCATCGAGCACGGTGCGGGGCTGGGGCGAGACGAGATCAGCGCGCTGGGCGCGCGCGGCGGCGCGTGGACGCCCACTCTCTGCGCCATGCTGCAGTCCCGGAACTCCCCCGACCCCGAACGCCGCCGGAAGACCAGCGAACTCCGTGAACGCCTCCGGGACGGCCTCCCGCACGCCGTTGCCCAAGGCGTCCGCGTACTGGCGGGCACGGACGTCGTCGGGACGATCGCGGAGGAGATCGCGCTCCTGGCCAGGCACGGTCTCACCGTGGAGCAGGCGATCGCGGCGGCGGGCTCGTCCGCGCGCGCCTTCCTCGGCCTCCGCCCATCCGGGGACATCGTCACCTACGACCTCGACCCCCGCGAGGACCCGGCGGTGCTGGCCCGGCCCGCGGCCGTCGTCATCCGCGGCACCCGCGTCCGGTAATTCGGTTGCGCTCCGTGTCCGGCGCCCGTACGTTGCCGGGTATCGGGAAGCCGACGACGGAGGTACAGGGACTTATGACCATGGCCGTCCACGCCGCCGCGTCATCCGCGCGATCCGCCTGATCGTGGCTCTTCTTCCCCGGCTGCTCTCCCTGGCCGTCGTCGGCTAGGCAGAGCAGCCGGGTCTCTTTCAGGACGCTTTCACGCGGGACGCCGCGGCTGCCGCATTCATGTGCCGCAGCTTTGCGTGGAGGTCTTCCGTCATGTCTGCTTTCCCTGGGCGGCGCCGTGTTCCGGCGCGCCCGGTCCGTCCTTCGTTCCGCGATCCCCGGTTCGCCTTCCTGCTGGCCGGGCAGTCCGTCAGCTGGGTGGGCAGCTGGGCGGCCGCCCTGGTCCTGTGGGGGTTCGCCGCCTACCATTTCGGCGCCAGCCCGGAGGCCCTGTCGGTCACGGCACTGTGCTGGTCGGGTCCCCCGGTCATCCTTACCGCGTTCACCGGCGGTCTCACCGACCGGTTCGGCCCGCGGACCATGCTGATCGTCGGCTACCTGTGTTCCGCCGTCACGTCGCTGGGGATGGCGGCCGCGGGCTCCCTGACGTTCCTCGACATCATGGCGGCCGCCTGCGGTGCCGCCCGGGCACTGTGCGGCCCCGCGAGCAGCGCCCTCCCGGCGCGGGTCGTCGCCTCCGGTGACCTGCTCGCCGCGAACTCGCTGCTCGGCGTCACCGCCTCGGTCGGGCAGGTGGCAGGGCCGCTGGCCGCCAGCGTCCTCATGGCGGTCTCGGGGTTCCGCGTGGCGTTTGCCGCCGACGCCGCCACGTACCTGGTCAGCGTCCTGGTCGTGCTTCCGCTGCCGGTCCTCCCGCAGCCCCGCCAACCGGACGACGCCGGGGCAGCCAAGGTTTCGCGGGTGCGGCGGGCCACGGCGGGCGCAGCCACGATCGCCCGGGACCCGGGGCTGCGCCGGGTGGCGCTGACCCGGATGGGCGTCAGCTTCACGTCCGGGGCGTTCCTGGTCGTCGAGCCCCTGTACGCCCGGCACGTCCTGCACCGGCCGCCCGCCCAGTTCGCCCTGTTCGAGGCGGCCATCGGGATCGGGGCGATCGCGGCCGGCCTGGCCCTCCCGGTCATCCGCCGTCGGCTGCCGGGCGGGCCCGCAACGGCGACGACCCTGACGGCGGGAGCGGTCGGCTACGGGCTGACGGCGGCCCTGTTCACGGGCACGCCGTGGATTCCCGTTGCCTACTTCGGCGCGGGCCTGTGGGGCGCCGCCGGGACGGTGTTCGTCGTGGTCGCGGCCACGACGCTGCAACGGCTCGCCCCGACGGGAAGGCTGGGCCAGGTCGCGGGCATGATCTCCGCGGCCGAGTCGGCGGCCGAGAACATCAGCATGCCCGTAGCGGGCGCGCTTGTGGCCGCCGCCGGTCCCCGGGCGGGCGCGCCCGCCCTGGCCGCGGTGGCCGTCACGACGGGGGCGGCGTGCCTTGCCGCAGGACACGGCCGGGGCCGCGCATGACCCCCGGAAGCCGACACGCACCCGCGCGATGCACGGAACGCCTGGAATGTCACACCCTCCTGGCATAGTGCGTGTCATGAAGTCCCCGATTCATTACCGAGCGTCCGCGATGGCCGCGGCCCTGCGTGCCGCGGCGCGGGACCGGGAGGACGCCTGGAGCTTCCTCACCGGGTTCGCCGCGGACTGGCGGCTGCCGTTGCGCCCCGGCGACGGCAGCGACGCGAGCGAGCTTGACGCCGCGGAAGCGCGGCTGGGACTACGGCTGCCCGCGGCCCTGCGGGAGGCGTACCGGCTGCTCGGCCGCCGTGACGACCTGTGCCGCAACCAGGACCGGCTCCTGCCGCCGGAGGAACTGCACGTCCGCGAGGACGCGCTGGTCTGCGTCGAGGAGAACCAGGGCGCCGCGCACTGGGGAATCCGGCTGGGCGACCTCGGGACCGACGATCCTCCCGTCGCCGTGCGGCCGGACCTGGCGGACAAGACGGCGGAGCGGTGGGAACCGTGGACGGACCGCCTGTCCGCCGCGATCGTGGACCTGGTGATGTCGGAAGTCCTGTACTACGGAGACGGCCTGTCCGACGCCGGTGAGATGACCGGCATCGCCGACGGCGCGTTCGAGCCGCTGCCGTCCCTGCTCGCGACCGAGTCCGGGTCCCGGTGGCTCCTCGGCGACGACGCGCTGCTGCACGTCTGCGACGGCTCGTGGGTCACCGTCCGCGTCCGCTCCCGGGACGCGTTCGGCGCCGTCCGGGAGTCCGTGACCGCGGACTGGGTCAACTGGTAGTCCTGGCGAGCAGTTCGCTATAAACGCGGGCCCGCGGCCCCGTGTTCACGATCCCGTCACGCATCGCCGTCTGGACAGGCCATGCACAGCCGGTCATAATTTCAATGCAAACGGTATCCAGGAAGGGATCCGGCGATGTACTGGGTGCTCAAATGGCTCGTGCTCGGCCCCGTGGTCTGGCTCGTCACCCGGCCCGCCGTCCGCGGCAGGCTTCCCCGCCGCGGACCTCTGATCGTGGCCTGCAACCACCTCACCGAGATCGACTCCCTCGTCCTGGGCGCCGCGCTCAGCCGGCGCCTCACGTTCGTCGCCAAGAGCGAGTACTTCGGCAAGGGGGGCCTGCGCGGCCGCTTCTACGGGATCGTCTGCCGCGCCACCGGCCAGATCCCCATCGAGCGCGGCGGCGACGGCCGCGGCGACGCCGGCCTGGAGGCCGCCCGGCGGATCCTCGACGCGGGGCAGGTATGGGCCATCTACCCCGAGGGCACCCGGTCACCCGACGGCCAGCTGCACCGGGGCCGCACCGGGGTCATGCGGGTCGCGCTCAGCCGCCCGCACGTGACGGTCGTCCCCGTCGGCATCCAGGGAACAACGGAAATCGACCAGCCTCAGCAGCGCTTCTGGCGGCCCGGCCGCGTGCGCATCGCCATCGGCAAGCCCTTCGACGTGACCCGCTGGACGAGCCAGGCCGAGGACCCCGCCGCCTGGCGGGAAGCGACCGACGAGCTCATGCGGGAAATCCAGGCCCTGTCCGAGCAGCAGTACGTCGACCGCTACCCGACGGACGAGGAGATCGCCCGCCGGGACGGCCGGGAAAAGTCCCCGTCCGCATAGGGAACCGGCCCCGGGACCCGCCGAACCGCTCATCTCGCTGTCAGACGCCCCCTATCCTGCTTAAGTGGTTACTGAGGTTTTTCTCGGGCTGCTGGCGGCGGCCGCCGTCATCGGCCTTCTGTGGGCTATCGTCGCGACGGCCCTGAAGCTGCGCCCGGCGGAGCAGGCCAAGTCCGACGTCCCCGCGTCCAGGACCTGGGCGTCCCTCGCCACGATGGTGGTGTTCCTGCTCCTGGTCATCCTGGGGATCCCCACATTCGTCACCCTCTTCAGCAACTAGGCTCCGGCCCGCGCGGCGTTGGCCATGATCGCGTCATGCACGTACCGCGCCAGGCCCGGCTCGACCTCGTCGTAGGTCGCGGTGAACCGGGGGTCTGTCACGTACAGCCGCGCCATGCACGCGTGCATCTCGTAGCCGCAGTCGTAGAAGTACCGGCTGATGTGCTGACGGTGGCGTTCGGCCGCGTCCATGGCGGCCGGCCCGTCCGCCGGAGCCCCGGCCCGCCGCGCCGACACGAACGCCAGAGTGGTCTCGTCGGTCTTCGCCTTCATCCGGGCCCAGTCGTCCTTCGTGTAGGCGGCGGTCCGGCTCTGTGACTGCCGCCACTCCTCGGTGTCGCCCCACCGTTCGCGGGCCTCGTCAGCCCACTCGCCGCCGACCTTGTCCGTCCCGAACACTTCCAGCTGCTCTTCCGGCGTCAGCTGCATCCCCATCGTCCTCGCCTCCAGTTCCTTGTCGATCGCGGCGACCATGGCGTCCGCCTGGTCCCGCTGTGCCATGAGCAGCCCGCGCTGCCGCCGCAGGTGCGCGACCGCGTCCGCGCCGGGATCACCGACCAGCTGAGCGATCTCGCGCAGCCCGAAGCCGAGCCTCCGGTAGGTCAGCACCTGCCGGAGCCGGTCCACGTCGGCCGCCGCGTATACCCGGTATCCCGACGCGGTCCGCGCCGACGGCGTGACCAGGCCGATCTCGTCGTAGTGGTGCAGCGTGCGGACGGTGACCCCCGCCAGGGAGGCCAGCCGTCCCACGGTCAGGTCAGCGTGCGTGCCCATGTCAATCGACTATGCGGCCTCACGCCACGTGAGGGTCAAGGCCTTTTCCGGCGGCCCGCTGCGAGTGGAAGGCGAGCAGCCTCCCGTGCAGGGAGCGCAGTTCCTCCTCGCTCACGCCCGCGAGGCTCACCCGGAGGGCGGTCAGGGCCGCGCGCCACTCCTCGTAGGTTTCCAGGTTGCGAGCGCGAGCCCCGTCGCCGTGCCGGCGGAGCCGGATTCCGCGCAGCACGTCGGCCCCCGTGTCCTCAAGGCGCGCCACCACCAGCGTGCGGGTGTAGCGGCCCTCCGGCGGCGTCGACAGGTACCGGTGGGACGCGGCGATGTCGGCGTCGGAGGGGCTGCCGCCCCGCACCTCCACCGTCGTGAAGGACCCCCAGGCCGGATCATGCCGGAAGATCCACGTACCCGCGTCCGGGTCGCTGGCCGTGATCGCGTAGCGGAACGGCCCCTGCCGGAACTTCCCGTCGCTCACCTCGACCGGGTCGCGGAGCGCGTCGCCCAGGCCCAGGTCCGGCCACCATCGACGGCCTCCGATGGTGACGAGCAGGACCAGGTGGTTCAGCTCCGGGACCTCGTCGCCGTCGATGTGGCCGAGACGGCGCTCGACCGTGAAGCCCAGGTCGCGGAGGACGAGTTCGAGCGCGCCGTTGTGATGGAAGCAGTAGCCCGCGTTGCCGCCCGCCGCGATCCGCTCCAGGGTCCCGGCCGGGTCCGCGAGGTCGGGCCGCCCGAGGGCGGCGGCCAGATTCTCGTACGGGACCAGGTCCAGGTGACGTCGCTGCAGTTCCACCAGGGTTTCCGCCGTCGGCCCAGGCCGAGAGGCGAACCCGAGCCGGGACAGGTAACGGTCGACCGCACGCGCGTGGGAAGTCATGCCCCTATTGTCGGGGCGTCTCCGGGGCCAGGAGACGGGACGCGGGCAGCGCGGACAGCCGGGCCGCGGCCCGCAGGAACGCCTCCCGGTCGCTGTCGGGGAGTTCGGCGAGCAGCCGCTTCTCGCCCGCCTGGATCTCCGCCTGCACGGCGCGGCGCAGGCGGCTTCCCTCCGGCGTGATGGACAGCAGCCGGGCCCGCCGGTCCGACGGGTCGGGTTCCCGCGTGATGAGCTCCGCCGCCTGCAGGTCATCGAGGATTGCGATGATGCGGGTCTTGTCCGCGCCGATCGCGGCCGCGAGGGCGGCCTGCGTGGACGCGGGTGCGTTCTCCAGGGCGTTCAGCACGACGTAGCCCCACATGGTGAGGCCGTGCCGCTGAAGGACCGGCAGTTCCGCGTCGATGAGCGCCCGCAGGAGCGGCTGCAGCAGGGCGGCCAGGTCGCGGCGCTGTCCGTGATCGTTCATCCCGCCCGCAAGCATACGCGTCGACAGATAATAAGCTCACGTTTACTATAAGCTTATGCATATTAATGACATCGTCGCGCTCGACGCGGCGGCGGTCCGAGCCAGCCTCACCCTGGTCAGCCGCACGGGACCGGCCGACCAGGACCGCCCGACGCCCTGCGCCGACTGGACGCTGCACGGCCTCCTCTCCCACATGACGGCCGAGCACCACGGATTCGCCGCGGCCGCCGCCGGCGACGCGGACCCCGCCCGCTGGAAACCCCGCCGCCCGGGCCCCGATCCGGCCGCGGACTACCGCGCCGCCGCGACCGCCGTCCTGGACGCCTTCGCCGCACCCGGCGCGCCGGACCGGGAGTTCCCGCTTCCGCTGTTCCCCGGCGCGCCCGCCGTCCCGGGACGGCGGGCGATCAGCTTCCACTTCGTCGACTACGTCGTCCACTCCTGGGACGTCGCCCGGACCCTGGAAACCGAAGTCCCCGGCCTGGACGGCAACCTGCTGGACGCCGCCCTCGCCGTGGCCATGGCCGTCCCGGACGGCGAGCACCGGCTGACCCCGGGGGCCGCCTTCGCGCCCGCCGTGGCCGCGCCGTCGAACGCCGGCCCCCTGGAGGCCCTCGTCGCCCGCCTCGGCCGGGATCCCGGCTGGCGCCCGGGCCGCTAGCGGGCAGGCCAGGGCAAACCGGTAGCGGACATCTCACCGTTCCCGCCCCGCCCCCGGGGCCTCCGCGCGCCGCTCCGCGGGAGGCGACTCCCGCTGCGGCGTCACGTCGATGACGGTGCCCGAGGCCCGGACCGTGCGCGCTCGCCGCCAGACCCGCCGCTCATAGGTGTAATAGCGGCGGCCGGGATCGCCGACGTGATGCACCTCGACGTGGCGCACGTCGTCCCCGGACGGCTCCTGCCAGGACCGCGTCGCCACCCACTCCGGCGTGCCGACCCGGACGCCCTTGTCCCACCAGAACGCGTCCTCCGCGACACCGTCCCGCCGGACCGGCCCTCTCACCAGCAGGGCAGCGCCGGCCGCCACGACCGCGATGCAGGCCAGCACCGCCAATACCGCCATAACGCCCCCAGCCGCCGAATACCGACACCACCGATTATGCGACGGCCCCGCCCGCCGAAAACCAGCCCGCGCCGAATCCGCGGGGGATCACGCGCATCTGAACTTTCGCTGCGGATACGATTCCGCGCATGCCTGATCGCGATCTTTCCCGCCGCGCCAAGATCCTCGCCGGCGCCTACACGGCCCTGTCCGCCGCCAACACCGCCAGCGTCGCCCGGGGCTTCCGGGCCGGCGAATGGGCGACCAAGCCCTTCCTCATGCCGACGCTGGCCGCGTTCACCCTCGCCGCCGCCAGAGACCGGGACGAGAACGCGGGGCTTCCCGTCGCGGGCATGCTCCTCGGCGGGCTCGGCGACACCGCGCTGCTGGCGGCCGAGGGTTCCGACAACCCCGACCTGTGGTTCCTGCCCGGCATGGGCTTCTTCGCCGCGGGCCACGCCTGCTACATCGCGGCCCTGGTGAAGGACGGCGCCGCCGGGCGGGTCAGCCCGAAGGTCGCGGCCGGGTACGGGGCCGCCGGCGCGCTCCTGATGGCCGGGCTGTGGAGCCGTCTGGGAGACCTGCGGATTCCCGTCGCCGCCTACAGCGCGATCCTGCTGTCCATGGCCGTCCTGGCGTCGGGCCGCAACCGGCAGGCCGCCGTCGGCGGCGCGTCCTTCGTCCTGTCCGACTCCCTGATCGCGGGCCGCCTCGCCGAGATCCCTGGCGTCCCCGGGGAATCGGTCGTCATGCCGACCTACGTCGCCGCTCAGGCTCTCCTGGCCGCCGGCTGGCTCCGCCCCCAAGACGAGACTGGCAAGCCGGCGGAGCAGTAAGCCGGGCCGCCAGCGGCCGCCAGATCGCGACCTGAAGCAGGGCGAGGACGATCGCGTACGGCAGCAGGGTCCACATCCCGCTGCCCTGCGCGATCACTCCGGCCAGCCAGGGCAGCGCGGAGCCCCCGATGACCGATCCGGAGTTCATGACGCCGATCGCGGTCGGCACCAGGCCGGGGCGGGCCAGCCGCGGCGTCACCGCCATCATCGTGGGGAACACCGGCCCGAGGCAGAACCCGAGCCCGGCCAGGGCGACGCTGACGCTGACCGGCCCCGGCGCCATCCAGGCGACGGCCGACAGGGCGGCGGCCCCGGCCAGGCACCCGTACATCATGCGGGCCGGGGGCAGGCCTGCCCGCTCGGCGGCCGGGCTGATCAGGAACCGGCCCAGCGTCAGGCCGAGCCAGTAGCCGCTGACCGCGTACCCGGCGGCCGCGGAGGACAGATCGCGCGACTGGGTCAGGTAACT
>WRBL01000118.1 GCA_009784565.1 Streptosporangiales bacterium | reverse complement strand
TCCGCCTTGGCCGGGTCCATGAACCACTCGAAGAAGTCCCGCGGGTCGTTGAACCCGTTGGCGAACCGGTCCGCGATGGCCTGGTGCTCGGCGGCGGAGCCCAGCAGCTGCAGCACGTGCGGCGGCGGCGCGCCCAGCATCGCCGACGTCCACGTGGTCACGGAGTTCGCGTACTCCCAGTACGTCTCGAACGTGGCCTCCATGAACGCGCGGTCGAACGGCTTGTCCCCGTGCGCCAGGATCGACTGCAGGTAGGACGCGGCGCATTTGGCGGCGTTGTTGGAGCCCTGCCCGGTGATCGGGTCGTTCAGCACGACCACGTCGGCCAGGCCCAGGACGGCCTTCCCCGACGGAAGCTCGGCCACCGGATTGCGCACGACCGGGGCGAACTTGCCGGTCAGCATGCCCCCGTCGTCGGTGAGCGTGCAGTCCTTGGCCCGCTCGTACTCCCACGGCAGGAACTGCTGGAGCAGCTTCTTCGACGTGGCCAGGTGCTCGGCAGGCGACGCGCCCGGGGTGAAGGCGTCCATCGGGCCGCCGGGGATGGCCTCCCACGTCATGATGTGGCAGGGGCCGTTCACCGACAGCGCCGGGAACACGAAGTACTCGCCGACGCCCGGGATCAGGTTGAAGTCGACCGCGGTGCCGCCGGTCCGCGGGGTGAGCCCGTCCACGTAGGTGACCGCCAGGGCCCGCTGCGGCGCGTCGAACACCGACCGCTCGTCGTCCCGGGAGAACAGTCCCGCGATCTCGCCCTTGCCCGCCGCCACGATTACCAGGTCGCTGTCGGCCGCGTACTTGTCGAGCGACTCCACGGAAGCGTCCTCGATGACCAGGTTCCCGCCCCGCGACGTGAACTCCGACAGCCATCGCGGCATCTTGACCCGCTGGTCCACCGACTGCGCCGGCGCGTTCAGGACCCCGCGCCAGGAGAAGGCCTTGCCGTCCGGCGGAGCCGGGCTGGCGTCCGGAGGGGCCGGGACGGTCAGCGCGATTCCCTCCACCGGCGGCGCCTCCGAGGCCCAGAAGTCGATGCCGAGCTCGCGTTCATGGGCCAGGGAACTGTCGAACATGCACTGGCTGGACGTGACCCGTCCGGCGGCGATTTGCTCCGGGGTCCGGTTCGACACGACGGTCACGTCATAGCCGCTGCCCAGCAGCCCGAGGGCCAGCTGCAGGCCGGACTGACCCGCTCCGACGATAGTGATCTTTGGCATGAGGGGTTTCCTTCGAGGGGCGTGGTGTACCGGGGTTAAGAGAACCATACAGATACGGGCATTGACGCGCTTTCCTGTCGCCCGTTACGTTCACGGTCATGGCGGATCTCACGGCGCTCGCGGCGCGGCTTACCGACGGTTCAGTCCAGGTCATCGACCTCACCTCCCCGCTGCACTCCGGCACGCCGATCCTGCAGCTGCCCCCGCAGTTCGGCCAGACCCAGCCGTTCCGGCTGGAGGAGATCAGCCGGTACGACGACCGCGGCCCGAACTGGTACTGGAACAACATCCTCACCGGCGAGCACACCGGTACGCACCTGGACGCCCCGAACCACTGGGTGACCGGGAAGGACAAGGGCGACGTCGCGTCCATCCCGCCGGAGAGGCTGATCGGCCCGGCCGCGGTCATCGACAAGACGAGGGAAGCCTCCGTCAACGCCGACTACCTGCTCGACGTCCCCGACCTGGAGAAATGGCAGGAGGACAACGGGCAGTTCCCGGAGAAGGGCTGGCTGCTGTTCCGGACCGGCTGGGACGCCCGCGGCGACGACCCGGACGCCTACGCCAACGTCGACGACCAGGGCTCCCACACTCCCGGCGTGTCCCCGGAGGCCTCGCGGTACCTCGCCGGGACCGGTCTGCTGGGCTTCGGGGTGGAGACCGTCGGCACCGACGCGGGCCAGGCCCCGGGCTTCACCCCGCCGTTCCCCTGCCACGAGGCGGTCCTCGGCGCGGGCAAGTACGGCCTCACCCAGCTCCGCAACCTCGACAAGCTCCCGGTCACCGGCGCGATCGTGATCGCCGCCCCGCTCCCGATCGTTACCGGATCCGGCTCCCCGGCCCGCGTTCTCGCGCTGGTCGAGCGACCGTGACCGTCGCGGACGCGATCGGGTCAGCACTCGCGGGCGCGGGCGTCCGCACCGTCTTCGGCCTGGTGGGCAGCGGCAATTTCCACCTGGTCAACGCCCTCACCCGGGCGGGCGCGACGTTCATCGCGACCCGGCACGAGGGTGCCGCGATCACGGCGGCCGACGCTTGCGCGCGGGTCAGTGGCCTGCCCGGCGTCGTCACCGTCCACCAGGGCCCGGGCCTGACCAACGCGATGACCGGCCTGGCCGAGGCAGCCAAGAGCCGGACGCCGCTGCTGCTCCTGGCTCCTGAGACGGCCAGCCCCCGCTCCAACTTCCACGTCGACCAGGCCGCCCTCGCCCGGGGCGCCGGCGCCGAATACGTCCGGGTGACCACCGCCGCCGGCCTGAGCGCCGCCTGGAACCTGGCGGTGAAAGACCGACGGGCCGTCCTGGCCGGGATCCCCCTGGAGACCCTGGGCGCCGCTGTCACCGAGGACCCGTTCGGGATAGAGGAAGAACCGGACCCGCGGCCCGCCGCCCCCGGCCGCCAGGCCGTGACCGCGCTCGCCGACGCCCTGACCACGGCGGCGCGGCCGGTGTTCATCGCCGGGCGCGGCGCCCGCCGGAGTGCGGAAGACCTCATTCCCCTAGCCGAACGGATCTCCGCTCCAGTGGCCACCTCGGCCGTTTCCCGCGGCCTGTTCAAGGACGACCCGTTCAACCTCGACGTCAGCGGCGGATTCGCCACCCCCGTGGCCGCCGAAGTCATCGCCGGAGCCGACCTGGTCGTCGGCTGGGGCTGCGCGCTGAACATGTGGACGACGCGGCACGGTGCCCTGATCGGGCCGGACGGACGCGTGGCGCAGGTGGACGACGACCCGGACGCGATCGGCGCGCACCGCCCGGTCGACCTGGGCGTCGTCGGCGACGTCGCGGCCACCGCCCGTGCCGTGCTGGCCGAACTGGACGCGCGAGGGTTCACGGGCCGTCCCCCGGGCTACCGCTCTCCCGCGCTGGCCGGACGGCTGGAACGCGAGGGAAGGTGGCGGGACGTGCCATTCGAGCCCGTCGCCGAGGACGGGCGGATCGACCCGCGGACCCTGACCATCGCCCTGGACGACATCCTCCCGGCGTCGCGCACCGTCGCCGTGGACTCGGGGAACTTCATGGGCTACCCGTCGATGTACCTGGACGTGCCGGACGCCGACGGGTTCGTGTTCACGCAGGCGTTCCAGTCGGTCGGGCTCGGGCTGGCCGGGGCGATCGGCGCGGCGGCCGCCCGCCCGGACCGGCTCACCGTAGCGGCCTGCGGGGACGGCGGGCTGCTGATGGCGGCCAGCGAACTGGAGACCGTCGTCCGGCTGGGACTGGACCTGGCGGCCGTCGTGTACGACGACGAGGCGTACGGGGCGGAGGTGCATCACTTCGGCCCTTCGGGCGCCGACCTGGAGCACGTGCGGTTCCCGCCCGCCGACATCGCGGCCATCGGGCGGGGGTTCGGCTGGGAGGCCGTGACCGTCCGGTCCGTCGCGGATCTCTCCCGCGTCCGCGACTGGGTTCGCGGCGGCCGCGAGCGGCCGCTGCTGGTCGACGCCAAGGTCACGCGGGGTGTCCCGTCGTGGTGGCTGGAGGAGGCATTCCGTGGGCATTAAGGCACAGGCCGCCGTCGTGTGGGAGGCGGGCGCGCCGCTGTCCCTGGAGGAGATCGAACTCGACGACCCCCGCGAGGACGAGATCGTCGTCCGGGTGGTGGCGTGCGGGGTGTGCCACACCGACGAGGCCGCCCGCCTGGGCCAGCCGCCGGTCAGCTTCCCGCTCGTGCTCGGCCACGAGGGCGCGGGAATCGTGGAGCGGACCGGTTCGGAGATCCACGCGGTCAAGCCGGGGGACCGGGTGCTGTTCACGCCGGACTACTGCGGACGCTGCGAGCAGTGCCGCCTCGGGTACACGCCGTACTGCGACGACGCGGGGCCGCTGTCGTTCGCCGGAGCCGAACGGGCGTCCTGCGGCGGCAGGCGGGTGCGGACGTCGTTCTTCGGGCAGTCTTCGTTCGCGACCCGGGCCGTGGTCAGCGAGCGCAACATCGTGCCGGTCCCGGCCGACGCTCCGCTGCACCTGCTGGCCGGCCTGACCTGCGGCATCCAGACCGGCGCGGGCGCCATCCTGAACGCGATGCCGGTGGGCTCCTCGGACGCGGTCGCGGTCTTCGGCTCCGGGGCGGTGGGGCTGTCGGCCGTGATGGCGGCCGTCGCTTCCGGCGCGCGCTCGGTCGTGGCGGTCGACCGGGTGCCGTCACGGCTGTCGGCGGCGCTGGAACTGGGAGCGACGTACGTGATCGACACGTCGGGCCGCACGCTGGACTCTGTCGCCTCGGAGGTGGTGGAGGCAACGGGAGGCGGGGCGGACTCGGTCCTGGACACCACGTCGGACCCCGGTGTCATCCTGGCCGGGGTCCAGTCGCTGGCGACGCACGGGACCTGTTCGGTTATCACTGGCAGCGGCGCCCCGGTGGCGGTGCCGCCCGGGGCGCTGCTGATGAAGGGCCGGAAGCTACGGGGGACGGTGGGCGGGCACATCAACCCGACGGTCTTCATTCCGCGCCTGATCGAGATGCACCGCCGGGGCCGGTTCCCGTTCGACCGGCTGGTGAAGAACTATCCGTTCACGGAGGTCGCCACGGCGATGGCGGACTCCCTGGCGGGAGGGACCATCAAGCCGGTCCTCACGTTCTAGGCGCGGCAGTGGCGGATGGAGGTCCAGGTGTCGCCGCCGCGCCGGCAGCTTCGCGTCCAGGTGTCCTTGCTGCTGGCGCATCGGATGATGGGCCGGGTGATGGTCATGGCTACTCCATGATGAGTGTCCGGGAAGCGACTGTTTGCCGTTTCCGTAGCGGTTTCACTCCACAGGGTAGTTATACTCTCCGCTACTGTCAATTACCCTATGTGTCGGACTGGTCCAGTCCGAGCAGCCGGACAGCGTTGTCCTTGAAGATCCCGGGCTTGACCTCGTCCCGGATGCCGATCTTCTCCAGGTCGCTCATCCACCGCTCCGCGGTGAGCACCGGGAAGTCCGTGCCGAAGAGCACCTTGTCCTTGAGCAGCGTGTTGGCGTACTGGACGAGGATCGGCGGGAAGTACTTCGGCGACCAGCCGGACAGGTCGATGTAGACCTGGGGCTTGTGCGTGGCGACGCTCAGCGCCTCCTCCTGCCAGGGGAAACTCGGGTGGGCCAGGATGATCGGCATGTCCGGGAAGTCCACGGCCACGTGGTCGAGGTGCATCGGGTTGGAGTACTCCAGCCGGATCCCGCCACCGCCCCGGGTGCCCGCCCCGGCGCCGGTCTGCCCGGTGTGGAACAGCGCCGGCAGTTTCGCCTCCGCGATGACCTCATACAGCCGGTAGGCCTCGCGGGAGTTCGGGTAGAAGTCCTGGGCGCTGGGGTGGAACTTGAAGCCCTTCACTCCGTAGTCGTTGATCAGGCTCCTGGCCCGTCGCACGGCCTCCGGCCCGCGCGCCGGGTCCACGGACCCGAACGGGATGATGACGTCCTTATGATCCTGGGCCCGTTCCGCGATTTCCTCGCTGGTCGGCTGCATCGGGTCGTGCGGCCTCGCGGCGACGTCGATGGTGAAGGTGACGGCCGCCATGTTCCGCTCGCGGTAGTGCGCGGCCAGGTCATCGACGGTGAACGCCGCCGCCTTCGTCTTGAAGTAGGCGGCCATCGCGGCCATGTGCTCGTTGTCTTCCGCGCTGGCCTCCGGAGCGTTCACGCTGCGGTGCACGTGCGTATGTACGTCAATCGCCTTGAGCTTCGCCACGTCCATGCTGGCGATTATCGTTTTCGCCGCGGCTCCGGTCATGAGCGTGCCGCGCCAATTCTCCTCGCCCGCGCTTTGTGGGGCGGCCCGGATCCTGTCCGGCGGCGCGCTCGGCGAGGAGGGCGGCACCGACGGCGCTGAGCCAGTCGGCGTCCTCGGCGAAATCCAGGGGGAGGCCGAACGTGCCGGACAGCAGGGTGCGCCAGCCTTCGTGCCGGGCTCCGCCGCCGCCGATGATGACCCGCCGCGGGTCGTGGCCCGCCGCGCGCAGGTCCTGCAAACGGTCGCGGAGAAGGTTCGCGACGCCTTCCAGGGCGCCGCGCAGGAGGTCGTCGCGGGTGTGGGCGAGGCGCATGCCGGTCCAGGTCGCGCCAGCCGGGCCGGGTGCGTCGGCCGAGTCGGCGGCGGCCTCGTCGGAGCGTTCGGGGACCAGGTACGGGCGGAACACGGGGGTGTCGTCGCGGGCCGGGCGGGCGGCGGTCGCGTACAGGTCGTCGTAGGACGCGCCGAGGGTCTCGGTGACCCAGCGGAGGGCCGAGCCGACGTTGAGGGCAGGGGCCAGGTGATAGCTGGTTCCGTCGACGGCGCGGAAGAAGTTGAGCTTCGGCACGGCCGGGCGCGCGGCGCCGGGCGCGACCCACTGGCCGCCGGTGCCGAGGGTGAGGAGCACGGTGTCCTCGGGGAGACGGTCCGGGCCCCCGGGCAGGCGGGCCGCGAACAGGGCGGCGGCGGTGTCGGAGGCGCCGACCGCGACCGGGATGCCGGGACGCAGGCCGAGGTGCTCTGCCGCGCCGGGCAGCAGCGGCGCGGCGGCGGCCGGGTCGCGGATCTCCGGCAGGAGCCGTTCCGGCAGGCCCAGTGCGCGGATCAGGTCCGTCGCCCAGGTGCCGGCGGCGGTGTCGAACAGCAGGGTGCCGGAGGCGTCGGTCGGGTCGGTGGCGGCCTGGCCGGTGAGCCGGAACCGGAGCCAGTCCTTCGGCTGCAGCGCCCAGCGCGCGGCGGTGACCGTCCCGCTCTCGTGCGCGGCCAGCCACCGCAGGACCGGCCCGGCCATCCCGGGCACCGGAGCGTTGCCGAGCGGACGGGTGAGTTCCCCGGACAGCCGGCCGTACGTAAGCGCCTCGGCCGTCGCGCGCCGGTCCAGCCACAGCACCGCGGGCCGGGCCGGAGCCCCGTCCGCCCGGGTGAGCACGGCCCCGTGCATCTGCCCCGTGACCCCGACCGCCCCGATGCCGGAGCCCGGGACGGAGGCGAGCGCGTCCCGGATGGCGGAGCGGGCCGCGCGCCACCAGGCTTCCGGGTCGCTCTCCGCGTGCCCGCCGGCGGAGGCGGCGACCGGGTACCCGGCCCGCCCCCGCCCGAGCACCGTTCCGTCCGGGGCGCGGACCAGGGCCTTCAGCTGGCTCGTCCCCAGGTCGATCCCCAGCGCCGCTTCTCGCACGCTGCCAGGCTAACGGGCGAGTCAGATCACTTTCGAGATCCAGTCGGTGATGACCGCGGCGACCTCCGCGTTGTTCTTCTCGCACATCATGGCGTGCCCGTTCCCGTGGATCCCCAGCTCCGCCAGCTTGAGCTCGGTCACCTCGGCCCCGCACGACCGCAGGAAATCAGCGGTCTCGTCGCACGCCGGGCCGAAACCGGAGCACGGGGCGGATACGAGGGCGACCGGCAGGCCGCCCAGCTTCGGGTCGTCGTCACCCGGGCCGAACGACAGCGGCACCGACGTCAGCCCGTGCGTGAACTTCCCGAGCGGCATCGAGACATACGGCGGCCCGGCGGGCTCGACCGCGACGATCGCCTTGACGAGGTGCCGCCGCTCCGACGCCGCCAGCCACCCGAACGCGCCGCCCATCGAGTGGGTGAGCAGCACCGACGGCCCGATCCGGTCCAGCAGGCCGGCCGCCCCGGTCCGCATGTCCTCGTGGACCCGCGTGAGCGGCCCGGACATCGACTCCTGCCAGGCCAGGAACTGGGCCAGCGCCGGGTCGTCGCGGGAACCGTCACCCGGCCACTGGGTGTGCTCCGGCAGCCCGTCAGCGGACGGGCCGGCGAAGCCGGCCACGAACGAGCCGTACACGGCGGGCGGCCCCGGCGCCCCGAACACCTCCAGGTTGAACGGCGACCGTCCCAGCCCCGGCCGGTCCACGGCGTACACCGCGAACCCGTCCCGGAGGAACAGCGTCGCCCACCCCTCGCGCCCGTCCGGCGTGGTCAGCATGTCGAGCGCCTGCCCGCCGCCCCCGTGCACCAGAACCAGGTTCGACCTAACGGACGGGGGCGACTGCCACTCCACGTGCGTGCCCGACACGCTGACGCCCGAAGGGCCGTCGTGCTCGGTCAGCCCGGTGAAGAAATGCCCCTGCGACGCGATGCTGATGGGCTCGGCTGGCATTAGCCCCAGACTTCCTGCGCGGTCTCGACGATGAGCTCGAGCTTGGCCTTTTCCTGGTCGATGGTGAGGGTGTTTCCCTCGACCGTGGAGGCGAAGCCGCACTGCCCGGACAGGCAGAGCCGGTCGAGGTCCACGTACTTGGACGCCTCGTCGATCCGCCGCTTGAGCGTGTCCTTCGACTCCAGCTCCGGGGTCTTGGTGGTGACCAGGCCCAGGACCACGTTCTGGTCCTCCGGCACGAAGCGCAGCGGCTCGAACGACCCGGACCGCTCGTCGTCGTACTCCAGGAACAGCCCGTCCACCTTCAGCCCGCCGAACACCGCCTCGGCCACGTAGTCGTAGCCGCCCGAGGAGAACCACGCCGACTGGTAGTTGCCGCGGCACATGTGCACGGTCAGGGCCAGGTCGGCGGGCTTGTCGCTCAGCGCGTCGTTGATGACGCCGACGTTGATCTCGTGCTGGTGCTCGGCGTCGACCCCGGCCCGCTCCCGCCAGCCCGGGTCGTTCATGAAGGCGAAGATCGTGTCGTCGAACTGCAGGTATCGGCAGCCGAGCTCGTAGATCTTCGCGACCTGGGCCGCGTACACGGCGGCGACATCGTGGCGGAACTCCGCCGGATCGGTGTACGGGCCCTTCGACAGGTCGGCCCGGAAGTGGACCATGCTGGGGGAGGGGACCGTCAGCTTCGGGGTGATCCCCGGCCCGGCCGCCTGCTTCAGGAACCTGAAGTGGTCGCCGAAGATGGGCTGGTCCAGGTGGAGCTTGCCGGTGACCTCGGTGGCGTTCGGAGCCCAGGAGATCTGCTCGTCCTTGCGGTACACCGGCATCGCCGGGGCCAGTGCCCCCTTGCGGATGCCGGGGATCGAGTACATGAAGTCGGAGTGCCACTGTTCCCGGCGGAACTCGCCGTCGGTCGCCGACTTCAGGCCGGCGCTCGCCTGCAGCGCGACCGCGTCCCGGACCGCGGCGTCCTCCACCTCCTGGAGCTGCGCGCCGGTGATGCGGCCCGCCTGATGATCGGCGCGCGCCGCGTGCAGGTTGTCCGGGCGCAGCAGGCTCCCGACGTGGTCCGCGCGGAAGGGGGGAGTTGCTCGTTGCGTCACAGTCGCCTCTATCCGTTTAGAAAAGATGATCCTCGAGTCCGAAGTGCAGCCGGGCCACCTCGGCCGAGACGATGTCGTGCCGGGCCGAGATGTGCCCCAGGTAGATCGACATGTCGCGGTAATAGCGCTGCATGCGCGTTCCCCGCTTGGCCGCCGACGACGAGGCCGCGGCGAACAGTTCCCGGGTCGCCTCCATCGCCAGCTGCGCGGCCCGCTGCACCATCGAGTACATGGCCGCGTCGTCCTCGCGGGAGAACGGCGCGCCGCCCGCGTGCCAGCGCCGGGCCAGTTCCATGTACCGCTGCCCGCACTGGGCGATGATCGCCTCGGCGCACTCGATGTTCGCCCGGGCCATGCCGTAGTGGCGCTGGTACTCCTCGACCGTGTACCGGGGCACCTGCGGCGCGAAGTACGTCTTCTTGGTGGAGATGATGTGCTCGTACTCGTTCAGGCTCGCCCGGGCCGCGCCGATCACCGGGATCACCAGGCCCGCGTGGTACATCGCGTAGATCCGGCCGCAGAACAGCGGATCGTCGTGGAGCGCCATGCCGGGGGCGGGGTCGGTCGTGCTGTGCGTCCAGTCGCCGGAGCACGTGCAGTGCTCGGGGACGAACACGTTCTCCACCCTGACCGAGTTCGAGCCCGACGAGTTCATCCCGATGATGTTGCCGTCGCCCCAGTCGGGGATGACCGTGACGTTGTCGATCGGCGTGCAGACGGTCAGCACGCCCTCGCTCTCCCGGCCCGGGATGAGCGTGTTGCACATGAAGTGCGTGGCGTGCGCGACGCCGGAGCAGTAGTCCCACTGGCCGTTGACGACGTACCCGCCGTCCGCCGGCGTCGCCGTCCCCATCGGGGCCGCGCGGTGCGGGCACTTGAAGTTCCCGTCCCCGAACAGCTCGATCTGCCCCTGCTCGGGGAACCAGGCGGCGAGACCCTGCGCGTGGTGCGCGCCCAGGCACAGCCCCCAGGCCGTCCCGGGATCGCCTTCGGCCACCGCCGTGATCACCTTCCAGAAGGTGTCCATGCCGAAGGCGTAGCCGCCGAACCTTCGGGGCTGCAGGATCCGGTAGAAGCCCGCCTCGGTGAACTTCTCGTCCAGTTCGGGGACGTGATGGCCGATCTTCTCGGCCTCATCCTGCTGCTCGCGGATCACCGGGATGAGGGCCCTGGCGCGCGCGACGATGGCCTCTTCGGTGAGGTCAGGCTCCGGAACACCGATGTCCGTCTTAGTCTGCTGTGGCACACTACCGAGCCTGGTACGCGGTGCCTCTCCGGGCAAGGGGCACTCGTGCCGGTTGTCCCGTCCGCCGGGCGGCGGTCAGGTCCGCTTGTGGTCAGGCCACTGATTACTTTTGGGCCGTGTCCAGGTCGGTGACGGGCAGGCCGGCCCAGCGCGCGGCGGAGGCGAAGGCGCCGTCGAGAAGCTGCAGGTCGCGGAGGGCCAGCTGCGGGCGGCTGGTGATCTCGGGATCCCGCAGGCAGTCCGCGATGCGGGCGAACAGGGACGCCGAGCGAACATACTCCCCGGTGCCGTCTTCGCCGGCGCCGTCGGACCGCAGCGCCGCGGTGATCGCGGCGACGGAGTCGGCGAACTGGGCGTGGGCCGCCTTCAGGTCGGCGATGGCCCCGGGCGGAAGGTCGTCGTACCGGGTCGAGGCGTCCAGCAGCAGGTTCCGGGCGTAGTGCCGGGCGGCGGACGCGGTCGCGGTACAGCCCGCGACCCGCCTGGCCGGGCCTCCGAACAGCGGGGTCCGCATCGGCCGCACCACGGAGATCAGCGACTGGTAGGCCAGGTCCGCCCGCCGGGCCGCCGCGCGAAGCTCCCGGTCCGATCCGGTCCGGCTGCGCGAGTCCGCCAGCCGGTCCACGCAGCGGCTGACCAGGCCGGCGAGTGCCTCCAGCTGCTCCCGGGCCGCGAGCCGGGCGGCGCGCCTCCTGCCGCGACGCCGGGCGCCGCGCAGCGGCACGCGGGCCGGGGCCGCCTCCCGGAGGACCTCGTCGGGCGGGCAGCCGTCGGGGTAGGTCCGGAAGTCGCGGAAGGCCGACGAGAACTCGGTGACGGACATCGCGAACCGGTGCAGCAGCACCCGGTCGTCAGGGCCGAGCCGGGGCGCCCGAGGATCCTCCAGCAGCGCGCGGATGGTGGCCGCGCTGTCGATGACCTGCGCGAAGAAGGCGTCACGGATACCGGTCAGGGCCCGCCGGACCGGATCCGTGGCCTGCCACGGCAGCCCCCGGCTCGCGATCGCAGCCGCGAGGCGCGCGACGTCCGACAGGTTCGTCTCGGCGTCGAACAGCCGCTGGTGCAGGGCGGCGGCGTTCCAGCCGGGCGGGACGGCGCCGGGAGCGTCCAGCCGGGAGTCGATCAGCAGCGCGGCCTCGTTCAGGCGCAGCAGGCGCCGGTGCAGGCGGCGTTCGGCCCGTTCGTCCGCGCCGCCGCGCACCGTCTCGGTGAAGACCTCCGTCATCTCCCGGGCCACGTCGCGGGTCCGGGCCGCGTAGGAGCGCTGCATCGCCCGCACCGCGGCGCCGGGACGGGGGAAGAAGAAGGCGAAGTGGACCGCGAACACCACGGCGACGGCCAGCCCGGTCTCCGCGGCGAGCCACCCGAACTCGGGCAGCGGCACGTAGTCCTGGATGAAGAAACCGAGGAAGGCCCCCATGAACGCCAGCACGCCGCCGTTGACCCCGCGCGGGCCGAAGCGCCGGCAGTAGGCGCCGATCGCCATGACGACGGCCATCGACGCCAGGGACAGGAGCCGGACGTGCAGGGCCAGCCCCATCGCCAGGGTCGCGAGCAGCGGAAGCGGCAGGATCAGCAGCGTGACCGCCTGGTCGCGGGCCCGGGAGCACATGCTGAGGCCGAGGCCGCTGATCGCCGCGAAGACCGCGCCGAGCATCATCGCGATGACCGTCGGAGCCTGGAGCGCGCCGGTGGCCCGGGCGAAGATCCACTCGGCCAGCAGGACGAACCCGATGGCGGTCATGATCTCGGCGGCCAGCCGCAGCCGCATCAGGCCGGGATCGGCCCCGTCGACCCAGTCGAGCCAGCGCGGCAGTCCGCGGCGCGGCGCCGGGAAACGAGTGCGGTCAGGGTGCTGTTCGCCGGCCTCGGGCCGGATCGATGGCGCCGTCACCGGCGCGAGTCATGCGCATTGCCCACAGTCAACTACTTAACCCACGGCAACTACCCTGACCAGACCCAGTTGCACGTCCTCTGGTTGCCCCCGGGGATGGCTCCGTTGGCGCTTGGGGCTGGTCGGCCAGTTTGCCGATTTCGGGTGGTTGTGCGCGGACGCGCGGCTAATCTTCAGGTCATTCTGAGACGGCACGGCCCGTGCTGCCCAACCCCGGGAAGGTCACGGATGCTGTCCACGCGAGGTCCCGCGATCCGGTGGACCCGCGGCAATTTCGGGATTCGCGCCGCGTTGATTATCACAGCCATGGCCGCGACCTATGCGTTCCAGTGGGTCATGGAGAGCGGCCTGGGACTGGTGCCTGTCCTGATGTACCTGGGAGTGCTAGCCGCAGCTGTATTCCTTCAACCTTATCGCGTTGCTTTGATGGTGGCTCTTATTCTTGCGGTCGCGGTCCTTGAACTGGTCGCGCCGTTTCATCTCGGATTTTTGAGCGTCCTGATGTACGGGTTTCCGTTCGCGGTGATCCTCATAGCGGGACGGGCTGCGTACCGTCGGGAGAATCCGTGGGAGGCCACGCGAAAGGGAACCTCGGTGCTGGTCGTGGCACTCGTAGTGGCGATCCCCGTCGGGCGCTTCCAGAGGGTAGTCACGGACTACGTGCCGATTCTGGGCGACGGAATCGACTACGACTGCTATTCGTCCGGGATTCCGTCCCGGGCCTATGTGCAAGTGATTTCCGTCCCCGGATCTTCCTCCGACAGCGACGGATTCCACTGGGAGGGGTGTCATCACCGGGCGGTCGCCTACTTCGATGTGCCGCATCCGCTTTTTAATCTGGCTGATATCTGGGAGGGGTGGGGTGCGGTAGAAACTGTATGGAAGGGGAACGCTAATCCATGTCCCCATATTCAATATCCATCCGATCCTGACGCGGACACGGAGCATGCGGGGCGGTGCGAGAAGATCGGGCCCGACCTGTGGAAGGTCATTCCCTATGACGACCCGTGGGACGTGGCCTTCGTGCGTCATGAGAACGGGATGACGATTGCGCTCGCTGGATACGTGACCGCTCAGACGAGGCTGGAACGTGCTCTCATGGGTGCCCACGAAGTCACTGACGCCGAGCGGCGGCCCCGGAGCCAGTGGTTCCTGCTCCTCGTCAAATGACACCTTCTACGCCTGAGACGCTGAGTCCGGGCCTCAGGTACCGGACTCGTTCTGGGCAGGCTCGACCCCGGGAACGGTCTTGGGCGGGCGTCGCCGGTAGAAGGGGGCCGACCGGGGGTGCCAGATGAGAATGATGGCGGCGAGAGCGATCACCCATACCAGGAGAGTCGGGGGATAGATCGCCGGTGATTTGAGGTGGGCCAGGCTGTCCGGGAACTTGACCCACTCGTATGCGATGACGCCGCAGAACAAGGCGAAGAAGACACTGGAGAGGATCCGGGCCCAGGCCCGCCCGCGACCGTTCTTCCAGCCCATCCAGAGCCATCCTGCGGCGTAAAGGACGCTGGGAAGCGAGCCGTTGACCGCCAGCGCGAGGGGAGACAACCCGGTGACCAGCGGCGGCCTCTGTAGCGTAAGGGTGAAATTATACGCCGCGAACACGATGATGAGAACGGTGCAGATATACATCAGCCGCGCCGCCCACGTCACGGTCGGCGGTTTCGCTGCCGATATGGGCTGCTCGAAATTGCCCGGACCTGCCCCCGTAGTTTCAGTCATGAGCAAAAATATACTGCTCAGTGAGATCCTTCTTTAGGTGCCAGGCTCGCTGGGGGCGGCTTCGGTCACAGGAACGGTCTTGGACGGGCGTCGCCGGTAGAAGGGGGCCGACCGGGGGTGCCAAATGAGGATGACCGCCGCGATGGCGATGAGCCCAAGCACGAAAGAGGGGTACGCGCCCAGCCCGGAAGAGCCGACCGTCAGGTTCAGGTTCTGGATGACCTTATGGGCGAAGTCACCGCAGAACACGACGAAGAAGACGGTGCCCAGGATCCGGGCCCAATTCCGGCCGCGGCTGTTCTTCCAGGCCATCCAGAGCCACGCGCCGATATAGGCAACGGAGAAGAGCGCCGAGTCCGTGACCCAGATGGACGGGGGCACCGGCGGCGCTCCATTTCCCGGACCCTGCAGGATGAGCGCGTCGCTAATGACCTCGCTCACAAAGAGAATGATCGCGGCGCTGTACATCAGCCGGACCGCCCAGACCACGGTCGGCGGCTTAGCTGCCGCCTCGATCTGGCCGGGACTGTCGGGATCTGTCTCCGTAGTGTCAGTCACGGGCAGAAATATAGCCGCATTGGATGCAGGAGGCGTCCTGTTCGTGCTCACGATGGTAGGAGTCTTCTGTGACGTCCGGAAGAGGAAAAGCGGCCTGGGCGCTGGAGGGGTTTGATCGTGAGACGGAACTCCTGGCGGAGTTCGTCTGGCTTCCAGCGTGTATATCGGACGCAGAGGTCACGGGAGCGCTGGGCGATCCTGCCCTCCCGAAATGCGGAGGTTTTCCTGTGACGCCGGCATTGAAGAACATCATCGACCGCGAGGCTGTAGAACGAGTTCGCTGGGATGACTACGACTTCTTCGTCGAGTGGGTCCAGAGCGACTGATGGGTTGGCGCCGTTCTGCCGGAGTGTTTCCGGGACGGCTACCGGCTAGTTGCGCGGGCTGCGAGTTCGTGGTGGATGCGGCGGGGCCAGAGGGGGCCCTCGTAGATGAAGGCGGTGTAGGCCTGCAGGAGGGTGGCGCCCGCGTCGAGGCGTTCGGCGGCGTCCTCGGCGGTGGAGATGCCGCCGGCCGCGATCAGGGTCAGGTTGCTGCCGGTACGGGCACGGACGCGGCGGAGGACTTCCAGGGACCGGGCCTTGAGCGGGGCTCCGGACAGGCCGCCGGGGCCGGCCTTCTCGACCGCGGCCCGGTCGTGGAGGCCGTCGCGGGAGATGGTCGTGTTGGTGGCGATCAGGCCGTCCAGCGAGACGCCGAGGGCGAGGTCGGCGACCGCGTCGACGTCCTCGTCGGCCAGGTCCGGGGCGATCTTGACCAGCAGCGGAACCTGGCGCCGGGGAGACGCCGCGTCCAGGGCCCGGCGCACCGCGCGCAGCAGGGGGAGTAGCCGGTCGACCGACTGCAGGTCCCGCAGGCCAGGCGTGTTCGGGGAACTGACGTTGACCACGACGTAGTCGGCGACGTCGGCCACCAGGGTGGCGCTGGCGACGTAGTCCGCGATGGCCTCTTCCTCGGGGACCACCTTGGTCTTGCCGATGTTCACGCCGACGATCGGCATCGAACTGGTAGATGACCGCAGCAGCCGGAGGCGGGTGGCGAGCGCGGCGGCGCCATGGTTGTTGAAGCCCATCCGGTTGACCAGGGCCCGTTCCTGCGGGAACCGGAACATCCGGGGCTTGTCGTTCCCCGGCTGCGGGTGCGCGGTGACCGTGCCGACCTCGATGAACCCGAACCCGAGCGCGGCCAGGCCGAGGACGCCGACGCCGTCCTTGTCGAAGCCGGCCGCCAGTCCCAGCGGCCCGGGAAAGTCCAGGCCCATGGCCTCCACCCGGAGGGACGCGTCGTGCGGTCCGAGGATCTCCCGCATGACGGTCCCGGCCCCGGGCGTGGCCCCGGCGGTCTGGATCAGCCGGAACGCGGCACTGTGCGCCGTTTCCGGCTCCACCCGCGTCAGCGCCTTGTCGAAGATCGCCCGGTACACCACCGTGTCAGCCCCCAGTCATCACCGCGTCAGGCCAAACTGTACGACAGCCCGGCGCGGGAACGTTAACAGACCTTTAACCTGTTCTATTTGTCCGATGATGTAACCTCTGTCCCTATGGTTACCGGAATGCTGGAGTGGCTGGTGGGGCCGTACCTGATCCTGGCCCTGGTCGTGTATGTCGCCTGGCACGTGGCCCGGCGCCACACCTACCGCGAGATCGACCGCGAGTACGAGCAGCTCTGCACCGAAACCGGCCGCGAGATCTTCTAGCCCGGCCGCCCATGCTCACCAGTGCCGAAGAGTGGCTGCTCCTTCTCGGCGTGACCGTGTTCCAGGCTCTCTACGTCGCCTGGCACGTGGCCCGGCGCCACACCCACCGCGAGATCGACCGCGAGTACGAGAAGCTCTGCACCGAAACCGGCCGCGAGATCTTCTAACCCGCGTTCAGGGCGCCGTCGATGAGGTGGAGGGAGCCGGAGATGTACTCGGCTTCGTCGGACAGCAGGAAGGTGACCAGGTTCGCTACCTCGGTGGCGGTGCCGTAGCGCTTGAACAGGGGGACCGAGG
>WRBL01000117.1 GCA_009784565.1 Streptosporangiales bacterium | reverse complement strand
GCGGGCGCGGCGGCTACTCGGCGTCGGCGGGAGCGGCGTCCTGCGACGGGGAGGGAACCGCGTCCGGGGCGGGGAGGGTCGCGGGGATGGGGATGGGCTTCACGCGGAGGCGGGAGATGCGGCGGCCGTCCATCTGGGCGACCGTGAGGGTGAAACCGGGAACGTCCACCGCCGCCCCCGAGGACGGGACCTCGCCCAGCTTGGCCAGGACGTAGCCGGCCACCGTCTCGTACGGGCCCTCCGGAAGCTCGATGCCGGTCTGCTCGCCGAACTCGTCCAGGTTGAGCAGCCCGTCCACGTCCACCTCGCCGCCGCGGAGCTTGGTCGCGGCGGGGTGGGCGATGTCGTACTCGTCCCGGATGTCGCCGATCAGCTCCTCGACCAGGTCTTCCAGGGTGATGATGCCCGCCGTGCCGCCGTACTCGTCGGCCACGATCGCCAGGTGGGCCCGTTCCCGGCGCATCTCCGACAGCGAGGACAGCACGGTCTTGCTGATCGGCAGGAACTTCACCGGCCGCACCGCCTGGTCCACCGGCGCCGAGTGCGGCGGGGCGGTCGGCCCGAGCAGGTCCCGGATATGCACGAAGCCGATCACGTTGTCGTAGGAGTCCTGGTATACCGGCAGCCGCGAGTAGGGAACGCTGGCGGCGACCTTCGCCGCCTCCTCCACGCTGACGCCCGACGGGAGGAACTCCACCTCGGTCCGCGGCCGCAGCACCTCCCGGATCTGCCGCTTCCCGGCGTCGAAGACCTCTCCGACGATGCGGCGCTCGTCCGCGGGAAGCGCCGCCGTGCCGGTCACCAGGTCGCGCAGTTCCTGATGGCTCATGGCCTGGCGGCCCTGGGACGGATCACCGCCGAGCAGCCGCACCACCCCGTTCACCGACACCGACAGCAGCCAGACCACCGGCCGGGCCAGCGACGCGATCCAGTCCAGCAGCGGCGCCGCCAGCAGCGCCATCGGCACGGTGCGCTGCAGCGCGATCCGCTTCGGCGCCAGCTCGCTGATCACCAGGGTGAGGTAGGTGATGCAGATCGTCACGAACACGAACGCGAGCGGGCCCGCCACCGCGCTCGACAGGCCCTGCTCCGTCATCCACGTCCGCAGCACCGCGGAGATCGTGTCCGCCCCGAACGCGCCGGTCACCAGCGTGGCCAGCGTCGTGCCGATCTGCACCGCCGACAGGAACCGGTTGGGATCCGACGCCAGCCGCGCCACCCTGGCCCCTCGCTTGCCGCGGCGGGCCAGATCCTTGACCTGGCCCTCCCGCAGAGAGACCATCGCCATCTCCGCGCAGGCGAAGAATCCCCCGATAGAAACGATGACCAGGACGATGACTACGTCCCAGACGACCTTGCTCACGCCGCGATCGCCGACTTCCTCCGCTTTTGGTAAAACCCTGCTCTCGCGGCAAGTCTAAACCGGGTACTGTGCATTCGACTCGCACCTGGGAACATGAGGAGAACTGTGAAGCTGCTGGTCACCGGCGGAGCGGGCTACATCGGCGGCGTTGTCGCCGCGAAACTGGTCGAAGCCGGACACGAAGTCACCGTGCTCGACAACCTTTCCACTGGTCACGCGGACGCCGTGCATCCAGCCGTCAACTTCATTCACGGCTCGATCCAAGAGGACGCCAAGGCCGCCCTGGGCGGCGACACCGACGCGGTGCTGCACTTCGCCGCCGCGTCGCTGGTCGGCGAGTCGGTCGCCGACCCGGCGAAGTACTGGACGAACAACCTCGGCGGCTCCCTGGCCCTGCTGGACGCGATGCGCGAGACGGGGACCCGCAAGATCGTGTTCTCCTCCACCGCCGCCACCTACGGCGAGCCCGAGTCGGTGCCGATCCTGGAGACCGCGCCCACCCGGCCGACCAACCCCTACGGGGCCACCAAGCTGGCCGTGGACTCGGCGCTGACCGAATACGCGAGGATGCACTCCTTCGGCGCGGTGAGCCTCCGCTACTTCAACGTCGCCGGCGCCTACCAGGCCCAGACCGGCGACTGGTTCGGCGAGCGGCACGACACCGAGACCCACCTGATCCCCAACGTGCTGGGCGGGGACCCGGAGAAGCTCTCGGTCAAGATGTTCGGGACGGACTACCCGACGCCGGACGGCACCTGCGTCCGCGACTACATCCACGTGGTCGACCTGGCCGAGGCCCACCTGCTGGCGCTGGGGGCCACCGAGCCCGGCCGCCACCGGATCTTCAATCTCGGCAGCGGGTCCGGCTACTCGGTCCGCCAGGTAGTGGACGTGTGCCGCGAGGTCACCGGCCTCACGATCAACGCCGAGGAGGCGCCGCGCCGGGCGGGCGACCCGTCCACTCTGATCGCCTCGTCGGAGCGCATCCAGTCCGAACTCGGCTGGAAGGTCACTCGCGGCCTCGGGGACATGGTCGGCGACGCCTGGAAGTTCATCGGCGTCCGCTCCGGCAAGTAAGCCCGCGGAGGTGAGCACCCCGGCCAGCGGTGTCTGGTTCGCCCCCGGGCGGGCCAACCTGATGGGCGAGCACACGGATTACAACGAGGGCCTCGTGCTGCCCTTCGCGCTTTCCCAGGGCGTGACCGCGACGGTGACCCGCCGCGACGACGGGCTGCTGGCCATGCGGTCCAAGCAGATGCCCGGCGACGAGATCATCACCGTGGGCGTGGACGGCCTTCGCCCGGCGAGCGTGCAGGGCTGGGCCGCCTACCCGGCCGGCGTCGCCTGGGCGCTGCGCGCCGCCGACGTGCCGGTAGCCGGCGCGACCATCGAGATCGACTCCGACCTGCCGGTCGGCGCGGGCGTTTCCTCGTCCGCCGCGCTGGAGTGCGCGGTCGCCCTCGGGCTGTGCGAGGTCTCCGGCATCGCCATGTCCCGCCGGGTCCTCGCCGCGGTCGCGCGGCAGGCGGAGAACGAGTTCGTCGGGGCACCGACCGGGATCATCGACCAGCACGCCTCGCTGCTGTGCCAGGCCGGGCACGCCATGCTCCTGGACTGCGCCACCCGGGACATCACCCAGGTGCCGTTCTGCCCGTCGGCCGCCGGCGTCTCCTCGCTGGTCATCGACACGTGCGTCCCGCACTCCCTCGCCGACGGCGCGTACGCCCGGCGGCGGGCCCAGTGCGAGGAGGCCGCGCGCCAGCTCGAGGTGCCGTTCCTGGGACAGATCACCGACCCGGCCGACGCCGGCCGGCTCGAGGACCCGAAGCTGCGGCGGCGGGCCCGGCACGTGGTCTCCGACAGCGCACGGGCCCGGGCGATCGCCACGGCCCTCGCCGAAGAGGACGGCGCCGACGTCTACCGGGATATCGGCGATCTCCTGACCGCGGGCCACGCCTCGCTCCGCGACGACTTCGAGGTCTCCTGGACCCAGGCCGACGTCACGGTCGAGACCGCGATCGACGCCGGGGCCTACGGGGCGAAGATGATCGGCGGCGGTTTCGGCGGCTCGGTCCTGGCCCTGGTTCCGACGGGCGCGATCGCCGACGTGCGCGCCGCCGTGACCAGGACGTTCACCGAACGGTCCTGGACGCCCCCCGCCTTCATGGAAGCCGTCCCCTCGCCGGCCGCGCGGCGGATCGCATAGGCCCCCGCCTTCTGGGCATCTGGTAACAAACACCCGAAGGCCAGGGAGGCGCCCGTGACGATACTCGACGAGGCGGCGGCGATCGCCGGGGACCTCACGGCGCTCCGGCGCGATCTCCACCGCGAGCCCGAGATCGGCCTTCAGCTGCCCAAGACCCAGGACCGGGTCCTGCGGGCGATCGAAGGCCTGCCGCTGTCCGTCTCCACCGGCGAGAAACTGACATCGGTCACCGCCGTCCTGACCGGCGGCGGGCCCGGGCCCACGGTCCTCCTCCGCGCGGACATGGACGCCCTCCCGGTCGCCGAGGAGACCGGCGTCCCCTACGCCTCGGCCACCGGGCACGCGATGCACGCGTGCGGCCACGACCTGCACACCGCCATGCTGGCCGGCGCCGCACGGCTGCTGAGCAAGCGCAAGGACACGATCAACGGCAACGTGGTCTTCATGTTCCAGCCCGGCGAGGAGGGCCTGGCCGGGGCCCGGCACATGATCGACGAGGGCGTCCTCACCGCGGCCGGCGAGACCGGCGTCAGCGCCGCCTACGCCCTGCACGTCTTCTCCGACATCCCGTACGCCCAGTTCCAGGTCCGCCCCGGCCCGATGATGGCCAACAGCGACGCGCTCGACGTCACGGTCCGGGGCCGCGGCGGCCACGCCTCCCTCCCCCACAAGGGCGCCGACCCGGTGCCGGTCATCTGCGAGATCGTCACCGCGCTGCAGACCATGGTGACGCGGAAGTTCGACATCTTCGAGCCGGTCGTGCTCACCGTGGGCAGCCTGCACGCCGGCACCGCGCGGAACGTGATCCCGGACGAGGCCCGGTTCGAGGGCACCGTTCGCTCTTACGCCGAAGAGACGAGAAAGCGGGTTGAGGAGGAGTCGGTCCGTCTCGTTAGGAATATCGCTTCGGGTTACGGTCTTGAGGCGGACGTCCGGTTCGAGCGCCGGTACCCGGTGACGGTCAACGACCCGGCCGAAGCCGCGTTCGCGCTGGAGACGGCGCGGGATCTGTTCACCGAAGACCGGGCGGCCGTCCGGCCGCACCCGCTGCCCGGCGGGGAGGATTTCTCCTATGTCCTGCGGGAAGTTCCCGGTGCGTTCCTCTTCCTGGGCGCGTGCCCGCCGGACGCCGACCCCGCGGGCGCCCCGTCCAATCACTCCGCGCGGGCCGTCTTCGACGACGGGGTTCTGGCCGATGGCGCCGCGCTCCTTGCCGAACTGGCTCTCCGCCGGCTGAGATAAACCCGACACGTTTAGACCAATCACTGGGCGGAAGGCCCCACGTCCCCGGCGGACCGTCAGCGGTATCTTGATATCGAGGAGATCCCCGTCGGAGCAGGAGCTGCCAACACCAATGGCCAAGATCATCTACACGCACACCGACGAAGCGCCGCTGCTGGCGACGTACTCGTTCCTTCCCATCGTCTCCGCGTACGCCAAGAAGGCCGGCGTAGGGATCGAGACCCGTGACATCTCTCTGGCGGGACGCATCCTGGCCCAGTTCGGCCTGGCCGACGACGCGCTGAGCGAGCTTGGGGAACTGACCGGGCACCCTGAGGCCAACATCATCAAGCTGCCCAACATCTCGGCCTCGGTCCCGCAGCTCAAGGCCGCGATCAAGGAACTGCAGGAGAAGGGCTACGCCCTGCCGGACTACCCGGAGTCGGCGTCGGACACCCACGGCAGCATCGTCCGGGCCAAGTACGCCAAGGCCGTCGGCTCGGTCGTTAACCCCGTGCTGCGCCAGGGCAACTCCGACCGGCGCGCCCCGCTGTCGGTGAAGGCCTACGCGCGCAAGCACCCGCACGTCAACAAACCGTTCGGCGAGAGCTCGAAGACCGCCGTCGCCACCATGAGCGACCATGACTTCAAGCACAACGAGAAGTCGGTCACGCTGGCCGCCGATGACATGCTCACGATCACGCTGGAAACCGCCGACGGCGAGAAGAAGGTCCTGCTCCCGGAGCTGAGGGTGCTGGCCGGCGAGGTCGTCGACGCCACGTCTCTCCAGGTCTCGGAGCTGCACAAGTTCCTCAGGGACGCCCTGGCCCAGGCCAAGGCCTCCGGCGTGCTGTTCTCGGTGCACCTCAAGGCGACCATGATGAAGGTCTCTGACCCGATCATCTTCGGCCACGTGGTGCAGGCCTACTTCTCCGACATCTTCGCCAAGTACGGCGACGACCTGGCCGCGGCCGGCCTGTCGGCCAACGACGGGCTGGGCTCGATCCTGTCCGGCCTCCCGGCCCTGCCCAACGGGACGGAGATCGAGAAGGCCTTCGAGGCCGCGCTGGAAGCCGGGCCCCGGCTGTCCTACGTCAACTCCGACAAGGGCATTACCAACCTGCACGTCCCGAGCGACGTCATCGTGGACGCCTCCATGCCGGCCATGATCCGCAACGGCGGCAAGCTGTGGGGCGCCGACGGCGGCACCGACGACACCCTCGCGGTCATCCCGGACTCCTCCTACGCCGGCGTCTACGCGACCGTCATCGAGGACGTGAAGAAGAACGGCCCGCTCGACCCCGCGACCATCGGCACCGTGCCGAACGTGGGCCTCATGGCCCAGGCCGCGGAGGAGTACGGCTCCCACAACAAGACCTTCGAGATCCCGGCCGACGGCACGGTCACCGTGACCAACGCCGCGGGCGAGGTCCTGCTCTCCCATCAAGTCGCGGCGGGCGACATCTGGCGCGCCTGCCAGACCAAGGACATCCCGGTCCGCGACTGGGTCAGGCTGGCCGTCGCCCGGGCCCGCGACTCGAAGACCCCGGCCGTGTTCTGGCTCGACGAGAACCGGGCTCACGACGCCGAGCTGATCAAGAAGGTCCGCGCCTACCTGCCCGAGCACGACACCGACGGGCTGGAGATCAAGATCCTCGCCCCCGACCAGGCCACCGCGTACTCGCTGGAGCGCATCCGCGCCGGCCTGGACACGATCTCCGTCACCGGCAACGTGCTCCGCGACTACAACACCGACCTGTTCCCGATCCTGGAGGTCGGGACCTCGGCCAAGATGCTGTCGATCGTTCCGCTGATCGCGGGCGGCGGCCTGTTCGAGACCGGGGCCGGCGGCTCCGCGCCCAAGCACGTCCAGCAGCTGGTGAGCGACAACTACCTGCGCTGGGACTCCCTGGGCGAGTTCTTCGCCCTGGTGCCGTCGCTGGAGCAGTACGCGGCGTACGCCAAAGCCCCGGCGGCCAGGGTGCTGGCCGACGCGCTGGACCGGGCGACCGCCACGTTCCTCGAAGCCGACCGGAGCCCGGGCCGCAAGCTCGGCACGCTCGACAACCGCGGATCCCACTTCTACCTGGCCCTGTACTGGGCCCAGGAACTGGCCGCGCAGACCGAGGACGCCGGCCTCGCCGACGCGTTCAAGAACCTGGCGGAGACGCTGACCGCGGCGGAACCGGCGATCGTGTCCGAGCTAGCGGCGGTGCAGGGAAAGCCGGCCGACATCGGCGGCTACTACCTGCCGGACGACGAGAAGGCCAGCGCCGTGATGCGGCCCTCGAAGACCTTCAACGAGGCGCTCGCCTCCCTCTAGGCGCTCTGCGCCTGGTCCCGCGCGAAGGGCCCGCCGGTTTTCCCGGCGGGCCCTTCGCCGTGTCTGTGCCGTCGCCGTGCCTATGCCGGCGGGCTGGCGGCTCAGCCCGGGAGCACGATCCCGAGGAGCAGCAGGATGGCGCCGAAGGCCACCAGCGTGGCCACGTCGGTGGTGCGCTTGCGGGAGGCGAGCAGGCCCGCCAGCTGCCTGGGCAGCGCCATCCGGACTCCCGCGGCGGCCAGGAAGGCCACGCCCGCGATCATTCCGCCCAGGCCTCCGCCGCGCGATCCCTGATGCCATGCGATGTAGACCCCTGCGGTCACCAGGACCAGCACGGCGACGTAGGGAATGAGGGCGGCGGCGGCCAGGGGCGGGCGGGCCGGCGCCCGGTGGGATGCCGGGGACGAGATTCCCGCCGAACGAGCAGTGCCTTCTCTCCCGCTCCGGCCTTCTCCCCAGGGAGGAAGGACGTCAAAGGGGACCGGGGTCCGGGTGGCCCGGGCCTCAGGCTCGGTCTTCGTGTGCGGCGTCATAGAAGCGGTCACCCGCGTCGCTCCGGGTGGCGTTCCAGGCAGCGCTGGCTGCCGCCTGGGGTCATGGTCCCGCTCAGCATGGACGACCTCCTCATACGCCGGGGCATTGTGTAGCGCAAGGTACGTACCGTCGCCGCGCGTCCCGGCCAATGTGGCGGACCTCACGGTCATTATCACCACCTGGGGAGGGTGGTGACCGCACCGGGTCTGGCGGCACGCTCGAAGCTTACCTGTTAGAGGAGTCACATAGATGGCCGAACGTGGCGAAAACCGCCTGTCGCGGCAATTACCGCGATTCGCCATTCATTCCCGGGTAGCCCACCGCGACGGCCGGGTATCCCTACAGTGAGGTAATGGTCACGTCATCGTAAGCTTCGCAAGCCTGGAGGTCCGGGGTGGACACGCCGCACATTCGCATTGAGGAGACCGGGGAAGTCATCGCGCTGAAGGACGAGGTGACGACGATTGGCAGGGGGCAGGGCGCGGACGTCCGGCTGAGCGATCCGAGTGTGTCCCGTCTGCACGCCGAGATCGTGCGCCGCGGCCCGTACGCGTACGTGGCCGATCTCGGATTATCACGTCACGGCACCCGGGTGAACGGACGGCCCGTCGCGCGGCGGGTGCTGGAGGACGGCGACGTGCTGAGCTTCGGTTCGGCCCGGTGCCGGATCGAGGGCCTGCCCCGGGAGGAACTCGCCGCCGAGACGGAACTGCGGCGCTCGGCCGCTCCCGAGCTGACCCGCCGGGAACTTGACGTGCTGGTCTCGCTGTGCCGTCCGGCCCTGTCGGACGACGCGTTCGTCACGCCCGCCACGGCCCGGGAGATCGCCGGCGACCTCGTGGTGAGCGAGGCCGCGGTCAAGCAGCACCTGCTGCGCCTGTACCAGAAGTTCCGCATCCCGGAGGGACCGAACCGGCGTACCCGCCTGGCTAACGAGGTGATCTCCCTCGGCCTGGTCCGGCCCCTGGCCGAGCACGGCTCACGGCAGGTGCAGCATGCTCACGGAGACTCCGAGCAGCCAGCTCTGGATGGCGTGCAGTATCCCGCCGATGAACGGGAACACCGCCGGAACTACCCAGCCGTTCGCCGGGAAGATCAGTGACGGCTGAGACAGCGCGGACAGCACCGCGGCCGCGGCCAGCGCGGTGCTGGAGATCAGCCCGACGAGCATGAGCCCGCGGGACTGGATCGCGCCGCGCAGGGCGCGCCGGAGCTGGCGGCGGGGCTGGCCCGACCTCGGGCCGAGGCAGTACCAGGCCACGGCCGCCCCCGCCGCCCAGCCGCCCGCCTCGGGGAGCGTGCTGGTGTGGAGGAAGATCACGGACAGCAGGCCCGCCCCGATGCCGAGCAGCAGCGCGAACGGGGCCTGGATGACGGTGGTGAGCAGCGACCGGACGACGGTCAGCGGAGCGGTGATGAGCACCAGCAGCGTGCTGCTGCGGCGCCCGCCGCCCAGGCCGGTCTCGTCGGCCGCGCGCAGCAGGGTCAGCGCGATGAGCACGACGATGGTGCCGAGGATCGGGAGCAGCACGCTGATCCCGATGGCCAGCACGGCCAGGGCCAGCGCGATCCAGCCGTACCCGCCCTCCGGGATGCTGGCCGCCTCTTCCTGGCGCCGCTCGGCCCGGTCGGCCGCGGCCTGGCGCCGGGCGTACTCCCGGTCCTGCTGCGACGGGCTGCCGTAGCTGTCGACCGGCGGCAGCAGGTCCGAGACGTCCGCCGCCATGGTGGACGGGCCGGGCAGCGTCGGGTCGTTGTCCCGGCCGTACTGCCAGCCCGGGTGCGGGTCCACGTACGGCGCCAGCGGCGGCGGGGCGTGCCGCGCCGCCGCGTCGGCGGCCCTGGTCCGGTCCATGCGGGTCGGGTCCATGCGGGTGAAGTCCACCTTCGGCTGGTCGACGCGGGTCTCGTCGTATCTGGTCGGGTCGGCACCGGACCGGACCCCGTCGAAGCGGTCGTCGTCGGGAACGGTGGATTCGCCGCCGGCCCCGCCGCTGCGGGAGTACAGCTCACCGCAGGACCGGGCCAGCGACTGCGGGTCCGGACGGCCCGCCGGGTCCACCGACAGCGCGGACCGGACCAGGGGAAGCAGCCGCCCGGGCACCCCGTCCAGCTCGGCCTTGCCCTGCAGGACCCGGTAGAAGACGTTCTGGAAGCCGCCAGTGCCGTACGGCTCGCGGCCGGTCGCGGCGTAGGCGACGGTCGCTCCCCAGGAATGCACGTCGGAGGCGCCGCTGCTGTCCTGGCCCTCGATCACTTCCGGGGCCAGGTAGCCGGGCGTGCCCATCACCATCCCGGCCTGGGTGATCCGGCTGACGGTATCGGCGGCGTTGGCGATGCCGAAGTCGATCACCACCGGCTTTCCCTCGTCGAGCATCACGTTGCCCGGCTTGAGGTCGCGGTGGATGACCCCGGCCTTGTGGATCGCGGTCAGCGCGGACGCCAGGCCCGCGGCGAGCCGGTCCAGCGCGGCCCCGCGCAGCGGCCCGTCCTGGCGCACGACGTCCTCCAGCGTGCGCCCGTTGACGTACCGGGTGGCCACGTACGGCGAGGGGCCGGTGATGTCAGCGTCGAGAACCTCGGCCACGTGCGGGCTGCGTACCCGCCGCATGGTCTCGACTTCGCGGGCGAGGCGGCGGCGCGCGTCCGGGTCGTCGGCCACGAGCGGGCCGAGAACCTTGACCGCGGCGGTGCGGTTCTGCTTATCCCGGGCAAGGTAAACGACCCCCATCCCGCCTTCGCCGATCTTCTCGAGCAGGCGGTACGGGCCGATCTTCCCCGGCAGCGATTCCAGTGCAGGCATGGTCCTTCCAGACTATGCGGCAGCCGGCAATTTTTCGGTAAAGCCACGCTTACGGTACAGGGCCAGTCAGGTCCCGAGGACCATGCGGCGCAGGGCCTCGGCGGCCTGGGCGTTGCTCTCGGCATGCGCGACCAGGGCGGAGGCGAGCGCGCCGGCCCACTGCTGCAGCGGCACGGTCTCCCGCGACAGGATCACGCCCCGCACCTCGCGGCAGACCTCGGCGACGGGCTTGCCTTTCTTCACCGCGAGGGTCATGATCTGGTCGTCCAGCCTGACCACGACCTTGGAGATCTCGCCGGGGCGTCCGTGCATCCGGTCGGACATGGAGCGCTCGCGTTCCACCGTCACGTAGTCGGGGGGCAGTGCCTCGCTGAGCGACTTCGTGAGAACCCGCGCGTACACGGCCGCGTCGGCGCTGTCGACCCGCAGCGCCGCCGCCACCATCTCCAGGGAAAGGTTGTCGTCCGGCTCAGTCATCTCGGCATCACGGAATTAAGTTAGCACCGCGCCGGCGGGCTGATATCGCTCACGAGAGGCAATGTAGGTTGGCCACGGGCACGCAGCGCACCGCGTGCCCGTGGCTGATTTGCTAAGGAGGACGGCGTGGGCGAGTTCGTGCGGGTCGAGACGGCGGACCAGATCGCGACGATACGGCTGGACCGGCCGAAGATGAACGCGCTCAACGCGCAGGTGCAGGACGAGATCGCCGAGGCCGCCGCGCAGGTGAGCGAGGACCCGGGCGTCCGTGCCGTCATCCTCTACGGCGGCGAGAAGGTCTTCGCGGCCGGCGCCGACATCAAGGAGATGTCGGACATGACCTACGGGCAGATGGCCGAGCGCTCATCGAAGCTCCAGGCCTCCTTCTCCGCGGTCGCGAACATTCCGAAGCCGGTCGTGGCCGCCATCACCGGGTACGCCCTTGGCGGCGGCCTCGAACTGGCGCTGACCGCGGACTTCCGGATCCTGGGCGCCAGCGCCCAGGTCGGGCAGCCGGAGATCCTCCTCGGCATCATCCCCGGCGCGGGCGGGACCCAGCGCCTGCCCCGGCTGGTGGGCCCGGCCAAGGCCAAGGACCTGATCTTCAGCGGCCGGTTCGTGAAGGCCGACGAGGCCCTCGCGATCGGACTGGCCGACAAGGTCGTGCCGGACGCGGAGGTCTACCAGGCGGCCCAGGACCTGGTGAAGCAGTACGCGGGCGGACCGGCCCTGGCGCTGCGCGCCGCCAAGCAGGCGGTGAACGCCGGCCTGGAGGTCGACCTGCCCACCGGCCTGGAGATCGAGCGCATCCACTTCTCCGGCCTCTTCGCGACCGAGGACCAGAAGGCCGGCATGAAGAGCTTCATGGAGAACGGCCCCGGAAAGGCCACCTTCCAGGGCCGTTAACCATCCGGGCGCGCTTCGCGCTTACGAGTGGATTAGGCGCACTGTCAATGCGCCTAATCCACTCATTAATTTGATCATGGGAACAAATCCGGCAATTCGCTCAAACCTGCCCGGCACCTGTCATCCTGGTGCCGGGCAGGCTGGCCTCAACGAGCGGGACAGCTACCGCAGGTCGCCGTTGGTCATGCCAGCGGGGGCGTCCGGGTAGGTAACCAGGCCGAGTTCGGCCCGGTTGACCAGGAGCGGGTGGCGGGGCACGATCCGGACCGTGTAGCCGAACGGGCCCGGGCGTCCGAGTTCGACCGTTCCGGTGAACCGGGTGAGCGAGTCGCCGGCGGCCCCGGCGCCGTCGGCCGTCAGCACCTCGTAGTTCGGCTCGGCGATCTCGTCGTCTTCACCGGGACGGCCGTACACCACCTCGACGGACACGTCGTCGGGCGACAGCCCGCCCAGCGCGACGGTGGCCTGCACGTTCAGCACGGCGCCCAGGCTGAGCTCCGCTCCGTCGGTCTCCGCGTGATCGATCCGGACCTCGGGCCAGGCCTGGCGGACCCGGTCCTTCCACGCCGCCAGGGAACGGGCCTCGGAGCGGTCGCCGGCGGCGAGCGCGCGGGAGGACTCCGCCGCGGGGGCGTACAGGTTCTTCACGTAGTCGCCGACCATGCGGTCCGCCTGGACCAGCGGGCCGAGGGTGCGCAGGGCGTGCTTCATCATCTGCACCCAGCCGCCGGGCACTCCGTCCGGCCCGGCCTCGTAGAACAGCGGCGCCACGTTCTTGGACAGGAGTTCGTACAGGGCGGAGGCCTCAAGCTCGTCCCGGCGGGCGGGATCATCCACTCCGTCGGCGGTGGGGATCTCCCAGCCGTTGCCGCCGTCGTACCACTCGTCCCACCAGCCGTCGCGGACCGAGAGGTTGAGGCCGCCGTTGAGGGCGACCTTCATCCCGGAGGTGCCGCAGGCCTCGAGGGGGCGCAGCGGGTTATTCAGCCAGACGTCGGCCCCCTGGACCAGGTAACGGGCCAGCGCCATGTCGTAGTCCGGCAGGAACACGATCCGGCGGCGGACGGTCTCGGAGTCGGCGAACCGGACCATCTGCTGGATGAGGCGCTTGCCCCCCTCGTCGGCCGGGTGGGCCTTGCCCGCGATCACGATCTGGATCGGCCGGTCGGGGTCGTTCAGCAGCGCGGCCAGGCGCTCAGGGTCGTTCAGCATCAGGGTGAGCCGCTTGTAGGACGGCACGCGCCGGGCGAACCCGATGGTCAGTACGTCCGGGTCGAGAACGTCGTCGATCCAGGTGAGCTCCGCGCCGGACGCGCCGCGCTGCCGCCAGGACTCGCGCAGCCGCCGCCGGGTCTCGGTGACCATCCGGGTCCGCAGGCGCTTGCGGATCTCCCACAGGTGGCCGGCGTCCGCGTCGGCGGCGTAGCCGAGGTCGGAGATCTCCGGGGCGACCCAGGTGGGGGCGTGGACGCCATTGGTGATCGAGCCGATCGGCACCTCCTCGGTGTCGAAGCCCGGCCACAGCCCGGCGAACATCTCCCGGCTGACGTGCCCGTGCAGCAGGGATACTCCGTTGACCCGCTGCGCGAGGCGCATGCCCATCACGGCCATGTTGAACACGTGCGGGTCGCCGCCCGGGTAGGTCTCGGCGCCGAGGGCCAGGGCCTTGTCCAGCGGCACGCCCCAGGAGGCCAGGACCGGCTCCATGTGCCGTTCCACCAGGTCGCGGGGGAACCGGTCGATGCCCGCCGGGACCGGCGTGTGGGTGGTGAAGACGGTGCCGGCCCGGGTGAGTTCCAGCGCCTCGGAAAACGAAAGGCCGGCCTCGTGGTACTCGCGGATCCGTTCCAGGCCCAGGAAGCCGGCGTGTCCCTCGTTGGTGTGGAACACCTCGGGCTCGGGGTGCCCGGTGATCCCGCAGAACGCCCGAACGGCCCGGACCCCGCCCACGCCCAGCAGCAGTTCCTGGCGCAGCCGGTGATCGGTACCGCCGCCGTACAGCCGGTCGGTGACCTCGTGCAGGGCGGGCTCGTTCTCGGCCACGTAGGAGTCGAGCAGCAGCAGCGGCACCCGGCCCACCTGGGCCAGCCAGACCTGTGCGTGCAGCAGTTTCCCGTCCGCCAGGGTCACCGTCACCTGCACCGGCTCGCCGTTGTCCGGCCGCCGGAGAACCGACAGCGGCAGCCCGTTCGGGTCGTCGGCCGGGTAACGCTCGGCCTGCCAGCCGTCGGCCTGCAGGGACTGGGTGAAGTACCCGTGCCGGTACAGCAGGCCGACGCCGATCAGCGGCACGCCGAGGTCGCTGGCGGACTTGAGGTGGTCCCCGGCCAGGATGCCGAGGCCGCCGGAGTACTGCGGCAGCACGGCGGTGATCCCGTACTCCGGGGAAAAGTAGGCGATTGCCTTCGGCAGCGCGTCAACGGCCCCGGCGTCGCCGGACTGGTACCAGCGCGGCTCGCCGGCGTACGCGCGCAGGTCGGTGACGACTTCGTCCAGTCGCCGCAGGAAGTCTTCGTCCTCCGCCAGCTCGGCCAGCTTGCCCGGGCGGAGCGCGCTGAGCATCGCGACCGGGTCGCCGCCGGCCCGTTCCCAGGCGTCGGCGTCAATGGAGCTCAGCAGTTCCATCGCGGGCGGATGCCATGACCAGCGCAGATTGAGCATCAGGTCATGCAGCGGCTCAAGCCGCTGCGGAAGCGTTACTCGGACGGTGAATCGTCGGATCGCTCTCACGGTGAGTCATCATAGGGTCCTTCTCCAGCCAGTGCCCGCTACATCGCCGGCCGTCGCCCGATCTATAGAAAGACCCGAGGAAACAGCGGGGGAATGATCATCGCGACGAGTGGCATGGACGTTCCGCGAGTGGATACGGTAGCCGCGTGATCGGACGTATCCCCATCCTCGACGTCGAACCTGCCGTGGAGTGCGGCCGCCGCCCCGTGAAGGCGGTCTCCGGCGAGACATTCCAGGTCAGTGCCACCGTTATCCGGGAGGGTCACGGGGCGCTCGGCGCCGGCGTGGTGCTGCGGGACCCGGCGGGCAACCCCGGTCCCCTGGTCCGGATGCGCGAACTCACGCCCGGCACCGACCGGTACGGGGCGGAGGTCACGGTGACCAGCGAGGGCCCGTGGCAGTTCCACGTCGAGGCATGGAGCGATCCCGTCGCCCAGTGGCATCACGACGCGGAGATCAAGATCCCCCGCGGCCAGGACGTGGAGCTCATGCTGGCCGAGGGCGCGCTCGTCTTCGAGCGCGCCGCGAAGTCGATCAAGCAGGCGCCAGGCGCCGCGAGAACCGCCAAAGCCAAGACCACGCTGACCGGCCTGGCCAGGAAACTGCGCGACCGGGCGATCCCGCCGTGGGACCGGCTGTCGGCCGCCCAGGCCCCGGAGATCACCGCGGTTCTCGGCGAGTTCCCGCTGCGCGACCTGCTCACCCGGTCGTCCCGGATGCCGGTGCAGGCGGACCGCCCGCGGGCCCTGTACGGGTCCTGGTATGAGTTCTTCCCCCGGTCCGAGGGCGTCCAGTTCGACCCGATGGGCCGGCGGGAGCCAGTGTCGGGGACCTTCCGCACGGCCGCGGAGCGCCTGACCGCCATCGCCGGCATGGGCTTCGACGTCGTCTACCTGCCGCCGGTCCACCCGGTCGGGACCACGTTCCGCAAGGGCCGTAACAACACCCTGGAGGCGCAGCCCGGCGATCCCGGCGTGCCGTGGGCGATCGGGTCCCCCGAGGGCGGGCACGACGCGATCCACCCGGACCTGGGGACGTTCGACGACTTCGACGACTTCGTGAAGCGGGCGCGCGAACTCGGCCTGGAGGTCGCCATCGACCTGGCCCTGCAGGCCTCGCCGGACCACCCGTGGGTGAAGGAGCATCCCGAGTGGTTCACGACCCGGGCCGACGGGTCCATCGCCTACGCCGAGAACCCTCCGAAGAAATACCAGGACATTTACCCGCTTAATTTCGATAATGACCCCGAGGGCATCTACAGGGAGATAAACCGGGTAGTCCGCCTGTGGATGGGACACGGCGTGCGAATCTTCCGCGTCGATAACCCCCACACCAAGCCGCTGAAATTCTGGGAACGGCTGCTCGCCGATATTCGCGAGACCGATCCGGACGTGCTGTTCCTGGCCGAGGCCTTCACCCGGCCCGCGATGATGCGCACCCTGGGCAAGGTCGGGTTCCACCAGTCCTACACCTACTTCACCTGGCGGAACAGCAAGGACGAGCTGACCGACTACCTCACGGAGCTCAGCCGCGAGACGGCCGCGTACATGCGGCCCAACTTCTTCGCCAACACCCCCGACATCCTGCACGAATACCTGCAGCACGGGGGTCCGCCGGCGTTCAGGATCCGGGCGGTGCTGGCGTCCATGCTCAGCCCGACCTGGGGGATCTACTCCGGCTACGAGCTCTGCGAGAACACTCCGCTGCGCCCGGGCAGCGAGGAGTACCTGGACTCGGAGAAGTACCAGTTCCGCCCGCGCGACTGGGAGGCGGCGGCCCGCGACGGCCTGGGAATCGCCCCGTTTATCACGGAACTCAACAGAATTCGCAATAGCCACCCGGCTCTCTCCTGGCTGCGTAACCTACGCTTCCATCATGTAGATCAGCCAGATCTGATCTGCTTCTCCAAGCGGGTTTCCGGCAGAGAAATAACCACTCCGGAAACCGGTTCGGGAACCGTCTACGGGGCAGGTACGATCACGGAGAGATCCTCTGTGACAGCGGCGGCGCCGCGGACGGGGGAACAGGACGGCACGGTCTCCGACACCGTCCTGGTTGTAGTGAATCTTGATCCGCATCAGCCCAGAGAGGCCACGGTCTCGCTGGACTTGCCCTCGCTCGGTATCGGCTGGCACGAGGGGTTCTCCGTTACGGATGAGCTCACGGGCGACTCTTACCGCTGGGGGCAGTCCAACTACGTGTTCCTCGACCCGGCAACGCGGCCCGCACACATCTTCACCGTCATGCGTGACCGGGGTTAGCCGCTTAGCGGCGGCCAGGTCCGGCCGCGCGGACGTGGCGTACCTCCAGGAGACTCAAGCAGTGACAGAGCACGAGCCGGTGAGCGGCCGGCCAGT
>WRBL01000116.1 GCA_009784565.1 Streptosporangiales bacterium | reverse complement strand
TTGGCAGAGGAAACCGCGCCGCCCGTGGCCGCGCCGCCCGGCCCCGCCGACGACGGGCGCCTGCCCGAGTCGACGAGCCGGGCCCGTCTCATCACCGTGCTGGTCACCGTCGTCCTGCTGGCGGAGATCATCCCGTTCACGTACTCGCTCGCCATGGTGATCACGCCGCTGGTCGGCAAGTCCTTCCCGGCCGCCGGAGCCCAGATCAGCTGGATGGTCACCATCATCGGGATCGTCGGCGGCGCCACCATCGTCCTGATCACCAAGGCCGCCGACCTGTGGGGCAAGAAGCGGATGATGCTCATCTCCGCCGTCGTCTTCTGGATCGGCACGCTGCTCTGCGCCACGACCAGCGTCTGGGCCCTGTTCCTCGTCGGGCGCGGCCTCGAGGGCATCGCGATCGCGATGTCCGCCCTCTGCTACAGCCTGATCCGCGACATCATGCCGCGGTCGTGGGTGCCGATCACGATCGGCTTCATGGGCACGGGTATCGGGATCTCCGGGGTCGCCGCCCCGCTGATCGGCGGCTGGCTGACCGACACCTGGGACTGGCGCGCGATCTTCTGGTTCATGGTCGTCTACATGGCCGTCGCCATCGCCCTGTTCATCCCGCTCGTGCCCGAAAGCGGGATCCGCAAGCGGCAGAGGCTCGACATCCCCGGCGTGATCGGCGTCGGCCTCGGCGTCACCGGCGTCCTGCTCTACCTCAGCGAGGGGTCGAGCTGGGGCTGGGCCGCGCCCAAGTCCCTGGTCTGCCTGATCGTCGGAGTGATCATGCTCGCCGCCTTCCTGTGGTGGCAGACGAAGACGTCCGCGCCGACCGTCAACCTGAGCCTGTTCCGGCAGCCGAAGGTCGCGGGCCTCCTGCTCATCTCGTTCGTGTTCACCGGCACCTACACCGTGTTCACGTACCTGCCGGCCTTCATGTACATGATCAGCGACAAGATGATCAAGGGCGAGATCCTGGCCCAGGCGGTCGCCAAGGCCCCCAAGGGCACGACGATGGCCCTGCTGGAGAAGCTGATCACCTTCCACGGGGATCTCAGCTACGGCGCCGGCTTCGACCTGTTCGGGTTCGCCTGGCACATCCTGCTGGTGGGCGGGATCGCCGGGATGATCCTCGGCCCGGTCGCCGCCGCGTGGTCGCGCAAGGTGGGCGGCCGCATCCCGATGCTGGTCGGCATGGTCTTCATGGTCATCGCCGGCGTGGGCATGGTCCTGTGGCACGACTGGCTGGCCGGCGCGATCTTCTTCGTCGCCGCGTCGGTCGGCATGGGCATGTACTACGGCACGTCGCCGAACATGCTGATCGACGTCGTGCCCCCCGAGGAGCAGGCGATCAGCGCGGGCGCGGTCGCGGGCATCGGCTCGATCGGCACGTCCTTCATCACCGCGATCCTCACCTCGGTGCTCGTCCTGTCCCCGTTCACGCTCACGGCGATGGAGCCCAAGGGCGGCACGATGGTGCCGGTCACCTCCGTCGTCCCCCAGGTCTACGCCTACAGCGGCTACACGTGGGCCTACGTGGTCGGGCTCATCGGCGCCGTGCTCTGCGTCCTCATCGTCCTGTCCCTGAAGGCCGGGCGCGAGCCCGCCCAGGGAGGTATCCGCGCATGACATCCCTGAAAGGAATTCCCATGAAGAAGTCGGCTTTGGCCGCCGGTGCCGCCGCGGTCGCGCTGGTATCGGTGACCGCCTGCGGCAGTTCCGCCTCCTCCCCCAAGGCGCCGGCGCCCGCGCCGAGCGCCCCGGCGTCGTCGGCGGCCGCCGCGCCCGTGAAGCCCGCGCTGAACAGCCCGGACCAGAAGAAGATCGCCGCGAACTGGGTCGAGTTCTTTAACCCGAAGGCGCCCCAGGCCAAGCGCCTGGCGCTGCTGCAGCACGCGTCGTCGTTCGGGACGGCACTGGCCGCCATGTCGAAGAACCCGCAGTCGGCGACCTCGACCGCCAAGGTCGACGCGGTGACCGTGACCGGCAGCACCGCCAAGGTCACCTACGACATCCTGGTCAGCGGCACTCCCGCCCTGACCAGCCAGGCGGGCGAGGCGGTGAAGGAGGGCGGCACCTGGAAGGTGAGCGTCAAGAGCTTCTGCGCGCTGCTCGCCATGCAGGGCGGCGGCAAATCCAAGCTGCCGGCCGCCTGCAAGCCGGCGAGTTAACCCCGTTGCGACGCGGCCGGGCCCCGTGGCCTGGCCGCGTCCCGGCTTCCTCAATCAGAGATCCCGCCGACCAGGCTGGCGTTGATCGTCCCGGCGTCGCCCGAGGATAGCGTCGAGTGCCGGGTCGCGGCCAGGTGAACGCTGGCCAGCTTGTAGGCGCGCTCGGCGTCCCCGGACTCGATCGCGGCCAGCAGCTTCTCGTGGTCCCGCAGCGCGGCCCGGCGGGTCTGCTGCGCCAGCGGCGAGTCCGCGTGCTCGTCCGCGGAACCCTCGGCGGCCCGGGGCCCCCACACGGCCCCCTCGTGCGCGGACCAGATCGTCTCCAGCGCCCCGATCACCAGGATCATCGTCTCGCTGCCGCAGCGCTCCACCAGGGTCTCGTGGAACGCGCGGGCGTTCGCGTTGTACCGGGCGACGTCGTCGAACTCCGCGTGCTGCGCCTCGATCGCCGCCCGCAGGTGCGGCACGACCTCGGTCTCCCGGTCCTCCCGGCCCGCGCACAGCCGCGCGCACACCGGCTCGATCTGCGACAGCGCGCCGCTCACGTCGCCCGGCGTGGCCCCGCGGGTCTGCAGCACCATGGAGATCATCTGGGCGGTCCGGCCGGCTGTCGGCAGGTGGACGACCGCCCCGCCCACGTTGCCCCGCCGTACCTCGATCAGGCCCTCGGTCTCCAGGATCCGCATGGCTTCGCGGACCGCGGGCGGGCTCACCCGGAACTCGGTGAACAAGTCCTCCTGCCGGGGCAGGCTGTCGCCTTCCTTCAGCTTTCCGGTGAGGATGTCGTCGCGGAGCCGGGCCGCGACGATCTCGGCGAGCCGGGGCTGGCGCAGCTGGCGCAACGATCACTCCTTCAACGAAGATTGTTAACTTCTCTATCTTTATCGTAATGGCGGGGTTACCGGGGGACTATCAGCGCGTCCACGGCGAGCGCGCCCCGCCCGCGCGGGCGGGCCAGCACCGGGTTCAGGTCCAGCGCGGCGATGGAGTCCCCGGCCTCCAGCACGAGGTCCTGCACGTTCATGACCAGGTCGACCAGGGCTTCGGTGTCGGCGGCGGGACGTCCGCGCGCGCCCGTCAGCAGCGCCGCGCCCCGCACCCCGGTCACCATCTCCCGCGCCCGGTCCCGGCCGAACGGCGGCACCCCGAACCGGACGTCTCCCGGGACTTCCGTGAAGACGCCGCCCAGGCCGAACACCACGACCGGGCCGAACGGATCTTCGCGGCTGACCCCGACCATGACCTCCGCCACCGTGTCGGTCACGAGCGGCTGCACGAGCACCCCCCGGATCTCGGCTCCGGGCACGGCGCGCGAGGCGTCGTCGATCAGTTCCTCGTAGACCGCCGGCGCGTCCGCCGCCGTGACCCCCAGGCGGACCAGGCCCAGGCCGGACCTGCGGGTGATGTCCGGGGACAGCACCTTGAGCACCGCCGGGCCGCCCGCCGCGGCCGCGGCCTCCCGCGCGTCGCCGGGGCAGACCGCGACGGCCTCGCCGATGACCGGAATCCCGAAGGGCTCCAGCAGGGACTTCGCCTCGGCCTCGTCCAGGGCGTCTGCGGCCCGCAGCGCCGCGGCGGCCCAGGATCCCCGCCCGGTCGGCGCGGTCGCCACGGCGCCGAACGGGTCCCGGTAGGCCGTCCGGAACCGCCGGTGGTCAATGAGGGCCTTCGCCCCGCGCACCGTGGCGGTCAGCGAGTGGAAGACCGGCACCCCGGCCTCGCACAGCATCCGGTAGCCGTCGTCGTCCCGGACCGGGGAGGCCCAGGTGACCAGGATCGGCTTGCGCCCGGCGGCGTGCAGTTTCACGAGGTCGCGGGCGAGAGGCTCGATCATGCCGGGGAGCAAGCCGGCGACCGGTACCAGGACCATCCCCGCCCGGTCATCGTCCATGACGGCGTCCAGGGCGGCCCGCCCGGCCGGCGGGGCGTCGCTCAGCCGGGGGACCGGCACGCCGCCGGCCGCGCACAGGGCGGCCAGGTGGGCCGCGGTCCCGCCGGACAGCGCGTAGACCGCCGCCCCGTCGGGCCCGGTCAGCGGCGGCGCGTGGCAGAACATCCCGGAGATCTCGATCGCCTCGTCGTGGTCGTCGACCCGGACGATCCCGGACTGGGCGAAGGCCGCGTCGTGGACGGCGCCGGACCGGCCCGCCGTGATCGCCACGATCGGGATGCCCCGCGCGGCGGCGGCGCCCGCCGCCAGCATCATGGTCCGGCCGCTGCGGAAGCCCTCGACGCAGGTGGCGATCGCACCGGTGCCGGGCAGGCCCGCGTAGTAGGAGACGAAGTCGGCCCACTCCAGGTCGGCCTCGCCCCCGGTCGTGGCCCAGGACTGGATCGCGGTTCCGCAGACCTCGGCCTGGGACAGGGCCCGGCCCTGGAACCCGGACTGGCTGACGATGGCCAGCTTCCGGCCGGGCAGGTCGCACCGCCAGCGTTCGAAGAAGTTCAGGTTGGTGTCCGGCCCGATGATCCGGGTCCGGCCCCGGCCCAGTCCGGCCAGCCGTTCCCGGGCGGCCCGGTCCGCACCGGCGCCGGGTTCGGCGAATCCGGCCGAGAGCACGATGACGAACGCGACGCCCTTGCGCACGCACTCCTCCACCGCCGGGACGGCGTCCCGGGCCAGCACCACGGCGACGTCGACGTCGCCGTCGATGTCCAGCACCGACGGCACGGCGGGCGCGCCGTCGATCTCGGTCTTGGACGGGTGGACGCCGATGACCTCGCACCCCAGCGGCTCGACCCGCTGGCGGAAGAAACCGAACTGGGCCCGCTGCCGGCTGCCCTCGCGGTCGGCCGCTCCGATGAACGCCGCGCGCCGGGGCCGGGTCAGCGGCCCCCAGTCCACCTCGCGCGGCCGGACCGGCAGCCCCAGCAGATCATTCTCGACCACGTCATCTTTTATACTTTACTAAAGATATCTTGCCTATCGCCGTCTCAGCTCCGCGGGAGGTCCTTCCAGGGCTTGCCCTTCCACGGGTCGGGGTCCTTGGGGAGGCCGAGGACACGCTCGGCCAGGACGTTGCGGTTGACCTCGCTGGTGCCGCCCTCGATGGTGTTGGCCCGGGAACGGAGCATGCCGGCGACCTCGGCCGGCATGGAGGCCGCGTAGGCGGCCATCGAGTCCGTGTCGCCGTCCGGCCCGGCCGCCCAGGCCAGGCCGTCGCCGCCGAGCAGGTCGGCGGCCGCCTCCTGGACCCGCTGGTTCAGTTCCGCGGCGTGGACCTTGCCGATGGAGCTTTCCGGGCCGGGCGCGCGGCCGGCCGCCAGGCGGGAGCGGATCCGCTGGTTGGTCCAGGCCCGGACCCGTTCCTCGCAGTACAGGCGGACCAGGCGGTCCCGGGTCCGGACGTCGTCCCAGCCGCCGTCGTGGCCGGCCTCGGAGCGCTGGCGGGCCAGGCGGACCAGGCGGCGGGTGCTGGCGCCGCCGATCCGGTCGACGCCGCCGGAGCCGGCCCCGGACACCATCTGCCGCTCGCCGGACAGCGTCGCCTGGGCGACCTTCCAGCCGGTGCCCCGGTCGCCGACCCGCTGGAAGTCGGGGACGACGGCGCCGTCCAGGAACGTCTGGAAGAACTCGGTCTCGCCGCCCATGTGGGGCAGCGGCCGGATCGTGACGCCGGGCTGGCGCATGTCGATCAGGAAGTAGGTGATGCCCTGATGCTTGGGCAGGTCCGGGTCGGTGCGGGCCAGCAGCACCGCGAACGACGCCTGGTCGGCCCAGGTGGTCCAGATCTTGGAACCGTCGATCACCCAGTCGCCGTCGGCGTTCTTCGCGGCGCGGGTCGACAGGGAGGCCAGGTCGCTGCCGGAGCCGGGCTCGCTGAACAGCTGGCACCACAGCTCCTCGGCGGCCACGATCGGCGGCAGGAAGCGCAGGCGCTGCTCGTGCGTGCCGTGGGCGAACAGCGCGGGCGCGGCCAGGTTCAGCCCGAGGGGGTTCAGCCGGGGCAGGTGATAGGGACGCAGGAACCGCTCCACCGTGCCCGCCGTCTCCCGGGACCAGGCCAGGCCGCCGTAGCCGACCTCCCAGCCGGCCGCGGCCAGGCCGGACCGGCCGTAGACCGGGTACCACTCCCGGTACTCCTCACGGGTCCGTACCTTCCGCACCTCGGCCGGCCCGCCGCGCTCGCCCGCCTCGCGCCACGATCCGGGCACGTTCGCCGCCACCCAGGACCGGACCGCCGCCACCGCGTCGTCCGCCGTCGTTTCCGGTCCGGCCAGACCTGTGAGATCATGGTTCATAATGTATAAGATATTATCATGGCGACTTCCCTTGAAGACCGGGACCTGCTCCGCGAGGCCGTCCGGGACGCGCTGGCCCAGCTCAGCACGTCCGGCGACGTCCGCCGCGCCATGGCCACTCCCGACGGCTACGAGCCCAGGACCTGGCGCCGGCTGGCGGGCGAACTCGGGCTCCCCGGCCTCGCCGTGGGCGAGGACCACGGCGGCGCGGGCCAGACCGCCGTGGAGCTGGGCATCGCGTTCGAGGAGGCGGGCGCGTCGCTGCTGTGCTCGCCGCTGTTCGCCACCGCCGGGCTGGCGGTCCCGCTGCTGGTCGCCCTCGGCGACGAGGCGGCCCTGGCCCGGTACGCGCCGCCGATCGCCGGCGGCGGGCTCACCGCCACGGTGGCGCGCGGCTCCGGCGGCGGGACGGCGGCGAAGGCCCGTTCGGAGAATGAATGGGTCCTGGAGGGGACCGCGGGGTTCGTCGTCGACGGGGCCTCGGCCGGGCTGATCCTGGTCGTGGCGGACGCCGGGGGCGCCCCCGGGGTGTTCGCCATCGCGCCGGACGCGCCCGGCCTGGAGCGCGAACGGCTGGTCACCCTCGACCAGACCCGCAAGCAGGCCCGCCTGACCTTCCGCGACGTCCCGGCCGGGCGGATAGGGCCGCCGGACGCGTCGGCCGCCATCGCGAAGGCCACCGCCGTCTCCCGGGCGCTGCTGGCGTCCGAGCAGGCCGGCGGGGCGCAGCACTGCCTGGAGGCGACCGTCGCCTACGCCAGGGACCGGATCCAGTTCGCCCGGCCGATCGGCTCCTTCCAGGCGGTCAAGCAGCGCCTGGCCGAGCTGCTGATCCTTACCGAGTCCGCGAAGTCCGCCGCCCGCGCCGCCGCCGCGGCCGCCGCCGACGACGATCCGGAACTGGAGCACATCAGCGCGATCGCCTCACTGACCTGCGGGGACGCCTACAAGGAGGTCACCGCCCAGGCGGTCCAGCTGCACGGCGGGATCGGGTTCACCTGGGAGCACGACGCCCACCTGTACTTCAAGCGAGCCCGCACCAGCGCGTCCCTCCTCGGCACCGCCGCCCGGCTCACCGACGAGATCGCCGCCGGGCTGTAGTCCTGCCCCGGCCGGGGCAGGACTACAGGTATGACAACCCGGCCCGACACGGAGGTCGTCTTCGACCCCGCCACCTACGCCGACGGGGTGCCGTTCGGAGCGCTGGCCCGGCTGCGCCGTGACCGCCCCGTCGTGTGGGTCGAGGAGACGCCGGTACTCGGGTGGCCGGAAGGCCCCGGTTTCTGGCTCGTCCTCTCCCACGCCGATGTCGAGCACGTGCTGAACCAGCCGGCGCTCTTCTCCTCCTCGCTCGGGGCGACCCAGATCCGCGACCCGGCCACGCCGGAGGCCCTGCGGTACGTCCGGAACATGATGCTGAACATGGACCCGCCGGAACACATCCGGCTGCGCCGGATGCTGAGCCGGTCGTTCACGCCCAGGGCCGTGGCCGGGCTGGAGGTCCGGATCCGGCGGCACGCGCGCACGATCTGCGACCGGACATTCGGGGAGGCGGCAGAAGGCGAATGCGACTTCGCGAAGGACCTCGCCGCGGACCTGCCCCTGCTCACCCTGGCCGACGTCCTCGGGGTGCCGGCGGAGGACCGGTGGCTGCTGTTCGACTGGTCCAACCGGGTGATCGGCTACCAGGATCCCGATTACGCGACCTCCGCCGAGTTCGATCCGGGAACCGGCACCGGGATGGCCGCCGAGGCGCTCCGGCTGCGCCCGTCCCCGGATCCGGTCACCGGCCGGATGCCGGACCCGCGGACCCGGGAGGGCATGCCCGACCTGTACGCCTACGCCCACCTGCTCGCCGAATACAAGCGCCGGCACCCCGGCGGCGACGTCATGTCGATCCTGCTCGCCCAGCGCGACGAGACCGACGGCGGGCGGGTGTCCGCCGAAGAGTTCGAGAACCTGTTCTGGCTGTTCGCGGTCGCGGGCAACGAGACGCTGCGCAACGGGCTGCCGGGCGGCTGCGTCGCGCTCCTGGAGAACCCCGGGGCGGCGGACGAACTGCGGGCCGACCCTGGTCTCCTGAGTTCAGCGGTCGACGAGATGCTGCGCTGGTGGACGCCGGTCATGACGTTCCGCCGCACCGCGACCGACGACTGCGCGGTCGGCGGCCAGGCGATTCGCGCGGGCGACAAGGTGGTGGTGTCGTTCATCTCGGCGAACCGGGACGGGGCCGTCTTCGGCGACCCGGACCGCTTCGACATCCGGCGGCGGCCGAACCCGCACCTGGTCTTCGGCCACGGCCCGCACTTCTGCCTGGGCGCCCACCTCGCCCGCACCCAGATGAGCGCCCTGTTCAGCGAGGTCCTGACCCGCACGTCGTCGCTGTCCGCGGCCGGCCCGCCGTCCTACCTGCGCTCGAACTTCCAGCGCGGCGTCAAGCGCCTCCCGGTCACCTGGACCGCTTAGTCCGTCCAGTCGGTGCGGTCGTCGCGGTTCGGCTGGCGGCCGGTGCGGAACGGGCACAGCGGCGAGTCGACCAGGAGGATCCGCTGGCGGGTCTCGATCTTGCCGGACGCGTTCGGGAGCAGGATGTCCTTGCCCGCGGTGAGTTCCTCCTCGGCCCGGGCCCAGGTGGCCCAGTCGGGGATGGTCCACAGCAGGATGGCCTCGTCGTTGCCCCGCATCGCGGTCTGCCAGGCGCCGGTGAGCTGCCAGCCGTGGTTCGAGGACTTCGAGGCGTCGGCCAGGGCCGCGTCCAGGAACGACCGGGCTTCGCCTGGCCTGACCGTGATCAGTTCGTGGGCGTAGGCCTCGCCGGTCACCCTGGCGTCGCACAGTTCGGTGATCGTGCGGGTGTCCGGGTGCGGCACCACCAGGCGGTCGAAGCCGCCGGAGCGCAGGTCGGCGGCGGCCGCCCACCATTTCGCCAGGGCCGGGTCCTGGAGGGCGGCGTTGCCCAGTTCCTTGCCGAACGACTCGGCCAGGCCCGAGAAGCCGTCCTCCTCCCACATGTTCACCACCTGCGGCCAGTGGCCGGTCGACCCGACCACCCCCCACACGCCGTAGCAGAGCTGGTTCCGCGTCTCCTGCGCGATCGGGCTCCAGTTGGCCGCCATGTGGTGCATGTAGCGAGCCCGGTTCTGCTTGGTGATGCTGATGAACTCGTGGATGTAGATCTTGTCGTTCAAACCGCTGCGCTCCTCGCGTGCTGTGCTGCCATCTGGCGTAGCCGGCCGGTATCGACCTTGAAGGTGGCGTTGACCGGCAGGTCGTCGACGATCCGGACGTGATCCGGGGTCTTGTAGTCCGCGATCCGCTCCCGGCACCAGGCCTTGAGCTCTTTCTCGCCGGGCCGCGTGCCGGGTGCCGGGACGACGAACGCCACCCCGATCTCGCCGATCACCGGCGCCGGGGTGCCGACCACGGCGACCCGGGCCACCCCGGGATGCCCGGACAGGCAGGCCTCCACCTCCGACGGGTAGACGTTGTAGCCGCCCCGGATGTAGGCGTCGTCGGCGCGGCCGACGATGACCAGGTTCCCGTCGGCGTCGAGCCGGCCGAGGTCGCTGCTGGCGACCCAGCCGTCGTCGCTGATCGTGTTCCGCGTCTGCTCCGGGTCGCGCCAGTACCCGCGCATCCGGGCCCGGCTCCGGATATGGACCCGGCCGGTCTCGCCGTCTTCCGCGGGCTGGCCCAGGGAGTCGCGGATGGAGATCTCCGCGCCGCCCAGCGGCCGGCCGACCGAGTTCGCGACCGTCTCGACCGGGTCCTCGACCCGGGTGCCGAAGCCCACCGGGACCTCGGTGCTCGCGTACCGGACCACGACGGGGACCCCGAGGCGGTCGCGCAGCGTGTGGACCAGGGTCGCGGGGACCCGGGCCGCCCCGGTGGAGACGATCCGCAGGTGCGACAGGTCGGCGTCGTCGATGCCGGGCAGCATCAGCAGCTTCTCCCACTGGGTGGGGACGCCCTGCCCGAGGGTGATCCGCTCGCCGACCAGGATGTCCCGCATCGACTCGGCGCTCCACTCCGGGGGCGTGAGGATATAGGCGCTGCGGTGCAGCAGCTGGTCATACACCCGGGTCACGTACGCGGTGTGGGCGAACGGGACCGGCATCAGCTTCCGGTCGTGGCGGGCGGACAGCGGGCCGAGGTTCGCGCCGATGAAGGCCAGGGTGCCGTGGTCGAACCAGGCGCCCTTCGGCATCCCGGTGGAGCCGGTGGTCCAGACGACGGCGGCGGGCCCGGTCGTGCCGGCCACGACCGAGTCCGCCCAGCCGGGCACGTCCCGGTCGGCGGACACCCGGGCCAGGGCCGGGGTCAGGACTGTCGTGCCGGGCCCGGCGATCGGTTCCAGCCGTCCCGGGGTGTCGGTCACCACCGCCCTCGGCTGGCACTTGCCGAGGATGTGGGTGATCTCGGCCGGTCCCAGGCGGGGGTTGATCGCCGAGACGACGGAGCCCAGGCGGAGCGCGGCCAGGTAGGCCGACGCGAAGTCGTGACCGGACGGCAGCATCAGGACCAGCATGTCGCCGGGGCCGACGCCGCGGGACGCCAGGCCGCCGGCTATCCGCGAGGAGTCCGCCCACCAGGCGCCGAAACTGGTCGTCTCCCCGTCCTGCGCGAGCGAGGTCAGGTCCGGTTCTTCGGACAGGACGGCATCGAACAGCGCGGGCAGGCTCCGGTCGCCGGCGGCTTGTGTCATGCTTCCCATCCTAGATATTTTTTATTTAATATGCATAGTGCTCGCAATGGGCTGGCCCGGATGAAAGGGGCTGGCCGGATGACTGGAGGAGCGGCATGGCAGGTCCTGATCTCGCGGAACTGGTCCGCCCGGGCCGGGCGGCGCTGATCCTGCAGGAAGTGCAGAACGGCGTGGTCGGCGAGGAGGCGGTCTTCGCGGACCTGGCCTCGGCGGCAGCGTCGGCGGGCGTCATCCCGCGCGCGTCGGAACTGGCCGCCGCCGCCCGCGCGGCCGGGATCCCCGTGGTGCACGCGACGGCGGAGAACCTGCCCGGCCGGTTCGGCTGGAACCGGAACGCCCGCCTGTTCGGGGCCGCGCGCAAGGCGGGCGCCGCCAACGAGCCCGGAACGGCCTCGGTCCGGCCGGTGCCCTCGGTCTACGCGGAGGGGGATATCGTCCTGCCCCGCTACCATGGCCTGTCCCCGATGGCCGACGGCCAGCTCGACGCCCTGCTCCGCAACACCGGCATCACCACGGTCGTGCTGGCCGGGGTGTCCCTGAACGTGGCCATCCCCAACCTGGCCTTCGACGCGGTGAACCGTTCCTACCAGGTCGTCATCGCCGCCGACGCGGTCGCCGGGACCCCGGTCTCCTACGGCGAAGAGGTCTTGAAGAACTCCCTGGCCCTCGTCGCCACCCTGACCACGGCCGGCGACCTGGTGACGGCCTGGTCCGGGTGATTACGGCGTCGGGGCGTTGTCGCCGAGGATGCCGCGCTCGGTGAGCAGGCCCACCACGATGTCGGACTCCTCGCGGAGCAGGTTGATCATTTCCTTCTCGGCGGTCTGGCCGTCCCGGGCCTTCAGGGCCTTCATGATGACCTTCAGGTGGCGCTTGTGGACCTTCACCGCGTCGGGAACTTCCGCGAAGAAGTCGCCCGGAACGATGCTGACGGCCATCAGGCGGATGGTCGCGCTGACCCGGCGGGACCGGGCCAGGATCACGATGCGGCGCAGGAACTCGATGTTGAGCTGGCTGAACTCCTCGGTTGAGTCCGCCGCCTGCAGGCTGGTGTGGACCCCGGCCAGCGCGGCCAGGTCGTCGTCGGAGGCCCGCTCGGCGGTGCGCAGGGCGCCGTAGCCGTACACGCGCCCGAGAAGCTCGTAGTGGTCGCGGGTGGAGTTCTCGTCCAGGCCGACCACGAACGCGCCGCGGTGCGGCTGGATCATGACCCAGCCCTCGCGGTCGAGGGCGATCACGGCCTCCCGGACGGGGACCCGGCTGACGCCGAGCTCGCCGGCGATCTCGTCCTGCGGGACCCGGTCCCCGACGCGGAGCTTGCCCTCGAAGATCTGGCGCCGGATGTAGTCGGCGACCTGCTGGGTGCTGGTGGGGCGGTGCAGCCCGCGCGGCGGCGTGGTGATATCCCCGAGCGGCTCGGGAACGGAGGAAAGACGGCTAGCGATCGTAGTCTCCTGGATAACTGGTGCCTGCCCACGACTGTGTGGCTACCTTGAGTTACATCTTATCTTAAACAAATTATATGAAGTTAATCGTGGCGTCCGGCGTGGCTACCGGAGGCGCCATTCCGGGCGCTGCCCGGACCGGAAAAGCTGCTGCCCGCCGGACATCGTGTCACCGCTGTTGCCCGTCATGGACAGGGTCTTGGCGACGTCGAGCGACTGCCGGTAGCCGAGGTCCTGCGCGTACCACACGGCGCGGACGGTCGCCTGGACGGCCAGTGGCGGCTGCGCGGCGATCTGCGCGGCGATCTCCTGGGCGGTCTCCCGCAGCCGGCCGGCCGGGACCACCTCCTGGACCAGGCCGACCGAGTGGGCGCGCTGCGCGCTCATCCGCTCGTTGACGCCGGTCAGGGCCAGGCGCATCACCTCCCCGATCGGCATCCGCTGCAGGAGCATCATCGACTCGTAGACCGCGGGCATGCCGTAGCTGACATGCGGGTCGAAGAAGGTGGCGTGCTCGGCCGCGATGATGAACTCGACCTCGCCGAGAAGGTAGAAGGCGCCCGCGCAGCACATGCCGTTGACCGCCGCGATGACCGGCTTCCAGAGCTGGGCGGCGGTCTTGGGCGGGATCAGGTCGCCCGGGTCATTGGTCAGCAGGGGGCTGTCCGCGCTCACCTGGCCCTGGTCCTCCGGTCCGCGGACGACGCCGGTCATGGAGTGCGTGTTCTCGAGTTCCGAGCGGTCGAACCCGGCGCAGAACGCCTTGTCGCCCGCCCCGGTGAGCACGATGGCCCGGACGTCGTCGTTGGCGCGCAGTTCCCGCCAGCACTGGTGGATCTCCTGGCACATCTCGCCGGTGAAGGCGTTATGCACCTCCGGGCGGTTCAGCGTCACCCAGGCGACGCCGTCACTCTCGGCATAGTCGAGCGTCTTGTATCTGGACAATGAACGAGCCTCCTCGGTATGAATATAATATAAATCATTGATTCGGGATAGCTCTGGTCAGAGGAGATGCGCATGCCGGGCAGGCCCATGGACGGTGTTCGAGTGGTGGAAGTGGCCCAGTTCACGTATGTTCCGGCGGCCGGGGCGGTGCTGTCGGACTGGGGCGCGGACGTGATCAAGGTCGAGCACGCGGTCACCGGCGACGGCCAGCGGGGGTTCGCCTACCTCGGCAACGTGTCGGCGGGCGGGAACTTCGCGCCGCTGATGGAGCACCCCAACCGGGGCAAGCGCTCCATCGGGCTCGCCCTGGAGAACGGACGCGCCCGCGAAGTCCTCTACGACATCGCCCGCCGCAGCGACGTGTTCGTCACCAACTTCCTCCCCGACGCCCGCGAGCGCCTCAAGATCGACGTCGAGGACATCCGGGCGGTCAACCCGGACATCATCTACGTCCGCGGCACCGCGCTCGGCGTCCGCGGCCCCGAGGCGAACAACGGCGGCTACGACCAGCCCACGTTCTGGGCCCGGGCCGGCGGCGCGGCGGGCCTGGAGATGCCCCAGATCGACGGGCTGGTCGGCATGCCCGGTCCCGCCTACGGCGACTCGATCGGGGCGATGACCATCGCCGGCGGGATCTCGGCCGCCCTGTACGCCCGGGAGAAGACGGGTGAGCCGTCCGTGGTCGACTCCTCCCTGCTGGCCGCCGGGGCGTGGGCCAACGCCCTGGCCATCGACCTGTCCCTCGTGACCGGGAACCGCTGGCAGCCGAACCCGCCCGAGCACGGCGGCGGCTCCGTCCGCAACCCGCTCATCGGCTTCTTCCGCACCGCCGACGGCCGGCACCTCAACCTGAACATGATGCAGCCCGGCAAGTACTGGCCCGACATGTGCCGGCGGGTCGGGCGTCCCGACCTGATCGACGACCCGCGGTTCGACTCCGCCGAGAAGCTGATGGACAACGCCGCCGACGCCGCCGCCCTGCTGGCCGAGGCCATCGCCGGCCGCACCTTCGAGCAGTGGGCGGAGGCCTTCGACGGCATGCCCGGCCAGTGGGCGCCGGTCCAGGACAGCGTGCAGGTCGGCCAGGACCCGCAGCTGCGGGCCAACGGCTACATCGCCAGGCTCACCGACGCCGACGGCGAGGAGCGGGAACTGGTGACCGCGCCGGTCCAGTTCGACGAGGAAGCGGCCACCCTGACCCGGGGCCCGGACTTCGCCGAGCACACCGACGAGATCCTGGCCGAGCTCGGCCTCGACCCCGACGCCATCGTCGACCTCAAGGTCGCCGGCGCCGTCACCTGACCGGCCCGCGCACCCTCGCGGCCCCCGCGGGGACCCTCAGTCGTGCTCGAAGGTCTCCAGCGGCTCGACCTCGTCCAGCCCGAACGGGCTGGCGGAGATCCGGCCGCCGAGGCCGAGCACGCCCGCGGCCGGCCGCAGGCGCCTCAGGTCGAGGCCGGCGAAGGCCTCCCGGCCCGCCCGCACGCTGACCAGGTGCCGGCGGGCATCGCGGCCGGTCGCCGGGTCGGGACCGCGGAGCCGTCCGTTGAACGTCACCTCCCGGACCACGTCGCCGATCGGCTCCGTCGCGGCGAAGACCTCCCGCAGCGACCGGAGCGCCACGCTCGCGATCAGGTCCGTGTACTGCGCCGGGATCTCGCTCCGGGGGCGGGGGACCGGCCGGACTTCACGCAGGTCCGCGTCAAGGTCGTACCGGGCGGCGTCGGGGATCACCGAGACGGGCGGCAGTTCGAGTTCCGCCAGCACGCGGCCGCCGCGGAACACGGCCTTCACCTGACGCGCGGACTTCGGGTACCAGTCCGGGTAGCCCGCGTGCTCCAGCGCCGTCCGCGCGAACCACGCGATCGCCCGCGGCTTGCCGCCGCTGAAGGCGACCCGCGTCTCCTCGACGGCCGCGTTGTGCGAGACGGCGTCCCTCCGGTGCGCCGACGCCCGCGCCTCATGCTCCGCCCGCGCCTCGGCGCAGGCGCTCTTCCGCTGCTTCTCCCGCCGCTCATGGTCGGCCGTGTCCCGTCGGAACTCCTCTTCCCGGTCTCGCGTCAGGCGCTCGTACCGGCCCGGCATCAGGCGGTTGACGACGCCGGGCGGGCCGGGATCGTAGCTCTCCCACCGGGGCGGAGGCTCGGCCAGCGCCAGGCGGCCGGGCCGGAACTCCGGGTAATCCGGGTCTGTCTTCAGGTCCGCGAACGACGGCGGGGTATACCCGAGCCCGGCGGCGAGGACGCCTCCCACGAGGGAGATCGCCCGCTCGGCCTCGGCGGTCTCGCGGGCCGCCAGCTGCAGGCGGGAGCGCAGCGCCTCCCACGCCAGGCTCCGCTCGCGCTCGTTCTCCCGCAGGTCCTCGACGTCGTCGCGCAGCCCGTCCTGGTCTTTCCTGGCCCGGGCCAGTTCCTTCGTGACCTTGTCCAGGTCGGCACTCAGCCGGTCCGCCGCCTTCTTCGACTGCCTGCCCGCGTCCCGCAGGTCGTGGACCTGCTGCCGCAACTGCTCAAGCTGCTCGGCCAGGCTGCCGATGTCGGCCGGGTCCCGGTGGGCCATCGCGCGTGATCTCCGTTCCGTCGCGGAAGTCGGGCATCTGACGCTATGCCCGTTCCGCGGCGCGCGGAAGCGTCACGGGCTACGCGGTGGCCCCGCCCGCGCTCAGCTCGCGGCGCAGCAGCTTGCCGATGTCGTTGCGCGGCAGCTCGCGCACCACGGAGAACCGGGCCGGAACCTTGTAGGGGGCCAGGCGCGACCGGCACCAGGCCTGGAGTTCGCCGTCCTCCGGGGGATCCGCGGACACGATCCACGCGTGCGGGACCTCGCCGAGCCGCTGGTCCGCCACCCCGGCCACCCCGGCGTCACGCACCGAGGGGTGGGCGCGGAGCACCTCCTCGACCTCGTCGGGGAACACCTTCAGCCCGCCCCGGTTGATCATGTCGCTGACCCGTCCGGATACCCACAGGAACCCGTCATCGTCGAGGTGGCCGAGGTCTCCGGTGCGCAGGAACCCGTCGGCGTCGAACCGGCTCTCGTCCACCGACCCGTTCCCGCGCGCGTAGCCGTCCATCCGGAACGGCGACCGGACGCAGATCTCCCCGCGTTCGCCGGTCTGGGCCGGGGACCCGTCCTCGCGCTGGATCCGCAGGTCGATGTCGGGGTACGGGCGCCCGACCGCCCCCAGCTTGGCGGAGCCGAACTCCCGGGTGTCCGCCGCCGTCCACCCGACGACCTCCCCGCCGAGTTCCGTCTGCCCGTAGGAGTTCAGGACGACGATCCCGAATTTGGCGTGGAAGCGGCGCGCGACCTCCGCCGACAGCGGCGCCGTGATCGACCGCACCATCCGCAGCGGCGCCAGGTCCGTCACCGCCGGGTCGTCGGCCAGCATGGATAGCATCGCGGGCGGCAGCACGGTCGACCTGACGGAATGCTCCTTCACCAGCCGCGCGAACTTCGCGGCGGTGAACGTGTCGAGCAGCACCACCCC
>WRBL01000115.1 GCA_009784565.1 Streptosporangiales bacterium | reverse complement strand
TCGGTCACGATCAGCTCAGCCGTGTCCGAGATCGCGGCCATTCCCCACTCCGCCAGGACGGCCCGTATGTATGCCCGCATCATGCCTGGTGACTCGTTCAGCGCCCGTATCGGCGGCGTCATCTGGGCCAGCGTCCAACGGGTACCTCTGTCTTCCGCGATCATTCGCCCCTGCCTCGTCGAAGAGCCGTTGTGCCGTAATCGGGTGAAAACCGGCCGTCAGGAGCTACAGTGACACCAAGACCTTGCCGGAGATGCTTGACAACGGTCATCGTCAAGAAGATGTCAAGTAATTCAAGGGGGCATCGGGGGTGTCAAGTGGGCAAAGGCCTATCGACTGAACGGCCCGAGAACATCGTTCACGCACTCGGGATGCAGCTCCGGGCGGCCCGCCAGGCGGCGGGAGCGACTCAGGCCCAGCTCGCCGAAAGGCTGAGCGTCACCGAAGGCCTCATCAGCAAGTTCGAGACCGGCGGCCGGGTGCCCCGCGAAGAGCACTTCGCCGCCTGGATGACGGTGTGCGGTGTCCGTGCCCCGCTCTTGCCCGCCCTGCAGTGCATGTGGTGGCTGGCCCGCACCCAGCCCGACACCGCTTCGGCTCAGATGGGGCCGTGGTTCGAGACTGAGTCTCAGGCTCATACCTTGCGTTACTGGATGCCGATCCTTCTTCCTGGACTTGTCCAGGTCGAGGGATATGCCCGCGCGCTATTCGTCGCATGGAGGCAGGACCCGGAAGCAATAGAGGACCTCACGGCCCGGAGGATCGCCCGCCAGTCGATACTGGATGGTCGAGAGGGCCCGGACGTGACGATCGTCCTCTGGGAACCCGTGCTCCAGAACCTGGTCGGCTCTCCCGAAGTGATGCGAGACCAGATGGCCCATCTGGCGGACCTCTGTGATCGCCCCCGAGTCCACCTGCACATCCTGCCTTCAGCGACCGGCGCGAACATGGGGATGTCCGGTCCGATTTCCCTGGCGACAACGCCAGCCAGCGAGGTTCTGCTAAATGAGGGGCTTCCGGATCCTGTCGTAACGGCTGAGGCCGTGCAGGTACGCGGTGCGTCGATTACCTTTAACAACGTCCGTTCGGACGCACTCCCCCGGGCGGAGAGCCGGATGGTCATTGTGGAGGCGATGGAGGGATGGGCCAAGGAATGCTCTGGCGAAAGTCCAGTCACAGCACGGGTGCTACCAACAGTGACTGCATTGAACTTGGCCAGTCCCGTGACGCGATCCTGATCCGTGACACCCAGAACCGCGCGGCCTTCACCCTCCTCGTGACTCCGGCCGTGTGGCAGAACTTTGCCGACCACATGAAGGAAGCCGGGCTTCGCCCGTAGGCGGCCGCCCGGTTAGGGACGCGGATGCCGGTCTGGGGCGCGGGCGGTCGTGCGGGTGCGGCCGGTGGGCTGGCACAGGTCTGAGGTACTAACGCACCATCCGAAAACCACGGATGGCTTGTTATCGATGAAAACCGCACCCGGTGGCCCGGGGGCTGGGGACCGACCGCCGGGCTGGTCAGCCAGGGGACAGGCGGTCCGGGCTTCCCCTTGGGGATCAGGTCCGAGAGAACGGCGCTATCGTGACGGCGTGCTGATCTACAAGATCCTGCGGGCTGAGGAATGGGCCGGATTCGAGGCCGCCGGGCGTTTCGACGGGTCGCCGGACGACCTTCGCGACGGCTTCATCCACTGCTCGACTCGCGAGCAGGCTCCCGCCACCGCCCAGCGCTTCTTCGCCGGCGAGTCGCGCCTCGTGATCGCGGTCCTCGAGACACGCGAACTCGGGGACACGGTCCGCTGGGAAGAGGCGTCCCACGGCGGTCACTTTCCCCACATCTACGGCCCGGCTCCGCTCGGCGCGGTCACCGCCACCTACTTCGCCGACGGCGCCTCCGCTGTCGGCGCCGTCCTGCCGGCGGAGCTTCCGGAGCCGACCGTTCCCGCGGACTCCCGGGCGGAGGTTTTCGGGCGGTACCTCGACTTCTTCCGGGCCACCGTGGCGGCGAAGCTGAGGGCCCTGCCCGAGGAAGCGCTGCGGACCAGTGCGCTGCCGTCCGGGTGGACGCCGCTGGAACTCCTGCGGCACCTCACCTACATGGAGCGGCGCTGGCTGGAGTGGACCTTCGAAGGGGAACCGGTTCCGGACCCGTGGGGCGACCGGCAGGGCGGGCAGCGGAACGGGCGCTGGCACGTGGGGCCCTCCGAGACCCTGGAGGGTCTCCTCGCGGCACTGGATGAACGGGCGGCCAAGAGCCGCCAGATCATCGGGCGTCATTCCCTGGAAGAGACGGGGCCGCCCGGCGAAGGATGGCGCGGCGGCCCGCCCGCGACCCTGGAGCGCGTCCTGTTCCACATGCTCCAGGAGTACGCCCGCCACGTCGGCCACCTCGACATAGTCGCCGAACTCTCCGGCACGGCCACCGGCGAATAGCGATGCACGGGGAGGACCGAAGGCTCGTTGGGAATCGTGACTTCCGGGGCTGATCGCCGGTGCCGTACCCGTCGGTAGCGTGGTCCCGCTAGGGTTGGATTCCAGAGCTCGCAACTGGAGGTGCCGCCGTGGACGCGGACGTGATCGTGGTCGGCCACGGACTGGCCGGGCTGGTGGCCGCGGCCGAGGCGGCCGACGCCGGCCGGAAGGTGCTGCTGCTGGACCAGGAGGGCGAGCAGGCCCTCGGCGGCCAGGCGTTCTGGTCTCTGGGCGGGCTGTTCTTCGTGGACTCGCCGGAGCAGCGCCGGATGCGGGTCAGCGACAGTTTCGAGCTGGCCTGGCAGGACTGGCTCGGGACCGCCGGCTTCGACCGGCCCGAAGACGAGTGGCCGCGCAAGTGGGCCCGCGCCTACGTGGAGTGGGCCGCTACCGAGAAGCAGCCGTGGCTGCGGCAGATGGGCCACAGCGTCGTCCCGGTCGTCGGCTGGGCCGAGCGCGGCGACCAGACCGCCACCGGTCACGGCAACACCGTGCCGCGCTTCCACATCTCCCTGGGCACCGGCCCGGGCGTCGTCGAGCCGTTCGAACGGCGGGTCCGCGCCGCGAAGGACGCCGGACGGCTTGAGTTCCGGTTCCGGCATCAGGTTGACGAGCTCATCGTGACCAACGGCGCCGTCGAGGGCGTCTCGGGGACCATCCTGGAACCGGACGACGCGCCCCGGGGCCAGCCCACCAACCGGACCCCGACGGGGACCTTCGAACTCCGGGCCCAGGCGGTCATCGTCGCCTCCGGCGGCATCGGCGGCAACCACGACCTCGTCCGGCAGACCTGGCCCCGCGAGCGTCTCGGCGAGCCGCCCGCGCACATGCTGTCCGGGGTGCCGAAGCACGTCGACGGCCGGATGATCGGCATCACCGAGAAGGCCGGCGGCCAGGTGATCAACCGGGACCGGATGTGGCACTACGTCGAGGGCATCGACAACTGGAACCCGATCTGGCCGATGCACGGTATCCGGATCCTGCCCGGCCCGTCGTCCCTGTGGCTGGACGCGGCCGGCGAGCGCCTTCCCGCGCCCTACTACCCCGGCTTCGACACCCTGGGGACCCTGGAGCACCTGCGCAAGACCGGCCACGACTACAGCTGGTTCATCCTGAACAAGCGGATCATCGCCAAGGAGTTCGCGCTGTCAGGGTCGGAGCAGAACCCGGACATCACCAGCAAGGACCGCAAGCAGATCATCGCCAGCCGTCTCGGCGGCGGCGTGCCCGGCCCGGTCCAGGCGTTCCTCGACCACGGCGCGGACTTCGTGACGGCCCACACCATTCGCGGCCTCGTCGACCGGATGAACGAGCTTTCCGGCGGCGAGCCCGCCCTGGACCCGGACGCCATCGAGGTGATGGTGGACGCGCGGGACCGGGACGCGGTCCTCCCGTTCGGGAAGGACGGCCAGATGACCGCGGTCCGGGGCGCCCGCCGGTTCCTCGGCGACCGGCTGCAGCGGACCGCCAAGCCGCACGCCCTGCGGGACCCGGCGGCGGGCCCGATGATCGCGGTCCGGCTGCACGTGCTCACCCGCAAGAGCCTCGGCGGCCTGCACACCGACCTGTCCTCCCGCGTCCTCGGCGCGTCCGGCGAACCGGTGCCGGGCCTGTACGCGGCGGGGGAGGCCGCGGGCTTCGGCGGCGGCGGCGTCCACGGCTACCGGTCCCTGGAGGGCACGTTCCTCGGCGGCTGCCTCTTCTCCGGCCGCGCCGCCGGCCGCGCCGCCGCGGAGGCGACCGCGTAGGAGAGAGACCGCGTGGGAGAGACTGCCTGAGGCGGTCGGCCCGGCGGGCGATATAACGGGCTTATGGCCTCTAACGACGAACTGCGCAGCGCCCTCGGGCGGATCGGGATCTGGATGCCGCCGCCGGCGGCGGCCGGGGTCGACCCCGCCGGGTACGGGCGAGAGATCGAGCAGGCGGGATTGGCGTCCGTCTGGTTCCCGGGCGTCAATGACCCGGGCTCCTTCGACTACATCGAGCAGGTTCTGGCCGGGACGGACCGCCTGATCGTGGGCACCGGCATCGCGAGCGTCTGGCACTGGGAGCCGGCGGACATCGCCGAGCGGGCCAGCCGGCTGTCCGCGGCGTACGGCGGCCGGTTCATCCTGGGCCTCGGTGCCAGCCACGCCCCGGTGGTCGAGTCCATCGGCCAGGAGTACGTGAAGCCCTACACCAAGACGGCCGGGTTCGTCGGCGCGCTTCCGGACACGGCCGCCCCGGTCGTCCTGGCCGCTCTCGGGCCGAAGATGCTCAGGCTGTCCGCCGACAAGACGGCGGGCGCGCACCCGTACTTCACCCCGCCCGCGCACACCAGGGTCGCGCGCGAGACGCTAGGCGCCGCGCCACTGCTGATTCCCGAGATCGCCGTCGCGCTCGCGCCGGGGGAGGAGGGACTGGCCCAGGCCCGCGCCTATGCCAAGTTCTACCTCCAGCTGCCCAACTACACGAACAACCTCAAGAAGTTCGGATTCGACGACGCTGACGTCACCGGAGCCAGCGAGCGTCTGCTCGACGCCGTCGTGCCGAACGGCGAGGAGGCGGCGGTCGCCCGCGTCCGCGAGCACCTCGACGCGGGCGCGGACACCGTGCTGGTCCAGCTCATCGGGCCGGACGGCAAGTTCGCCGCCGGCGACCTGGGCCGTCTGGCGTCCCTGCTGAGCGACCTTCAGTCCTAGAGAACCCGAACAGTTCCCAGGGAACCCGAAAGCGCCGGGACCGCGTCGCGGCGGTCCCGGCGCCAGGCGCCGGCCGGTTAGCTGGCGGCCTTGTCGGTTTCCTGGCGGGGGATGGCGAGCCGCCGCCAGGCGGTAGCGAATTCGCTCTGGTGCTGGACCGTGCCCCCGCAGGCGGAGACGATCGCGATGACCATCTCCAGCCCGGGCAGCGAGTCGCCGCCCAGCGCGGTGCAGATCGTGGACGGGGCGAACTGGCGCTTGCAGTTCCTCGACATGATCCGGTACGACGGGCTGCCCGCCCAGATGCGGTATTTCCGCAGGCAGTCCAGGAACTCGGCGATCGTCTCCGCGCTGCCGGGATCGGGGCGCAGGTCCGTGCCGGGCAGGTCCGGGATCGGCGGCGGAACCGCCGCGCCCGCCTCCAGCCGGGAACCGGATCCCTGGATGACGGATTCTCCGATGGCGGGTTCCCGGAGGCCGGCGGCCCCCCGGTTGTCCCAGCCCGGCTGGCGGAGCACCGTCGCGGCCGGAGCCGCGCCCTCGGCGGTGCTCGCGAACGCCGTCGCGAAGGACCTGTCCAGGGTCGTCTGGTCAACGCCCCTGGCCCGGAGCTTTTCGTAGGCGTCGGTGAGAAGACGGCGGCTGAACGTGAGAGCGTCGCCGGCCGGGCTGGCGGCGGATCGCAGGTGGTGCGGCTTGCTGGTGGCGCAGTGGAGATTCGTGGCTGAGGCGTGACGTGGCTGATAATCGCCCATGGCGGATGCCCCCTGTTGGCTTGTTCTACCCCTCGTTGGCCATTTCCGGCATAAGGTGCTAATCGGAACGGATGGTTCGATGTCGTCTCTAAGGTGGAGTGAGACGACGTTGTTCCTTAACGGTACTCCTGCATGTGCATCTTGTGGTGTTTTTTGAGCGCCTTTTCGTAAAAGAGGTTCTGTTCGGATCTGTTCATGACCGTTCGCTTCCATCGTATTGCCGCTGGCTCAACAAACCCGCTTGCCAAAAGCCGCTTATCCGACGATTATTAGAATGCACCCACTGCACAGAAGTTCTGATGAGCTTCTGGCACGGCTTGTTCTGGAACGGATGGGCTTGACTGCAATGGGGTTCTGCACCGTCGGGGGCCGCCCAGTGGAGGGGCGGTCCCCGGCCTGACCTCGCTTGATGCGCCCATCGTGGATACTTTACTCCCGGTTCCCCCGCCGTCGCCCGATTAATTCGGTAATTATACCTATGTAGCTCAGCGATTGCTTTTCGTGCCTTCTAGGTAATGAGGGCGTCCGGTTTTTAGCGCTCTCAATAACCCCTCTTGGACGGACTTTTCCGCACGAACTGCCGGGACTGGTGTGGATCAAGTGCTGCCCGGTGCTCAAGGTGTGATTGCGCTGGGTAATAATCGCCTCATCCGCTGGAAGGCAAGGGGGCCGCGGGTGGACGTGCTTGACCTTTCGCGCTGGCAGTTCGGCGTGACCACCGTGTATCACTTCCTGTTCGTGCCGATCACCATAGGGCTGGGCTTCTTGGTCGCGGGCTTCGAGACCGCGTGGCTGCGCAGCGGGAACGACCGCTGGCTGCGCCTGACGAAGTTCTACGGGAAGCTCTTCACCATCAACTTCGCGCTCGGCCTGGTGACCGGAATTGTGCAAGAATTCCAGTTTGGGATGAATTGGTCGGCGTATTCGCGGCTGGTCGGAAACATCTTCGGGGCGCCGCTGGCCATGGAGGCGCTGCTCGCCTTCTTCCTGGAGTCGACGTTCCTGGGGCTGTGGATCTTCGGCTGGGAACGGTTGCCGCGCAAGGCGCACAACGCCTGCATGTGGATCACCGCGGCCGGCACGGTGCTGTCGGCCTACTTCATCCTGGCCGCCAACGCCTGGATGCAGCACCCCGTCGGCTTCCTCTACAACCTCGCGACCCGCCAGGACAACCTGCGCAGCTACTTCGACGTCATCTTCAACCCCGCGGTGCTGATGGGGTTCCCGCACGTGATCGCGGGTGCCTTCCTGACCGCCGGGGCGCTCGTGGCGGGCGTCGGGATGTGGCACGTCATGCGGGCGAAGACCCCGGCCGCCGACGTCCGCGCTTTCCGGTCCGCGGTCCGCGCGGGGGCGATCACCGTGCTGGCCGCGACGGTCGTGGTCATCGCCACCGGCGACATCCAGGGCAAGATGTTCACCACCCAGTACCAGCCGATGAAGATGGCCGCGGCCGAGGCCCTGTTCCACACCGCCCGGCCCGCCCCGTTCAGCCTCCTCACCATCGGGAACCTGAACGGCACCCGCGCGATCTTCGAGATCACGGTTCCCCGGCTGCTGTCGTTCCTGGCCACCGGCAACTGGAACGATCAGGTCCAGGGCATCAACAACCTGCAGCAGCACTACAGCCAGCTCTACGGCCCCGGGAACTACACGCCGAATGTCCCGGTCATCTACTGGACGTTCCGGGGGATGATCTTCGCCGGGCTGCTGGCGGGACTCATCGCCCTCTTCACGCTGTGGCTGACCCGGCGCGACCGGGCCCCGAAGTCGCGTCTCATGCTGGGGGCCGCCATCGTGCTCCCGTTCCTGCCCCTGCTGGGCAACGCCTTCGGCTGGATCATGACCGAGATGGGCCGCCAGCCCTGGGTGGTGTGGGGCCAGATGAAGACGGCCCAGGGGGTGTCGGCCATCTCCGGCGGGGAGGTTCTCGCGTCGCTGATCGTCTTCACCCTGCTGTACGGGGCGCTCGCGGTGATCGAGGCCGGGCTCATGTTCAAGGCCATCCGGGCGGGCCTGCCGTCCGCCGAGGAGGCGCAGGTGCCCGCCCAGAGAGCCGGCAGCGACCAGACCGAGCCGACCCTCGTCTACTGAGCCGGGAGTTCGTCGTCATGCACCTGTCTGATCTGTGGTTCATCGCCATCGCGGTGCTGTGGGCCGGGTACTTCGTCCTGGAAGGGTTCGACTTCGGCGTCGGCATCCTGCTGCCCTTCCTGGGCCGCCACGCCGGAGGCGGCGCCCACGCCGACCCGGCCAGCGGCGACCTGCAGCGCCGGGTCATGATCAACGCGATCGGCCCGGTCTGGGACGGGAACGAGGTCTGGCTGCTGACCGCCGGCGGCGCGACGTTCGCCGCGTTCCCGGCCTGGTACGCGGCCATGTTCAGCGCCTTCTACCTGCCGCTGCTGATCGTCCTGGTCGCGCTGATCATCCGCGGCGTCGCCTTCGAGTACCGGGGCAAGCGCGACAGCACCCGGTGGCGGGCCGGGTGGGACACGGCCATCTTCCTCGGCTCCGCCGTGCCCGCCCTGCTGTGGGGCGTCGCGTTCGGCAACATCGTGCGCGGCATTCCGATCCTTGTGTCCCCCACCACGGGCGCGGAGCGCTTCACCGGGAACTTCTTCACGTTCCTCAACCCGTACGCGATCGGTGGCGGCCTGACCACGTTCACCCTCTTCACCCTGCACGGCGCCCTGTTCCTGAGCCTGAAGACCACCGGCGACCTCCGCAAGCGCGCCCGCCGCACCGCCGCCGCGGCGGCGGTGCCCGCTATCGTCTTCGGCGGCGGGTTCCTGGCCTGGACCGGCGCGTCCTACCGTTCCGGCACCACCAGCGGAGCCGCGATCGCGTCGGTGACCTGCGCCGCGCTGGCCGCCGTCGCGCTGGCCGCCGTGGCGGTCCTGACCCGGCTGGGCAAGGAACTGCCCGCGTTCACGGCCAACGCGGTCGCCATCGCCGCCGCCGCGGCGTCCCTGTTCACGGCCCTGTACCCGCGGGTGCTGCCGTCGACCCTCGGCGCCGCCAACGACCTGTCCACGGCCAACGCGGCGTCGACCGCGCAGACCCTGATGATCATGACGGTGGTCGCCTGCATCTTCCTCCCGGTCGTGCTCGCCTATCAGGCCTGGACGTACTGGGTGTTCCGCAAGCGGATCACCGCGCCCCGGGTCGCGGCGGGCCCGGTCACCGTGCCCGCCGCCCGCGCGCCCGAGCCCGAGCCGGAACCCGGGAAGGAAGACCGGCGGCACCGCGGCCTGCTGCACCGGCACGGCTCCGGCGGCCGGGACAAGGACTGAGGTGCGGCCCCTCGACCCGCGCCTGCTGCGGCACGCAAGGCCGGCCGCCGCCGGCGTGGCCGTCCTCGCCGGGGCGGGCCTGGTCACCGCCGCCGCCGTGATCGTCCAGGCGCGGCTGCTGGCCGACGGCATCACCAGCGTCTTCACCGGAGCGCGCCCGGCGGGCGGCCCGGGGCCCGGCACCGCCCTGCTGACCGCCCTCGCAGCGGTCGTCGCCGTCAGGGTCCTGGCGGCATGGGTGTCCGACGCGGCGGCCGCCCGGGCGGCCGCCGCCGCCAAGTCGGGCCTGCGCCGGGCCCTGCTGGCGAAGGTCCTCGCGCGCGGGCCGGCCGGGGAGGACCGGAGCACCGACCTGGCCCAGCTCGCCACCTCGGGACTGGACGGCCTCGACGGGTACTTCACCGGATACCTGCCGAAACTCATCCTGGCCCTCATCGTTCCCCTGGCCGTCACGGTGATGATCGCCCGCACCGACCCGGTCTCCGGGGTCGCCGTGGCCGTGACGCTGCCGCTGGTCCCCCTGTTCGGCGCGCTGATCGGGATGACCGCGGGCCGCCAGGCGAAACGGCGCTGGCTGGCCCTGGCCACGCTGGGCCATCACTTCCTGGACGTGGTCACCGGCCTGCCCACGCTGAAGGTGTTCGGCCGGGCCGGATTCCAGCGCGGCCGCATCGCCGAGGTCACCGACGCGTACCGGACGGCCGCCCTCGGCACGCTCCGGCTCGCGTTCGCCTCGGGCCTGGCCCTGGAACTCGTCGCCACCATGTCGGTCGCCCTGGTGGCCACCGAGACCGGCCTGCGCCTGGCCTACGGCCATCTCGGCCTGACCGCCGCCCTGACCGTGCTGATCCTCGCGCCCGAGGCCTACCTTCCGCTGCGCGCCGCCGCGGCCCAGTTTCACGCCGCCGCCGACGGCCTCACCGCCGCCGGGCGGGTCCTGGAGATCTGCGAACGGCCCGTGCCCGACGCCCCCGCCGGCGACGGGGGACCGGTGACCGTCTCCGGCCTCGCCGTCCGCCGCGAGGGCCGGGCCGGCCCCGCGCCCGCCGGCCTGTCCCTCGCCCTCGCTCCCGGCCGGATCACCGCGATCGCGGGGCCGAGCGGCTCCGGCAAGTCCACGCTGATCAGCGTCCTGCTCGGCTTCACCGTCCCGTCCGAGGGCACCGTGAGCCGGACCGTCCGCCACGAGGCGGGCTGGCTGCCGCAGGACCCCGTGCTGTTCGAGGGCACCGTCGCGGCCAACATCCGCCTGGGCTGGCCCGGCGCCCCCGGGCGCGCGGTCGCCGACGCCGCCCGGGCCGCCGCCCTGGACGACGTTCCCCTGGACCGGGTCCTGGGAGCCCGCGGCGCGGGCCTGTCCGCCGGGCAGCGGCGTCGCGTCGCCCTGGCCCGGGCCCTGCTGCCGGACCGGCCCTTCCTGCTGCTGGACGAGCCGACCGCCGGCGTCGACCCCGCCCGCGAAGCCCTGATAACAGCGACGCTGCGGGAGCGGGCCGCCTACGGCCGCGCCGTCCTCGTCGCCTCCCACCACCCGGCCGTCCTCGACACCGCCGACGACATCGTGTTCACCGGCCGGGAGCTCGTCCGTGACTAGGAAACTCACCCTGGCCGCCATCCTGGGCACCCTGGCCGCGTGCGCGTCGGTCGGGCTGCTGGCCACCTCGGCCTGGCTGATCTCCCGCTCCGCGCAGCGCCCGCTGATCCTCGCCCTCATGGCCCCCGCCGCCGTCGTGCAGGCGTTCGGGATGGCCCGGGCCGGGCTGAGGTACGCCGAACGGCTCGCCGGGCATGACGCGGCCCTGCGCAAACTCGCATCCATCCGAACGGGCCTGTACTCCTCCCTCATTCCCCTCGCCCCGGCGGCGCTGCCGGAGTACCGGTCCGGGGACCTGCTGTCCCGGCTGGTCACCGACATCGACTCCCTCGCCGACCGGTGGCTGAAGGTCCGGCTGCCCTACGCGGCCGCGCTGGTCGCCGGCGCCGCGGCGGTTGCCCTCGTCGCGGCCCTGGTGCCCGCGGCCGGAATCGTCCTCGCCGCCACCCTGGCCGCCGCGGCCCTGGCCGCGCCGGCGATAGCCCTCGCCACGGCCCGCCGGGCCGAGCGCGCCATCGTGCCGCTCCGCGCCGACCTCGCCGCCGCCACGATGGACCTCGTCGACGGGGCCGCCGAACTCGCCGTCTTCGGGGCCGGAGAGCGGGTCCTCGCGGGCGTGGCGAGGAAAGAAGCGAAGGTGGCGGAAGCGACGATCCGTTCGGGATACGGGAAAGCGGCCGGCTCGGCGACGTCGGCCCTGGCCGCCGGGGCCGCGGCATGGGGCTGCCTGGCCCTGGGGGCCCTCGCGGTCAGCCGCGGGGCACTGCCCGGGGTCCTGCTGGCCGTCGTGGTGCTCACCCCGCTCGCCGTCCACGAGGTGTTCGCCGCCCTGGCCCCGGCCGCGCAGGAGACGCCGCGGCTGCGCGCGGCCGCGGCCCGGGTGTCCTCGCTGCGCCGCCGTCCGGCCCCGGTGGTCGAGCCCGAGTCGGGTGCCCCGCTGCCCCTGCCCCCGCCGCCCTACGACCTGGTCATCGAGGGACTGTCCGCGCGGTGGCCCGGCGGCCCGGCCGTGTTCGAGGACCTGTCGTTCTCCGTTCCCGCCGGGACGCGGACCGTCCTCACCGGGCCGAGCGGCTCCGGGAAGACGACCCTGGCCATGGTCCTGCTGCGGTTCACCGAGCCGGCCGCCGGGCGGGTGCTGCTGAACGGCACCGACCTGGCCGCCCTGCCCGGGGACGCCGTGCGGTCGGTCATCGGGCTGTGCGCGCAGGACGCCCACGTCTTCGACTCCACCATCGAGGCCAACCTCCGGCTGGCCCGCCCGGAGGCGTCCCAGGCCGAACTCCGGTCCGCGCTGGCCCGCGCGCGGCTGCTGGACTGGACCGACTCGCTGCCCCGGGGGCTGTCCACGCCGGTGGGGGAGCACGGCGCGAAACTGTCCGGCGGGCAGCGGCAGCGGTTGGCCCTCGCGCGGGTCCTCCTCGCCGGGTTCCCGGTCGTGATCCTGGACGAGCCGGCCGAGCACCTGGACGAGCGGACCGCGGCCGAGCTGACGGCTGATCTTCTGACGGCGACCGCCGGGCGTACGGTCCTGCTGATTACCCACCGCCCCGTTGACGGCACAGACCAGGAAGCTACGGTGAGCATGTGCGCGCACGCAGAACGCTAATTGCCGGAGCCGGATCCGCGATTCTCGCCGCGGTCGCGCTGACGGCATCGCCGGCCGGGGCGAAGGCGGCGACCGCCCCGAGCGGGATCCGGGCGCCCTACGCCGAAGTGGCGAACGCCGCCTCCGGCGGGATCCTGTGGGACGCCAGCCCCCAGGCCCGGGTGCCGATGGGGTCGATCACCAAGGTGATGACCGCCTACGTGGTCATCCGGGCCGGGAACCTGGGACGGCTGATCACCGTGCCCAAGGGCATCACCGCCTACGACAAGAAGTACGGCGGGTCCACCGCCGGGCTCAAGCCGGGGCAGAAGCTCACCGCGCGGCAGCTGCTGTACGCGATGCTGATCCCGTCCGGCTGCGACGCCGCCTACACCCTGGCCCAGGCCTACGGCCCGGGCCAGCGGGGGTTCATCGCCAAGATGAACGCGGCCGCCGCCGGGCTCGGCCTGCCCGGCACGCACTTCACCGACCCCAGCGGGCTGCCGGACCCGACGGAGACCTCCACCTACTCCACCGCCGGCGACCTGGTCGCCCTGGGCCGGGACGCGATGAGCCTGCCGCTGTTCGCCACGATCGTGGCGACGGCGAAGCACCATGTCGCGCAGGCCAAGGGCGAGCATCCCGCCTACGCCTGGAAGACGTCCAACCCGCTGCTGGGCCACTACGCGGGCACCACCGGCATCAAGACCGGTGACACCCAGGCCGCGGGCGACTGCCTCCTGTTCGAGGCCAGGCGCGACGGAGTGCCGGTGATCGGCGTCGTCCTGGACGAGAAATCCTGGAAAGCCGCCACCCGGGACGCGAAGTCCCTGCTGAACTACGGCTTCGCCAGTTCCTGACGCGCCTCAGGCCAGGAACGCGGCGATGCGCTCGAGCCCGTCGTGGAGGGCCTCGCGGGAGGCGGCGTAGGAGAGACGGACGTGGGTATCGGCGGTGCCGTCGCTGAAGTCCCGGCCCGGGGTGAGCGCGACGTGCGCCTCGGCTAGCACGCGCTGGCAGAAATCCCAGGCCGTCAGGCCGGTGCCGCTGATGTCGAAGTACACGTAGAACGCGCCGTCCGGCGGGACGGGGACCGGCAGGCCGATCTTCGCGAGCCCGTCGAGGACGATCTGGCGGCGGGCGAGAAGTTCGAGGCGGCGTTCCTCGGCGATGGCCAGGGACTCAGGGGTGAAGCAGGACAGCGCCGCGGTCTGGGCCGGGGTGGAGGCGCAGATGTAGTAGCTCATGGCCAGCCGCTCGACCGGTTCGGTGAGCTCGGCGGGCAGGACGGCCCAGCCCAGGCGCCAGCCGGTCATGCCGAAGTACTTGGAGAAGCTGTTGATGACGATCGCGCCGGGGTCGGCGTCCAGCACCGACCGGGCCGGGGCCCCGTCGGGAGCCGGGTCGGCGAGGTTCAGGTAGATCTCGTCGACGACCCGCCAGGCGTCCCGCTCGCGGGCGCCCGCGCAGATGGATGCCAGTTCGCCGTGGGGGATGGACGTGCCGGTCGGGTTCGACGGGGAGGCGATCATCACCGCCTTGGTCTTGTCGGTCCAGGCGCTGGCGACCGAGCCGGCGTCCAGCTGGTAGCGGGCCTGAGGCGTGGTGGCCACGGACCGGATCACGCCGCCGAACGCCTGGATGAGCTGCCGGTTCGCCGGGTAGGACGGGTCGGCCAGGATGACCTCGTCTCCCGGGTCGAGGGTCGCGGCGCAGGCCAGCAGCAGCGCGCCCGACGCGCCGGACGTGACCGCGATCCGGGCCGGGTCGACGTCGACGCCGTGCTGGTCGCGGTAGAACCCGGCGATCGCCTCCCGCAGCGCGGGCAGCCCGAACGCCGACGTGTAGGGCAGCGCCCGCCCGTCCATGATGCCGCGCATCGTCTCGCGCACCGCGGGCAGCGCCCCGAAGTCGGGCTCCCCGATGTTCAGCTTGGCGACCTTGTGTCCCGCGGCCTCCAGCGCCGCCGCCTGATCCCCGAACGCCATCGCGTAAAACGGCTCGGCGCCCCGCGCCCGCTCCGACAGTTTCACGGCCCTCCCTGTGGTCAGGCGCCGACTTTACCCGAGGCCAGCGTGACGGGGGCTGCGGAGGGGGTTGTCCTCGTGGGGGAGCGCGTCGTACTCTCGTCCATAGTTCGTGTACCAACTAATAGGGCGGTATGGCATGCAGTTCTATCTCGACGGCTTCCGGCCCGGCGATCCCGACGTGCGGCCGGAGGCGGCGAAGATGGACGGCGTGCCCGATGTCGTCGACGTTCTGGTGATCGGCAACGGGCCCGCGGGGTCGCTGCTCGCGGCGCAGCTCGCGGAGTTCGGCGGCATCTCGACCCGGTTCATCGAACGCCGTCAGACCCCGATGGAGAAGGGGCAGGCCGACGGCGTCCAGTGCCGGACCGTCGAGATGTTCTGCGCGTTCGGCCTCGCCGACCAGCTGAACCGCGAGGCTTACCACATCACCGAGACCGCCTTCTGGGGCCCGGACGAGGACAACCGGGGCATCGTCCGCACCGGCCGCGTGATCGACACCGAGGAGGGCATCTCGGAGTTCGGGCACGTGATCATCAACCAGGCCCGGCTGCAGCAGTACCTGGTCGGGAAGATGGGGCAGGCCCCGACGCGGCTGGCGCCGGAGTTCGGCATGGAGGTCATGGACGTCCGCCTCCCGGAGGAGGAGTCCGAGCCGGTGCGCGTCACCGTGCGCCAGCTCAACGTCGAGGGCCAGCCGGAGACGGTCATCAAGGCCCGCTACGTCGTCGGCTGCGACGGCGCGCGCAGCACGGTCCGCCGCGCGCTTGGCGTGAGGCTGGTCGGCGACCCGCAGTTCCACGGCTGGGGCGTGCTGGACGTCCTGGGGCAGTCGGACTTCCCCGACATCCGCCGCAAGTCGATCATCGTGTCGCCGACCGGCGGCCTCGCGGTCATCCCGCGCGAGGGCGGCTACCTGACCCGCCTCTACGTCGACCTCGGCGACATCGAGCCCGGCGAGGCGATCCGCGAGCGGGTGACGGAGGAATACATCGTCGAGGCGGCCAAGCGGCTCTTCGCGCCGTATGCGTTCGAGCCCAGGCAGATCCCGTGGTGGTCGATGTACGAGGTGGCGCAGCGCGTGACCGAGCGCTTCGACGACGTTCCGGACTCCGAGCGCGGCACGCGCAGCCCGCGGGTCTTCATCGCCGGGGACGCCTGCCACACGCACAGCGCGAAGGCCGGCGGCGGCATGAACATCTCGATGCAGGACACGTTCAACCTGGGCTGGAAGCTGGCCGCCGTGCTCGAGGGCCGCAGCCCGGCCAGCCTGCTGGACACCTACAACGCCGAACGCCAGCCCATCGCCCAGGAATTCATCGACTTCGACAAGGCGTGGGCCCTGATGGTCGACGGCAAGACCGCCGACGGCGAGGACGTCTCGACCGACGAGATCCGGGCCCGGTTCACCGACATCGGGCGCTTCACCGCGGGCGTCGCCACGCGCTACCCCGGTGGCCTGATCGTCGGCGACGACCGCCACCAGAAGCTCGCGAACGGCTACACCGTCGGCATGCGCTTCCACTCCGCCCAGGTCGCCCGCCTGGCCGACACCCGGCGCATGCACCTGGGCCACGTTCACGAGGCCGACGGCCGGTGGCGGCTGTACGCGTTCGCGGACCGCGCCCCGGTCACCTCGCCGGCGTCCCGGCTGCGGGCGCTGTGCGACTTCCTCGCCGGCGACCCGGAGTCGCCGGTCCGCCGCTTCACCCCGCCCGGCGCCGACATTGACGGGGTCTTCGACGTCCGCGGCGTGCTCCAGCAGAGCCACGACGAGGTCGAGTCCGGCGACCTGCCCGCCCTGCTCCGGCCGGTCAAGGGCTCGCTCGGGCTCACGGACCACGAGAAGGCGTTCACCCCGGATATCAACGGCGGCGCGGACATCTTCGACCTGCGCGAGATCGACCGCGAGCGGGGCGCCCTGGTCGTCGTCCGGCCGGACCAGTACGTCGCGCACGTCCTGCCGCTCGATGCCCGCGGCGAGCTCACGGCGTTCTTCGCGCGGTTCATGACCGCCGCCGGCTGAGCCACTGGAAGTAGTTCGTGTACGTACTAGTCTGCCGGACCCGGTGAGGAGAACAGCTCAATGTCGCGCTTCTGGACGCTGGGGCATGTCCTGCGCCGGTGTCATCAGGCCAACATCGCCGCCTGGTCCGCCGCCGTCGGGCCGGTCCCGACGGCACCGCAGGCCGCCGTCCTCTCGGCCCTCGCCGAGACTGACGGCGCCGACATGCAGTTCGTCGGCACCGTCGCCAGCCTGGAGAAGACCACGCTCACCGGCGTCGCCCGCCGGCTGGAACGGGACGGCTGGATCCGGCGCCAAGAGGACCCCCGGGACCGCCGGCGCCATCTCCTCGCCCTGACCACCGCGGGCCGGGTCGCCCTCGGCCAGACGATGCCGCTGGCCGCCCGGGCCGGGACCGGCTTCCTCGCCCCGGTGCCCGCCGCCGACCACGCACGGCTCACCCGTCACCTGCGCGAACTTGGCCGGGTCTCTCCGGAACCGCCGCCCGGCATCGCCCTCGGCGAGACCGCCTGGCAGCGGCTGACCGCCACCCCCGGCCACTTGATCCGCCGCGCCCAGCAGGCCCACACCGCGCACTGGCTCGCCGAGTTCGGGCAGGACCTGACCGGCCCCCAGTACGCCGTGCTC
>WRBL01000114.1 GCA_009784565.1 Streptosporangiales bacterium | reverse complement strand
TCAGGGCGGCCAGGAGGGCTTTGATCGCGGGGGAGTCGGTCATCGAGGCGCGGTGGACGGCGATGATGCCGCGGTTCGGGACCGGGTCGGTGACCGGGACGGCCGCCAGGTCATCGCCGAGCGGGGCGCGGCCCAGGCGCGGGATGAGCGCGGTTCCCAGCCCCGCGCGCACCAGTGCCAGGTGACTGTCGTACTCCAGTGACACGTGGGCGATGCGGGGAAGCCGCCCGGTGCCGTCGAACATCCGGTGAAGCCACTGGCGGCAAATCGACCCCTCGGGCGTCGCGATCCAGTCCTCGTCGGCCAGGTCGCGCGGTGTCAGGCTCTCCCGCCCGGCGAGAGGATGGTCCCGGCGGACCACCGCGTCGGCGTAGTCCGTGGTCAGGCTGGCGCGGACCAGGTGATCGGGCACGGGCATCGGAACATCGCCCCAGTTGTGGGCGATCCCGAGGTCGGCCTGGCCGGACGCCACGTGGCTGATGGCGTCCCAGGGCTCCCGCTCGTCCAGGCTGATCCGCAGTTCCGGGTGGGCCTTCAGGACCGGGGGCAGGACGGGCGCGATGAGTCCCCGCATCGCGGTGGAGAAGGCGGCCAGCCGCACGTGTCCCGCGACCGTGCTGGCCTGACGGTGCAGCCCGGCCTGAAGCTCCTCCAGGTCCGACAGGAGCCGTGCGCCTTCCTCGGCCAGGTGACGGCCGTGGACGGTCAGCATCACGCCGCGGCCCACCCGCTCCAGCAGCGGGACTCCCGCCTGCTTCTCCAGGCGCTTGATCTGCTGGGAGACGGCGCTGGGGGTGAAGCCGAGCGTCTCGGCCGCCGCCGTCACGGATCCGCTGGCGTCGATGGCCCGCAGAGCGCCGAGGGCATCCAGGTCGATCATGCAATAACGCTACATGATTCACTGCAGGAAGATTCGTTGCTGCTTCACTGTCTGGCCGGCGACACTGGTTCACGTGAATCGCCGTGACACCTCCCTGATTATCCTCGTCGCCGCCCTGTGGGGCTTTAACTTCCTGGTCATCGACTGGGGGATGGGCTCGGTGCCGCCCCTGCTGTTCGCCGCGATCCGGTTCGCGGTCGTGGCCGTGCCCGCCTGCTTCTTCATCCCGCGGCCGCCAGTCCCGTTCCGGACCGTCGCGGCGGTCGGCGCGTTCATGAGCCTGGGCCAGTTCGGTTTCCTGTACCTGTCCATGCACCTGGGCCTGCCGCCCGGCCTGTCCGCCCTGATCCTTCAGGGGCAGGTCGTGTTCACCATCGTGATCGCCGCCGTCGCGCTCCGGGAGCGCCCCTCGGTGTCCCAGGTCGCGGGCGTGGGCCTCGGGATGATCGGACTGGCGGTCGTCGCGTGCGGGGTGCTGGGCATCTTCGGCGGCAACACGGGCTTCGGGGCTCACGTCCCGGTCATCGCCCTGGCCCTGTGCCTGCTCGCGGGACTGTCGTGGGGCGCCGGCAACGTCGTGTCCCGCGCTTCCAAGGCGCCCGGCGGGCTGGCTCTCACCGTCTGGTCCGCGACCGTCGTCCCGGTGCCGCTTGCCCTGCTGAGCCTGCTGGTCGACGGCCCGGCCGCGATGGGCCGGGGCCTGGAGCACATCGGCTGGCACGGTGTCCTGTCCACCGTCTACACGGCGGGCCTGTGCTCGCTCGTCGGCTACGCGATCTTCAACCGCCTGCTGTCCCGGTACCCGTCCGGTCACGTCGTGCCCTGGATTCTGCTCGCCCCGGTGGTCGCGATGATCTGCTCCTGGGCGCTGCTCGGCGAGGATCCGGGAGCGGCCGAGCTAACCGGCGCGGCGCTCCTGGTCACCGGCGTCCTCATCGCCCAGGGAACCGTCCGCGTCCCGTCCCGGGCGGGGTCCGTCCCCGAGGCCGGCCAGGACGGAGGGAAGGCCGACGGTGAGCATCTTCCGGCGGACCCGGCCCAGCAGGCGGGCCATGAGGAACCCGCCGGCGCCGGAGAACCCGGTGTGCTGGTAGGTGAAGCGCGTGCCGTTCCCCGCCGCCTCCAGTAGGTAAGTCACCTCGGTGGTGGCGCGGTCCCCGTCACCGGTCCAGGTGTAGCGGAGCAGGGTCGGCGCACGGGCCTGGAGGACCTCGCAGTTGACGATCCCGTTCCAGCCGGGCTTGGGCTTGGCCACGTACCGGAACTTCGTGCCGGTAACCGGTGCGAATCCCTCCGGGGTCCCGCCGGCACCCGTCGCGGTCCACCGCGGGATCAGGTCCGGGTCGGTCAGGGCCCGCCACACCGCGGAGACCGGGTACGGATACTCGCGGACGATGCGGATCTCGCTCATGCGGGAACGCTATCGGGGCGCGGGGGCGGGCGGCGCGGGGGAGTAACGGAGATCCGTTCGGCATATTCAATGGTTTTATGGGATTATGACGGATTTTGACGTGGAGCGGGCGCGGCGGGACACGCCGGGAACGGCGCGGGTCGCGCACCTGAACAACGCGGGGTCGGCGCTGCCGCCCGCGGCGGTCACGGACGCGGTCATCGATCACCTGCGGCTGGAAGCCGAGACCGGCGGGTACGAGGCGGCGTACGCGGTCCGCGGCCGGCTCGGGGAAGTCTACGAATCGATAGCAAGGCTGGTCGGCGCGCGGACCGACGAGATCGCCGTGGTGGAGAACGCGACGAGAGCCTGGGACATGGCGTTCTACTCGCTGCCGTTCGGCCCGGGCGACCGGATCCTCACCGCGCGGGCCGAGTACGCGAGCAACGCGATCGCCTACCTGCAGACGGCCCGGCGGACCGGGGCCGTGGTCGAGGTCGTCGACAACGACCCGTCGGGGCAGCTGTCAGTCGAGGACCTGCGCGCACGGGTCGCGCGCGGCGGCGTGAAGCTGATCTCGATGACGCACGTGCCGACCCAGGGCGGGCTCGTCAACCCGGCCGAGGAGGTCGGCGCGGTCGCGCGGGAAGAGGGAATCCCGTTCCTGCTCGACGCCTGCCAGTCGGTGGGCCAGCTGCCGGTCGACGTGGAACGGATCGGCTGCGACATGCTGTCGGCGACCGGCCGGAAGTTCCTGCGCGGCCCGCGCGGCACCGGCTTCCTGTACGTGCGGCGGTCCCTGCTGGAGAAACTGGAGCCGCCGTTCCTCGACCTGCACGCCGCGGAATGGACGTCGCCGACGTCGTACGAGATCCGGGCGGACGCCCGGCGGTTCGAGAACTGGGAGACCAGCGTCGCGGGCAAGCTCGGGCTCGGCGTCGCCGCCGAGTACGCGCTGTCGTGGGGACTCGACGCGATCGCGGAACGGGTCCGCGATCTGGGCGCGCGCCTCAGGGAACTGCTGCGCGAGGCGGACGGGGTGACCGTCCACGACCAGGGCTCGCGGCTGTGCGGGATCGTGTCGTTCACGGTGAACGGCGTTCCGGGCCCGGAGGTACAGGACCGGCTTCGGGCCGCCGGCGTCCACGTCAGCGTGTCGGGGGCCCGTTCCTCGATGTTCGACTTGCCGTCCCGGGGACTGCAGGAGGTCGTGCGGGCTTCCCCGCACTACTACAACACCGAGGACGAGCTGGAGCGGCTCATCGAGGCACTGCCCCGTCCTTCCGCCGACGCGCGGGTATCCGCTGTTCAGCCGGCCGCGCCGGATTCATGATGCTGCATTTACTTCGCGTTTGCTTGACATGCCAATCTTGCTAGGTATAGTTAGCAGTGTAAGCAGGCGTGATCAGGAAAGGAGCCACCACTATGGCTAACACTGAGATTGAGACCCCCGCCGCCCGGGACCCGCGCGAGCAGATCCTGTCCGCCGTCCGCAAGGGCCACTCCGTCACCCTCAACACCTTCAAGGTCGTCGTGGACCGGGCCGCGCCCGTCACCAGCAAGATCCCGGCCCCGAAGGTCCAGGTTCCCGAGACCAAGCTGCCCTACAGCGACAAGCTCCCGTCCCGCGACGCCGTCGTCACCGGCACCCGTGAGTTCGCCGGCCAGCTCCTGGCCGAGCAGCGCAAGTTCAACGGGGAGTTCGTCAAGACGGCCTCCGGCCTGCACCCGGCCTTCGGCAAGGACTCCGCCGAGGCCTGAGCCTGAAGGATCCTCCGAAGCGCGTGGCAGTCCCCGTAACCGGGGGCTGCCACGCGCTTGCGCTTGGGCTCATCGGGCCCGCCCGCACTGGCTTTCCAGCGTGGGCCGGCAGCGTAACAGAAGCCCTGGCCAGGACCGGCCTTCCGCGGTCGCGCGGAAGGCTCAACCGCTACGCTGCCTGTCCTTACAGCCGCGCGTCCCGGAGGATGGGTTCATGGCCAACTACGCGCGCTTGTACCGGTTCGGGATCACGCCCTGGGAGCGTTACGGCCGGGCGACCGCGGACAGCATCGCGGCGAAACTGGATCGCGAGGAAACCGGACGGTCACGTCCCCTCGGCCGGGCCCTGGACCTCGGCTGCGGGCGGGGCCAGTTCACTCCCGAGCTCGCGCGGCGCGGCTGGGACGCGACGGGAATCGACGTCGTGCCCGCCGCGATCGAGGCGGCGCGGTCCAGGCCAGCCGAGAACGTGAATTACGTCGTCGGCGACGTTACCGATCTCCTGGATGCACGGCCGGATCTCGGGACGTTCGACTTCTTCCTGGATATCGGATGCTTTCAGGGCCTCGACGCGGATCAGCGAGGCCGGATGGCGCACGGGGTCTCGGAACTGGCCAGTCCCGGGGCGACGCTGCTGATGCTTCAGTTCGGCGTGACCCGGCTGCGGTTCCTGACCGACGGAGTGTCACCGGAGGCCGTGGAATCCGCCTTCGCCGACTGGGAACTGCTCTCGGCCGAGCCGGCCGAGACGGCGGGCCTCGGCTGGCCCATGAACAGGACGTCGCCCCGGTGGTACCGGTTCCGCCAGGGCTCCCGGTAAGGACGGCCCGGACGGTGACCCGGTAGGCGAGGCGCGCGGCTTCCCGGGCGGCCGGCCGGGCCGTTGCGCTCGTCATTTTCCTGTCACTTCTGGTCACATCTATTGACATGGAGTGATTCTGGAGCAATTTTTAACCGGAATCCCAGTTTCTGCCAGGAGGCAACGATGCTGTCCTTCAGAACGTTCAGAACCATGTCCAGGACCGGCCGAAGACGAGCCATCTCCGTCGCGGCGGTGACCGCGCTCGGTGCTTCGCTGGCCGTAACGGTCACCACGACCAGCGCGTCCGGATCCAGCACCCCGCTGTACGAGAACCCGAAAGCAACTCCCGCGGCCCGCGCCGCGGATCTCGCGGGCCGCATGACCCTGGCCGAGCAGATCGGCCAGATGGTGCAGATCCAGGTCGGCAAGCTGTACGGCGACTGCAGCGGGTACAACGCCGGGCCGGTCAACGCCGCCTGCGAGAAGCAAGTCCTGTCGGCCGACGGCGCCGGCTCGATCCTGTCCGGCGGCGGCGACGTCCCCGGCGAGGGCGCCTACACCAACAACCCGCAGACCTGGGCCAGCCAGATCAACGCCCTGGAGAAGTACTCGATCGACAACACGCGCCTGCACATCCCGATCGTCTACGGCGCGGACGTGGTGCACGGCGAGAACGACGTCGTCGGGACGACGCTGTTCCCTCAGCAGATCGGCCTCGGAGCCAGCTTCGACGGGCCCCTGGTGAAGCAGGCGCAGACGTCGGCCAGCCAGGCCGCCGCGGCGACCAACGTCCGCTGGGCCTTCGCGCCCGTCGCCGACGTCGACACGAACGACCGGTGGGGCCGCTACTACGAGCCGTTCGGCGAGGACCCCACCCTCAACGGGACTCTCGCCGCCGACGCGGTCAACGGCCTGCAGAGCACCGGGATCGTCGCCTCCTCGGTCAAGCACTTCGCCGGGTACGGGGCGTCGGCCAGCGGCCTGGACCGCACGCCCGCCGACCTCTCGCTGCGCACCTTCGAGGAAGACCAGCTGCCCTCCTACGCGACCGCGATCAAGGCCGGGGCCCTGTCGGTCATGGTGGACTCCGGATCGGTGGACGGCATCCCCGCGACCGGATCGCACTACCTGCTGACCGACGTGCTCCGCGGGCAGCTCGGCTTCACCGGCGTGGCGATCAGCGACTGGGGCGACGTCGCCTCCCTGGCGACGGCCTACCACATTGCCCCCGACTACGAGCATGCGATCGCGGACGCCGTGAACGCGGGCGTGGACGAGACGATGGAACCGTACGACGCGGACACGTTCGTCAAGGACCTGGCCCAGGCGGTCAGCGATCACCTGGTCACCCCGGCCCGCGTCAAGCAGGCCGCCGAACGGGTCCTGGAGATGAAGTTCCGCCTCGGGCTGTTCGACCATCCGTACGTGGACGCGTCGCAGGCCAACAAGATCCTCGGCGCCGACCTGCCGCTGGCCCGCCAGGCGGCGTCGGAGTCCGGTGTCCTGCTCAAGAATGACAGCAGCGCGCTCCCGCTGAACACGAACCAGAAGGTCGTCGTCACCGGCCCCGCGGCGGACTCGGTCGCCGACACGCTCGGCGGCTGGTCGGTCGGCTGGCAGGGCGTCCCGGCGGGCAGCGCGGAAACCGCGGTCACGGTCAAGCAGGGACTGCAGAACGCCGCGGGCGGCAACGTCACCTACGCCGCGAGCCAGTCCGACGCGGTCTCCGACATGTCCAGCGCGGACGCGGCGGTGGTCGTGCTCGGCCGCGGTCCCGGCGCCGAAGGCCCCAACGACCAGGCCGACCCCACCCTTCCCGCCGACCAGCAGGCCCTCGTCACGGCGCTGAAGGCGACCGGCAAGCCGGTCATCGTGGTGCTGATCGACGACCGGCCCGACGTGCTGGGCGATGCCGGGAACGCAAACGCGGTCCTGATGGCGTGGCGGCCCGGCACCGAGGGCGGCGACGGCGTGGCCGACCTGCTGTACGGCAAGGCGAACCCCTCCGGGCGGCTGCCCGTCTCCTGGCCGTCCCTGTCGAACGACCAGCCGAACAGCTACCGTCTGTCCACCATCCCCGGCACCGGCTCGGACCCCGCGCCCGCGTACCCGTTCGGGTACGGCCTGTCGTACACGTCCTACACCTCGGACGTCACGGGAGTGGCCAGGGCCGGGAGCGGCGTCGCGGTCACGGTGAAGGCCGCGAACACCGGGCCGAAGGCGGGCGACCTCGTCGTGCCGGTGTACGCGTCGCAGCCGGTCAGCGCGGTTCTCGTCCCGTCCAAGCGGATGGTGGGGTTCACCCGCGTTCACCTGGCCGCGGGCCAGTCCTCGACGGTGACGGTGAACGTTCCGGCCAGCGCTCTGGCGGTGGTCGGCGGCGACGTCAACTCGCAGGCCCCGCCGTCGGTGGAGCCCGGCCAGTACGTCTTCTCGACCGGCACCTCCGGTGCCGCCCCCGCCGCCACCTCGGCGAACAGCCTCAACCTCTAACACCGTAGATACCGAACGGATCGTTGGTGACTGCGCAGTCACCAACGATCCGTTTCGTTATGCCGCCGGAATGGTGACGCGGTAGGCCAGGAGCGCCGCTTCCTTCGCGGCCGAGCGGGCCTCGGCGGCGAAGTCCGGGGCGGTGCAGGCGAACAGGGTCCTGCCGTCGGCGCCGCCGAGCGCGCAGGCGAAGACGCCGGTGCCGGGGCGGATCTCGTCGGTGATCGTGCCGCCCTCAGTCACCCGGATGAGGCGGTTGCCGGTGGCGTCCGCGATCCACAGCGCGCCTTCGGCGTCGAGGCAGCAGCCGTCGGGGCCGACCGGCGGTTCCTTCAGGGCTTCCCCCGCTTCGGCGGGAACCGGCCCGAACTCGGCCCACGCTCGCCGGTTGACCAGGTGGCCGTCCCCGGTCAGGTCGAACGCCGTGACCCGGTTTCCGAACGTCTCGCCGACGATGAGCACGTTGTCCGCCGTGATGACCGCCCCGTTGGGGAACCACAGGTCCGCGGCGGCCTCGGTCACGGTGCCGTCGGGATTGACCCGGTGCAGCGACGCGGTCGTGTGCGGCGCTCCGCCCATCAGGTCGAAACCGAAGTTGCCGACGTAGGCCCGGCCCGCCGCGTCCACGACCATGTCGTTGGCGGCGCCGGTCGCGTGCCCGCCCAGGTCTGCGTGGGTGGCCAGGGTGCCGTCCGGTTCGCGTCGCAGGATCTTCCGGTCCAGCTGGGACACGATGAGCAGCCGCCTGTCGGGCAGCCAGCCCAGTCCCGAGGGCTGCGCCTCGACGGTGGCCTCGGTCCGCAGGTCGGCCCCGTCCTCGCGGGCCGAGTACACCTGGTGGGAGTAGAGGTCGGAGAACCAGATCCGGTCTTCGTGCCAGCGGGGACCCTCGGGGAAGTGCAGGCCGCTGGCCACGGTGCGGGGCGTCGTGTCCATGGGCGCGATGATCCTCCGGGGGAACGCGGTGATCAAGCGGCATCTCACGGGCGGTGGGCGGTGACCTCGAGTTCGATCTTCATGCGGGGGTCGGCGAGGCCGCAGACCATCATGGTGGCGGCGGGGCGGATCTTGCCGAAGCAGGCGCGCAGGGCGGGCCAGCACGGCTCGAAGTCGTCCCGGTCCCGGAGCAGGTAGCGGACCCGGATCACGTCCTCGTAGGTGCAGCCGGCCTGGCCCAGGGCGACGCCGATGTTGCGCAGGCACTGCTCGAGCTGCTCGGTCACGTCGTCGGAGATCGTCATGGTCGAGTAGTCGAACCCGGCGGTCCCGGAGACGTGGACCCAGTTGCCGTCGATCACGGCGCGGGCGTAGCCGATGTTTTCCTCGAATTCGGAGTCGCTGAAAATGGCGCGCCGGTCGTTCATGTTGAAAACGGTAGCAAAACGACGCGCCCGGCGGAATCAGCGGTCCGCCCGTAACCGGAAGCCGATCGTCCGGGACCGCCGGTACCGTCCGGGACATGGCTATCGCACGCTCTCCCCGTACCGTTATCGACTGCCCCGACCCGGCCGCCCTCGCCGGCTTCTACGGCTCCCTGCTGGGCTGGAAGGTGATCCCCGACGGCGACAACTGGTGCGACATCGTCGCCGGCGACGGCCGCCGCATCGAGTTCCAGCAGGTCGCGGACTACACACGGCCGCAGTGGCCGGGGCAGGGCGTCCCGCAGCAGATGCACGTCGACGTGACCGTCGACGATCTCGACGCAGGGGAGGAGGAGGTCCTCGCGCTGGGCGCGGTCAAGGCCGGGCAGCAGCCGGGCACCTCGTTCCGGGTGTTCCTCGACCCGGCGGGCCACCCGTTCTGTCTCTGCGCCGCGGGATGATTGTTACTGGCGAGTATGGCAGAATGCGCTGCCATGACTGAAACTTCCGCCGCGACCGCCTCCGGCAGCGACCTCACGGCCTCCATCACGATCAACGCGACCCCGCAGCAGGTCTGGGCCGCTATCAGCGACGTGACCCGCATGCCCTCGTGGTCCCCGCAGGTCCGCAAGACGATCATCCGGGGCAGCGGCGCTCCCGGCCTGGGCACGAAATTCGTCAACATCAACCGGGACGGCTGGAAGCACTGGCCGACCACCGCCCGGATCGTCCGCTGCGACCCTTACACCCAGTTCGCGTTCCGGGTGAACGAGAACCGGACCATCTGGTCGTTCACGCTGGAGGAGGCCGACGGCGGCACCCGCGTCACCCAGCGCCGCGAGACGCCCGAGGGCATCTCCCAGGTCTCCCATGTCATGGTCAAGGTCGGGCTCGGCGGGCAGGAGCCCTTCACCGCGATGATGCGGCGCGGCATGGAAGAGACCCTGCAGCGCCTCAAGGCCGACCTGGAAGGCTGAGGCTTAAACGGCCGGCTCAGCCGATCGACTGCCACGAGACGCGCCGCAGCCCCCAGGATCTCGGGAGAACGGGCAGCGGCCCGTCCGGGTCGGCGGCCACGCGGACCGCGTCCATCGCGGCCACCTCGCTGGGGGTACGGGGGCGGGCCCCCAGCCCGAGGACCCCGCCCTCGTTATCGGCGTCGGCCACCGCGGCAGTGATCTCGTCCAGGAACCCGCGGAACGACTCCAGGTCGTCGGCGGCCTTGCCCGCGACCACGACGGCGGCGGAACGGACGGTCTTCAGCGCGGGCGCCTGGTAGCCGTCGTACCCGGTGCCCGGCCGCAGCCCCGTGTCGAACGCCGTCGAGGACGCGAGCTCGCGGACCAGCCGGTTCGGGTGGCTGATGCTCGCCTGGCGTAGCTTCCGGACCAGCGCGTAGATCTCGTCGGGCTCCGCGGCGCCCTCGGCCAGGGCGACGAGGACCCCGGCGGCCATCAGCGCCCGGTGCAGGACGTCCCACTCGCCCGCGGTGAAGTCGGGACCGGTCTCGTCGGGGGCCGTGCCCTCCCGCAGTACCTGGAAGCCGACCTGGGCCAGCATCCGGGGGATCTGCCGGACCGAGCCGATCCGCCGCTCCCGCTCCGCGGCGGGAAGCCGGTCCCAGGGCAGCAGGTCGGGATCGCCGGAGTGCGGCCCGGGGTCGTCGAGGGCGTCGTGGACGGTGGACTCGGCCCGCCAGTAGTCATGCTCGGACCGGGCCAGCAGCTCGGCCTCGGCATCGGTGAAGGAGAACGCGGCGGCCACTCCGGCGGTCGGGACCATCAGGCAGCCTATGCCGGCCAGCCGCTCCCCGAGCCGCCGCGCCTGAAGCCGGTAGGCGTTCCGCGCGTCACCCGGCAGTTCCCGCCAGTCCCGGCTCCAGATGCCGTCGTCCACGGCGGTCTGGTGGATGGCCCGCGCGAGATGATCGGTGACGTGGTCGGCGGCGTAGCCGGCGAGACGGCCGATGACCCGGTCCTGGGCGGTCAGCCGCGCCTTCATCCGGCCGCACTCGTGCAGGATCGCCTCGGCGTCCAGGAACGTCTGCTCCGCCCGCTGGTCCCCGGCCCGGCCCATCACGTCCTGCCCCACCATGATCGTGATCATGAAGATCAGCTGGACCAGGGTCGACAGCAGCGTCATGAACTCGAACGGGTAGGGGTCGAACCGCTGCACCCCCGCCGCGGCCAGCCCGATCCAGATCACCTGGGTGCCGAACGCGGCGTAGAACGCCCACATGCTGCCGAGCCGCTCGGTCATCCAGGCCGCGATCTTCCCGTTGGCCCCGGTCACCTGGCCGGCGGCCTGCGGCGGCGGCTGCACCCGGTGCTGCTCCACCCACGGGTGCGGGCTGGAGTCCAGGAGGCTGAGCCCGTGCGAAAGGGTCCGGTCGTGCCGGTCCAGGTGAGCCTGCAGGTCCGCGACCCGGTCGAAGATCGTCTCCGTGGACTCATACGTCTGCACCGAGCGGCGGTCGGCCGCCGCGCCCAGGACCCGCTGGCCGACCAGGATCACCGAGCACAGCAGCAGCTGGACCACGTTGTTGAGGAACAGCAGGAAAGGGAACGGGTACGGGTCGATGCTGTGCAGCGGACCCCAGGTCCCGGCCACCATCCACAGGCCGATGAACACGGTCGCCCCGTACAGGGCCGGCATCGATCCCACGGCCCGGGTAAGCGCCGCGCCCAGGGCACCGTTGAGCCCGATGGTGTTGTCCGCGGACTTCACCGGCTGCTGGCCGTCCGCCTCGCCGGTCTCGCTCACTGTTCCGTAACCCGCGCGAGATGAAGCAGAACGACCATTCCAGCATTCTAACGATCACGAACCATCAAGTACCCGGAAACACCCTCCGATTTCCCTTCCGCGAGCTGAAAAGCGGGATGGACCGCCTCCGGCCCCGGGCGGATCGTGAGATCGCCGCACCGTCGCGAGAAAGGGGTCCGCATGAGCATCACCACGCGCGCCGCGGTCTGCCGGAAACCGGGCCAGCCGTGGGAGATCACCGAGCTCGAGCTCGACGACCCCAAGGCGAACGAGGTCCGCGTCAAGTTCCACGCCGCCGGCCTGTGCCACTCCGACGACCACATCCAGAAGGGCGACGCCCCGATGCGGATGCCCGTGGTCGGCGGCCACGAGGGCGCCGGCGTCGTGGAGTCCGTCGGCCCCGGCGTCACCCGGGTCAAGCCCGGCGACCACGTGACCTGCTCCTTCATCCCCGCCTGCGGCAAATGCCGGTACTGCGCGACCGGCCAGCAGCAGCTGTGCGACTTCGGCCTCAACGCCGCGATCGGCGTGTTCCCCGACGGCACCTTCCGCTTCCACTCCGGCGGCGACGACTTCGGCGGCCTCTGCGTCCTGGGCACGTTTTCCCAGTACGCCGTGGTCCACGAATACTCCGTCATCAAGATCCCCGACGAGATCGGCTTCGACGTCGCGGCCCTCGTCGCCTGCGGCGTCCCGACCGGCTGGGGCTCGGCGGTCCGCGCGGGCGGCGTCCGGGCCGGGGAGACCGTCGTCATCTTCGGGATGGGCGGCGTCGGCGTCAACGCGGTCCAGGGCGCCAGCCTGGCCGGCGCCAAGAACGTCGTCGTCGTCGACCCGGTGAAGTTCAAGCGGGAGATGGCCCCCGTCTTCGGCGCCACCCACACGTTCGCCAGCGCGGACGAGGCGTTCGAGTTCGTCCGAGAGACCACCTGGGGCGAGCTCGCCGACCACGCCATCATCACCGTCGGCGTCCTGCACGACCAGGTCATCGCCGACGCCATCAAGATCACCGGCAAGTGCGGCCAGGTCACCATCACCGCGGTCGGCGGCGGCTGGATCAACGAGAACCCCGGCATGCTCATCGGCTTCCAGCGCCGCATCCAGGGCTCCATCTACGGCGGCTGCAGCCCCCTGGTCGACGTGCCCCGCCTCATCGGCCTGTACCAGTCCGGCGACCTCAAGCTCGACGAGCTCATCACCCGCCGGTACAAGCTCGACGAGGTCAACGAGGGCTACCAGGACATGCTCGACGGCAAGAACATCCGCGGCGTCATCATGCACGAACACTGAGGGGACACCACATGCCCATCACCACCCGCGCCGCGATCGCCCGCGCCCCGCACACCGGCTGGGAGCTCACCGACCTGACCCTCGACGAGCCGAAGGCCCACGAGGTCCGCGTCAAGCTCTACGCGGCCGGCCTGTGCCACTCCGACGACCACATCACCACCGGCGACGCCCCCATCCGGCTGCCGGTCGTCGGCGGCCACGAGGGCGCCGGCATCGTGGAGTCCGTCGGCCCCGACGTGCAGCGCGTCAAGCCCGGCGACAAGATCGTCCTGTCCTACATCCCGGCCTGCGGCGCCTGCCGTCCCTGCTCCACCGGCCACTCCAACATGTGCGTCAAGGGCCTCAACGCCGGCACCGGCATGTTCGAGGACGGCACCTGGCGCTTCCACGGCGGCGAGCCGGGCGAGGAAGACATCGGCGGCTTCTGCACCCTCGGCACGTTCTCCCAGTACACCGTCGTGTCGGAGTACGCCACCGTCCCGCTGCGCGAGGACTTCCTCGACATCCCGTGGGAGGTCCTGTGCCTGACCGGCTGCGGCGTCCCCACCGGCTGGGGCTCGGCGGTCCACGCGGCGGAGGTCCGCTGGGGCGACACCGTCGTGATCTTCGGCGCCGGCGGGGTCGGCTCCAACGCGGTGCAGGGCGCCCGGTTCGCCGGAGCGCAGAACGTCGTCGTCGTGGACCCGGTCGAGTTCAAGCGGGACATGGCGGTCAGCGTGTTCGGCGCCACCCACGCGTTCGCCACCGCGAAGGAAGCACACGAGTTCGTCAACCAGACCACCTGGGGCCAGCTCGCCGACAAGGTCATCATGACGCCCGGCGCCGTCACCGAGGAAATGGTGACCGACGCCGTGAAGATGACCGGCAAGGGCGGCAAGGTGACCATCACCGCCGTCGGCCACATCGACGAGAAGGCGGTCCACATCCCCGCGGGAATGCTGATCGGCTACATGCGGCAGGTCCGCGGCGCCCTGGCCGGCGACAGCAACCTGCTCTACGACATCCCCAAGCTCCTGTCCCTGTACAAGGAAGGCAAGCTGAAACTGGACGAGCTGGTTACCCGCAAGTACACCCTCGACCAGGTCAACGACGCGTACGCCGACATGAACGCCGGCAAGAACATCCGCGGCGTCATCATCCATGAGCATTCCTAGCCCGGCGGCGGCGCGGCCGCCCGCCCGTCAGGCGAGTGCCGGGGACGGCACCGCGCGGCGGGGGTCCAGGAGGTCCGGGCCGGTCGCCATGAACAGGTCGAATTCCGTCACGCGCCAGCCCGCGGCGAGCAGCGGCCGGACCGCCGGGTGAGGCGCGGGCAGGCAGGCCAGCGCCTGCCCGCCGGCCGGCTTCAGGCTGGCCAGGACCGCCAGGACAGCGTCCGCGGCGTCGGCGTCGCCCGCGGACGGCGCGAGCGACAGGTGCGTGATCCCGTATCCGCCGCCTTCGCCGCCCGTCGTGCCCGCCGCGAGCACCTGCCCGTCGCGCCGGGCCAGCACGCTGGCGCCGCCCGGCCGCCGGGCCCACGCCTGATGGTCCTGCGACCGGTCGGCCCCGGACCAGTCGCGTTCCAGGGCCGCCACCTCGCCGGGGGAGGAGGTTTCGGCCCGCCAGGCCGCCGGGGCCGGCAGGGCCTCCACCCGGCCGCGGAGATACAGCAGGGGCCACCAGGCGTCCAGCCCGAAGCTGGTGTAAAGCGGGAGGGCATGCCCGTGCAGGCTGCTGAAGGTCATCCGGGCCCCGGTCCCGGACCACAGCCAGTCCAGTATCGCCCGGCCGCACCCGCGGCCGTGCGCCCGCGGGTCGACGAACAGGTCGCAGAGCATGCTGACCGCGCCGGGCCCGCCGCCGAGCCGCCGGGTGGCCCCGAAGCCGGCCACGTCCCCGTCGATAACCCCCACTGCCACGCGGCCGTGGGCCAGCAGGTGCGCCATGTAGGCGGGGTCGGCACCGCCCCATTCCCGGGCCTGCCCGGTCGCGAGCGCCACCGCCGCGATCCGCGGCAGGTCCTCCTGGACCGCCGCGCGGACCTCGGCCCCGGGCGCGGTCTCCTCCGGTTCCCGTGTCACTCCAGCAGGGTAACGGGCGTCCGCCCGCCATCTCCGACGAAAGGCGCTTCATCATGAGGGCACTGCACTACCGCCGCATCGGAGCCGAACCGGAGCTCGTGGACGTGCCGGCGCCCGAGCCCGGCCCCGGGCAGGTGCGGATCCGGGTCACCGCGGCCGGAGCCTGCCACTCCGACACATTCCTCATGTCCCTGCCGGAGGAGGCGTTCGGCTACCCGCTGCCCCTGGCCCTGGGACACGAGGGCGCCGGCGTCGTCGACACGCTCGGCGCGGGCGTCACCGGGCTGGAACCCGGCACCCCCGTCGCCGTGTACGGGCCGCAGGGCTGCGGCCGCTGCTACCCGTGCTCGCACGGCAAGGAGAACTACTGCCCGGACGCGGCCGGCCTCGGCATCTTCCCGCCCGGGCTGGGCGCGCCCGGCACCATGGCCGAGTACCTGGTCGTGCCCGACGCGCGCCACCTGGTCCCGCTCGGGGACCTCGACCCGGCCGCGAACGTGGCCCTCACCGACGCCGGCCTGACCCCGTACCACGCGATCAAGGGCTCCCTGGGCAAGCTCGGCCCCGGCACGGCCGCCGTCGTCATCGGCACCGGCGGCCTCGGCCACGTCGCCGTTCAGCTCCTGAAGGCCCTCACGCCGGCCCGGGTCATCGCCGTGGACGTCAGCGAGGCGAAGCTGCGGCTCGCCCGGGACGTCGGCGCCGACGCCGCGGTCCTGTCCGGAGCCGGCACCGCGGCGGACGTCCGCGAGCTGGCCGGCGGGCGCGGGGCGGCCGCCGTGTTCGACTTCGTCGTGAACCAGGCCACCGTCGACCTGGGCACGGAGGTCATCGGGACGGAGGGCGACATCGTCCTCGTCGGCCTGGGCTCCGCGACGGCCAGCGTCGGCCCCGTGTCCGCCCTGCCGCGCGACGCGACGATCCGCGCCCCCTACTGGGGCTCGCGGGACGAGCTCATCGAGGTCCTCGACCTCGCCCGCTCCGGCCTGGTCCGCGTGGAGACCGAACGGTTCACCCTTCAGGAGGCGCCCGAGGCCTACCGCCGCCTGCGCGACGGCACCCTCCGCGGCCGCGCCGTCATCACGCCCTGACCGCTCACGCCGCCGACCGCATCCGCCGGGTGATCTCGGCGGACGCGCCCGCCAGCATCCGGGCCAGCACCCGCGGCCGGGCCCGGGCCGTCTCCAGGACGACGCTGACCGCCGCGACGACGTCCCCGCACGGGTCCCGCACGGGCGCGGCCACCACGATGTCCGGGAGCGTGATCTGCCCGGTCGCCACGGCGTAGCCGTCCCGGCGGGCCTGCGCCAGCCGCCGCCGCAGCTCGCCCGGGTCGGTCACGGTCAGCGGCGTCAGCTTCTCCAGCGGCCCGGCCAGCACCCGTTCCTGGAAGTCCGGGGAGGAATGCGCCAGCAGCACCAGGCCGATCCCGGAGGCATGCACCGGCAGCCGGTCCCCGGCACGGCCCTGGGTCGGGCGGGTGGCGCAGGCCCGGATGGCCTCCACGTACACGACCTTCGTCCCGTCGAGCACCCCCAGGTGAACGTTCCCGCGCGTGCGGTGGTGCAGCTCGTCGAGGGCGGGGAACGCGGCCTCCCGCAGCGCCAGCCCCCGCGGCGCGAGCGCGGCCAGTTCCAGCAGCCGCACCCCGATCGTGTACCGGCCCGCCGCGTCCCGTTCCAGCGCGCCCCACTCGGCGAGCTCGCGGACGAGCCGGTGCGCGGTGGACAGGCTCAGACCGGAACGCCGCGCGATGTCGCTGAGCGACAGCGACACGCTGCCCGGCCCGAACGCGTCCAGGACCGCGAGCAGCCGCCCGGCCGCGTTCGCCGGCGCCTTCGCCCGCGACGGTTCGAACAGGTCGGTCATCCTGTCATTCAATGCCGGACCGGGACGCCTGGCAATGTGGCCGGCCACAAATCACGCCCACCCGGATCCCGAACGGATCTTCGCTCCCGCCCCGCGTCAGGCCCCCCTCGCCCGTGGTGAATACTGCCGTCATGGACGTGTACGCCAAACTGCAGATCAAGCCGGGCCAGAAGGTCGCGGTCGTCGCCGCCGGGACCGGCGCGCCCGTGGTCGGGGGCGTGGACATCGTGCAGAAGCCGGAGGACGCGGACGTGGTCGTGGCGTTCGTGCTCACCCGCGCCGATCTGGAGGGTGTCGCCGCCCCGGCCGTGGAGGCGGCCCGCCAGGACAAGCTGGCCTGGATCGCTTACCCGAAGGCCCGGCAGCTCGGCACGGACCTCAGCCGGGACCTCCTCGCCCGGGCCGTGGCCGGCTCGGGCATCCGGCCG
>WRBL01000113.1 GCA_009784565.1 Streptosporangiales bacterium | reverse complement strand
CGCTCGAGTTCGAGTACGGGATGTTCCCCGACTATTTCGAGGCGCCCGGCCGGGTCGAGAACGGCCGCGACATCTTCCCGGTCCGGATCAAGGCCGCCGAGCTGGGGGACCGGCTGGCGCAACTGCGGCCGACGATCGGGGAGGACCAGCACGGGCTGCCGGAACGCCGACGGACGCTGACCGGCGGGCAGGCGCTGATCGGCCGGTTCCTGCTCGCGCTCGACGCCACCGGCGCCGCGGAGCTGCGGACCGGGTCGCGGGTCCGCGAGCTCCTGGTCGAAGCGGGCCGGGTGACCGGGGTCGTCACCGAGGAGCAGGGATCCGTTCGGGAAATAAGGGCCCGGAAGGGCGTGATCGTGGCCGCCGGCGGGTGGGAATGCGACGACGAACTGCGGGCCGAGCACCACGGCCTGCCGCACGGGGAGTGGACGTCGTCCGCGCCCGGCTCCAACACCGGGGACGCGCTTCGGGCCCTGCAGGGGGCCGGAGCGGCGATCGACCTGATGGACGAGGCGTGGTGGTGCCCGGCGACGCTGTTCCCGAACGGCCGGGCCGCGTTCACCCTCGGCCTGTCCGGCGGGATCGTCATCAACGCGGCGGGGGAGCGGTTCGCGAACGAGTGCCTCCCGTACGACCGGATGGGGCGGGAGATCCTCCGCGGGCACGCGACGGGAACCTCGCACATCCCGGCCTGGCTCGTGTTCGACAGCCGGTTCGCGAACATCCCCGCGATCGCGCAGCCGATGCCCGACCCGGAGGCGTTCCGCGCCGCCGGCCTGTGGCGCACCGCGGACGACCTCGCCGATCTCGCGGCCCGGATCGAAGTACCCGAGGCCTCGCTTGAGAAGACCGTCGCCCGGTTCAACCAGTTCGCCGCCGACGGCACCGACGCCGACTTTCACCGGGGCGATGACCCCTACGACCGGTTCTTCGCGGGCGGCGGCGACGGTGGCCCGAACCCGTGCCTGGTGCCGGTCGACCGCGCCCCGTTCCACGCGCTGCAGATCGTCCCCGGTGACCTCGGCACCAAGGGCGGGGCCAGGACCGACGTCAACGGCCAGGTGCTCCGTCCCGACGGCAGCCCGGTCCCCGGCCTGTACGCGGCGGGCAACTCCGCCGCCTCCGTGACCGGCCACGCCTACCCCGGTCCCGGCACGCCGCTGGGGTCCGGGATGGTGTTCGGCTACCGCGCCGCCCGGCACCTGGCGGGCCTCGAGGCCGGGGCGGGCTGACGCCCCGTCAGCCCAGGCCGCGGAGGAAGTCCAGCATCAGGGCGGTGGTCTGTTCCGCGGCCTCCATCTGCACGAAGTGGCCGATGCCCGGCAGGACATGCACGCCGGCGAGGCCCGGCACGCCCGGGCGCATCATCTCCACCGGGTCGTGCCCGGTGAACACGGCCGACAGCGCCGGGTCGCGTTCCCCGGCGACGAACAGCACCGGAACCGTCACCGGCTCGTCGGGCCGCTCCTGCTTCTCCTGCCAGACCACGTCGACCGCCCGGTACCAGTTGAGTCCGCCGGTGAATCCGGCGCGGGCGAAGGTTTCCGCGTACACCGCGAAGTCCTCCTGGCTCAGCCACGGCCAGGGCAGCGGCGGCGCGTCCGGCAGCACGTCCAGGTAGCCGTTGCCCTCGCTCGGGTAGGTCCACACGTCGCTGTACCGGCCGCCGCCGGACAGCGCCCAGTACAGCCGGGCCAGGAACCCGGCCGGGTCCCCGGCCAGTTCGGCGTCGGCGACGCCGGGTTCCTGAAAGTAGTGGGTGTGGAGCCAGTTCCGCTCCGCCGCCTTGGCGAACCACGCCGACGGCGGGACCGGCGACGCGGGCGGGCGCGGCACGCTGCAGATCATGAGGGCCCGTACCCGGCCGGGCGCCCACTGCGGCAGGTCCCAGGCCAGCTGCGCGCCGAAGTCATGGCCGGCGAACACCGCGGAGGAGATCCCGAGCGCGTCCAGCAGGCCCGTCATGTCCGCGGCGGTGGCGCGGCGGCTGTAGGCGGCCGGGTCCGCGGGCCGGTCGCTGCCGCCGTAGCCGCGCAGGTCCGGGGCGATCACGCGGAACCCGTGCGCCGCCAGGACCGGAAGCTGGTTGCGCCAGCTGTGGGCCAGTCCGGGGAACCCATGGCACAGCACCACAGCCGGGCCGGCGCCCGCCTCCAGCACCCGCAGCCGGGTCCCGCCCGCGTCCACATACCGTTCCGTGACCGGGGCCTGGCTCACCGGGTTTCCCCGCCGTATGTTGGCATTGGCCGATGCTACGCGGGAGGCTCCGATGTCCGCCAGTGACCGCTACACCGTCATTTCCGCCGACACGCACGCCGGTGCCGACCTGCATGACTACAAGCCGTACCTGCCGTCCCGGCTGCACGACGAGTTCGACGCGTGGGCCGCCTCCTACCAGAGCCCCTACGACGATCTGGTCATCGCCACCGCCAAGCGCAACTGGGATCATGAGTTCCGCCTGGCGGAGATGGACGCCGACGGGGTCGCCGGGGAGATCCTGTTCCCGAACACGATCCCGCCGTTCTTCCCGACCACGCCGAACATCACGATCAGCCTGCCCCGCACCCGGGAGGAACTGGAGCGGCGCTGGGCCGGGGTGCGGGCCCACAACCGGTGGCAGGTCGACTTCTGCTCCCTGCTGCCGGGCCGGCGGCGGGGCGTGATCCAGGTCTTCCCCAACGACGTGGACCTCGCGCTGGAGGAGATCCGCTGGGGCGCGGAGCAGGGCTGTTTCGGAGGCGTGCTGCTGCCCGCCGTCTCGCCCGGCGACCCGTCGACGGAGCCGCTGTTCCACACCCGGTACGAGCCGCTGTGGGCGCTGTGCGCCGAGCTCGGGCTGCCGGTCGTCCACCACGGCGGGACCGGGAGCCCGGAAATGCCCATGGACCAGCCCGCCTCCCACGCGGTGCTGATCACCGAGATCGTGATCTGGACGCAGCGGACCCTCGGGCAGCTCATCCTGGCCGGGGTCTTCGAACGGCACCCGGACCTGAAGTTCGTCCCGACCGAACTGGGCACCCGGTGGGTGCAGATGCAGCTGGCGATGCTGGACGCCATGGTCCCGTCGATCAAGTCATCGGCGGGGAACCGCACCTACGGGGTGTTCGGCGGCTCTTCGGTCGACGAGCTGACCCTGACGCCCAGCGAGTACGTGCGGCGGAACTGCTACTTCGGGGCCAGCGCCCTGTCCCCGTACGAGGCGCCGATGATCGACTTTCTCGGCCCGGGCCACGTCATGTGGGGCAATGACTATCCGCACGAGGAAGGCACCGCGCCCGACTCGACGCTGGCGATGCGGTGGGCGCTGCACGACCGGCCGGAAGACCAGGTCCGGCGGATCCTCGGCACCACCGCCGCGGGCCTGTACGGGTTCGACCTGGCGGCCCTGGCCCCGGTCGCGGAACGGATCGGCCCGTCGGTCTCCGAGGTGGCCACGCCGCTGCCGGACACCGGCTACCAGGCCCCCGCCGCGTTCGCCTACCGCCCCTTCGAAGGCGGTCTCGCCCTCAAGCGCCTCGCCCCCGCCCGCGAGTAGCCGGGGTACCGGGTTCGCGCCGGGGTTGCCGGCGTACACGGATCCTAGGAGCATGGGCCGTGTCGGATTCTGACGGTCAACAGAATCGGTGATGCGGTATGCGCGCGCGACGCTCCGGCGGGCCTGGGGCCGGTTCCCGGACCAGGATGGGAGAGGGGACGCCGCGTGATGAGTCGGTGCTGTTCGAGGCGGCCCTCGCCGCGGTGATCGCGGCACCGGAAGTGGCCAGGCAACTGGGTGCCGCCGTGCAGGAAGACAGGCTGAGGGCCTACCTGCACGGGCTCCAGGAGGACGTCTCCGGGGCCGCGGCCGTCGAGCGCCAGCGATGGCTGCGGGCCGTGGACGAGGCGGAAGAGGTACGCCAGGACAGGACGTGGCCGAGACGGAAGCGGGTCGGGCACACCTGGCTTCGGTACCTGGAGTGGGTTTTCCTCGGCGCCGCTCTCGTCTTCGCCGTTATCGCCGTCGTGATGTTCGCCCAAGGCCTGGGCGGCGAAACCGCCCAGGCCGGTGTGGGGTTTCTGATCTTCGTGGCGCTCCTTCTCCTGGTGGCCGCGGGGATCTCTCTCGCGGACCGCAGGTGGGCGCGCGGGCACGCGCTCGCGAGGAGGGAGCGCGGGGCGCGGGACTCCCGGCAGGCTTACTATGAGGCGCTGGTCCAGCAGCTGCTCGGCGCGGCCCGGGCGGAGATCAACCGGAACACCTCCGGCTCCCGGTATGACTTCACGCTCCGGGTCCGTGACTCGCCGGGTCTCGCCGGGATCTACAGCGAGCGGTACCGGATCCAGCGGGCGTCCGACTCCTACCTGGACGGCCTGTTCGCGCACCTGCCGGGGGTCACCGTCGGCGTGGCCGGGCCGAGGGGCGCGGGCAAGACCAGCCTGCTCAGCCGGTACTGCCGCGGGGAGATCTACGTGCCCCGGGACGGCCGCGGCATCTCCATGCTGCTCAACGCCCCGGTGGAATACGAGCCGAGAGAGTTCGTGCTCTACCTCCTGACGATCCTGTGCCGCTCCTACATTCGCTACCGGGAGCTGCGGGGCGAGTCAGCCCGGCAGAGCGTGGCCTCGCGGCTGCGTTCGGCGAGGAGCGCGGCCGAAGAGGCGGACGCGCCCGATCCGCTCACGCTGGCTCATCTGTACCTCCGGGAAGCACGTTATCTTCAGACGGTCACCACCGCGACCAGCGCCAGCGTCTCCGCGTACTCGGGGATCTTCGGGTTTTCCCGGAGCCGTGAGTCGTCGGCGGCCGAGGTGCCGCGCAGCTATCCGGAGCTGGTAGGGGCGTTCCGCTCGTTCCTGAAGGTCGTGGCGCTGGAAGTGCGGGGCGATGGCGGGCGCGTCTTCATAGGAATCGACGAACTCGACAAGATCAGCGATGCCGGGCAAGCGCAGCGGTTCATCAACGAGATGAAGACCGTACTCGGCGTGCCGAACTGCTACTACCTCATCACGCTGTCCGATGACGCGCTGGCCTCCTACGAGATGCGGGGCCTGTCCGTCCGCGACGCGTTCGACAGCGCCTTCGATGAGATCATCCACATCGGCTACATGCGGCTGCGCGACTCGCGCGACCTCCTGTCCCGGCGGGTCATCGGGTTGCCGGACCCGTTCGTGTGCCTGTGTCACTGCCTGTCCGGCGGGCTCGCGCGAGACCTCATCCGGGCGGCCCGGCACGCGGTCGCGGCTGCCCGCGATCAGGCCGAAGCCTCCCGTCACATCGTGGCCGTATGCCAGCGGCTGGTAGCCGAGGATCTCGGCGGGCGGCTGCACGCCGCCGGCGTGGCTCTCGCGGATCACCGGCCCCGGCCCGCCGACAGCGAGTTCCTGCACGCCGCCCAGCGGATCGCCGACGGGCGTCACTCCGGTCTCCGCGGCGGTCTCGCGGATCTGTGCCGCCGCCGCGGTATCCCGGGAGAGGCCGTCATCGACGGGAAGTCCCCGGCCGACGCCCTTTTCGCCTATTTGTGGTTCCTCCTCACCGTGCTCGAGATGTTCGGCGAGGGCCTGTCCCGGGAGCGTATCGACGCGGGCAGCGACGAGGGCGCGGGGGAGTGCGTCTTCGACCAGATGTGCCGGGCCCGGCAGGAACTCGGCACTGACCCCGGCCAGGCGATCCTCACGGTGAAGGCGGTCCGCGACGCCTGGCCGCTGCCAGCGTGACCGGACGACGTCGCGGGCCCGGGGCCGGGGAGCCGCCTAATACGTGCCCGACAGGGCCCACGGGCCGTCCGGGAGCGGCCGGCCGAGCAGTTCGGTGCTGTAGACGATCCGGCCGGTGTCGGAGGAGGTGCAGACCCGGAGGGCGGCCGCCGGCATCGCGTCGTCCGGTTCGACGACCGTGTTCTCCGGCGTGTGCGGGGAGACCAGGGCCACGCCGGGAGTGCGCACCAGGGCGGAGGTGCCCAGGGCGTTGACTCGCACGCCGGTCCCGTGCAGTTCGGCGGCCAGGCCGGTGGTGAGCCGGTCCAGGGCGGCCTTGCACATGCCGTACGGGACCGAGCCGTCGCTGGCCCAGTCCGCGTACGGGGGCCCCAGCGGGTGCCGGGCCTGCTTCGAGGTGATGTTGAGGATCCAGCCGCGCTGCCGGGAGATCATGCCGGGCACCGCCAGCTGGGACAGCCGGAACGGGGTGCGCACCATCATCTCGAACATCACCGCGTAGCGGCTGGCGCGCACGTCCAGGGCCGGGCCGTAGAAGTTGACGCCGGCGTTGTTGACCAGCGTGTCGACCGGGCCGAGGGCCTCTTCCGCGCGGGAGACGACCGTCTCGACGTCGTCGGGGGAGGTCAGGTCGGCCGGGATCGTCTCGGCCTTGCCGCCCGCGGCCCGGATGCGGTCCGCGACCTCTTCCAGCGACCCGGGCAGGCGGGAGGCGCCGGGGGCGAGCGTCCGCGCGACCAGCGCGATCGCGGCTCCCTCGGCGGCGAAGAGCTCGGCGATGCGCTGCCCGATTCCGCGGCTGGCGCCGGTGACGATCGCGACGCGGCCATCCATCGATCCCAAGGGGCACACTCCGGAGTGTTGGTCGGACGGCCGGGCTGACCCGGCCTTCCGTTTCACGATAGCAAAGTGAGTACCCACTCTCCTATGGGCCGGAACCTGCGGGAGCGAGGGCGGAATGTCGTGGCCCGGGGCTATGGCATCGGGTCCGCCGGGCAACTAGAGTAAGTGAGTACATGCTTTCTTAGGAGGTGCGCGCCATGCATGACATCGTGATCCGGGGCGGCGAGGTGGCCGACGGCACGGGCGCCGGGCCGGTGCGGGCCGACGTCGCCATCGACGGCGAGCGCATCACCGCGGTCGGCGAGGTCGAGGCCAGGGGCCGCCGCGAGATCGACGCGGCCGGCAAGCTCGTCACCCCCGGGTTCGTGGACATCCACACGCACCTGGACGCCCAGCTGTTCTGGGACCCGGACGCCAGCTCGTCGTGCTGGCACGGGGTGACCACGGTGGTGCTCGGCAACTGCGGGGTCACGTTCGCCCCGGTCCGCCCGGGGTCCGAGCGGTACCTGGCCGGCATGATGGACTCCGTCGAGGACATCCCGGCCGACACCATCATGGACGGGCTGCCCTGGGGCTGGGAAAGCTACGGCGACTACCTTCGCGTCCTGGGGGGCCGGCCCCTCGGGGTCAACGTCGGCGGCATGCTCGGCCACGCCGCGCTGCGCTACTACGTGATGGGGGACCGGTCCCTGACCGGCGACCCGGCGACCGCCGAGGACATCACGCGGATGTCGGAGGTCCTGGGCGACGCGCTCGACGCCGGGGCCCTCGGCTTCTCCACCTCCCGCAGCTTCCTGCACACGGTGCCGGACGGGACGCCGCTGCCGGGCACGTTCGCCCAGCCGTCGGAGCTGGCGGGCCTGGCGTGCGCGCTGGCCGACCGCGGCCGGGGCGTGATCGAGGTGGTGCCGCGCATCGGCGAGCGGGACGGGAAGGACCGGCAGAACTCCAAGGCCGAGATGGCCTGGATGGAGGCCGTCGCCCGCGCGTCCGGCCGCCCCCTGACCTTCGCCATCACCCAGAGCGACCGCCGCCCGGGCCTGTGGTCGTGGGTCATGGAGGCCACCGCCGCCGCCCGCGGCCGCGGCGCCGACCTGCGCCCGCAGACGTCGTCCCGCGGCACCGCGATCCTGTACGGCCTGGCCGGCCGCACCCCGTACGACGGGCTGCCCGGCTGGGCGGAGCTCATGAAAAAGCCCTATCCCGAACGGATCAAGGTTCTCGCCGACGCCCCCGCGCGCCAGGCCCTGGTCACCGAGGCGGACCAGCAGAAGGACCTGTCCGGGCCGCTGGCGCCGAAGGACCCGGCCAAGCTGTTCCTCCTGCCCCCGGGCGACGCCCGCTACGACGTGTCGCCGGGCAACAGCCTGGCCGCGCTCGCGCAGCGGCGCGGCCTGACGCCGGCCGGGGCGTTCGTCGACTTCCTCGCCGAGACCGGGGGCCGCGGGCTGCTGTACTACCCGGTGCTCAACGCCGACCTGACCGCCGTCGCGGAGATGATCACCAATCCCGACGTGGTCATCGGCCTCGGCGACGCCGGCGCCCACGTGGCCCTCACCATGGACGCCGGGCAGCCCACCTACGTCCTGGCCCACTGGGTCCGGGACACCGGCCTGCTGAGCATCGGGCAGGCCGTCCGGAAGCTGACCTCCGAAGGCGCGGAACTGTTCGGCATCGCCGACCGGGGCGTCCTGCGCCCGGGCGCGTACGCCGACGTCAACGTCCTGGACCTGGCCGGCCTGAAGCTCCTGACCCCGGAGCTGGTCTCGGACTTCCCCCTCGGGGCTCCCCGCTACGTGCAGCGCGCCCAAGGCTACGAGGCCACCCTCGTCAACGGCCGGGTCCTCGCCGAGCGCGGCGAACTGACCGGCGAGCACCCCGGCCACCTGGTCACGTCGAACTGAGCCCCTGGAGGACATCATGACCCTGGCCACCCACGCGGTCGGCGAGGCGGTACGCCGCTCCGGCATCCCCGCCGGGGATCGCCCACAACCGGCACTGCGCGTCCGGGCTGTCCGCCGTGCAGACGGCGGCGTCGTCGGTGATCGCGGGCATGGACCAGGTCGTCGTCGCCGGCGGCGCGCAGTCCTCGTCCACCTCGCCGCGCGCGTCGCGGCGGCCCGGGACGGGATCGACAACGGGAGCTTCGAGGCCGAGATCGCGCCGATCGACGTCGTGATGCGGGACGGGACGGCGGTCACGTTCGCGGTGGACGAGCACCCGCGCCGGTCCTCCACCCTGGAGAAGCTGGCGTCGCTGAAGCCGCTGCACCCGGAGATCGAGGGCTTCTCCGTCACGGCCGGGAACTCGGCCGGGGTGAACGACGGCGCCGCCGCCGTGGTGGTGACCTCGTCGGACTTCGCCTCGGCGAACGGCCTGGCGCCGCTCGCGGAGGTCCGGTCGTGGGCGTCGGCGGGCGTGCCGCCGGCCGAGACGGGCCTGGCCCCGAAGGTCGCCATCCCGAAGGCGCTGTCCCGGGCCGGCCTGACGGCCGGCAGCATCGACCTGTGGGAGATCAACGAGGCGTTCGCGTCGGTCCCGATCGCCGCCGTGCGGGCCCTGGGCATCGACGAGGGGATCGTGAACGTCCTGGGCAGCGGCTGCAGCCTGGGTCACCCGATCGCGATGACCGGCACCCGCATGATCCTCACGCTGGTCCACGAGCTGCGCCGCCGCGGCGGCGGCACCGGCGTCGCCGCCATGTGCGCCGGCGGCGGCATGGCCACCGCCCTGGTCCTCGAGGTCCCCGCCCCGTAGCCTCCGGGGCCCGTGCCCGCCTGCTCCTAGTCCTTGAGGAGGCCCAGGAGCAGGTGGGTGTCCTGCTGGAAGACCCGGATCTGCGAGATCAGGCCGTCGCGGAAGGAGAACAGCTCCGCCACGTCCACCGTCGCGCTCCGCCCGGTGGCGACCGACGTCCAGGTCTGGGTGGTCACCTGCGTGACGGTGGCGTCGTCGCCGGAGATCCGCGGGTCGGCGATGGTCCGCGTCCAGTGCTCGCCGAACGCGGCGCCCATGCCGGCCATCCCGGCGCGCCCGGACCACCAGCCGCCGTGCGGCAGCGACGCGGGCTGCTCGATCCGGATCTCGTCGTGGAACAGCGCGGCGGCCCCCGCGCCGTCGCCCGCGGCGAACCGCCGGGCCAGCTCGGTGACGGTGTCGACGGGGGTGGTGGTCTCGGCCACTACTCCTTCTTTCTGTCCGGTCCTATGGTCGGGAAGAAGCCCTTCACGGTGGCCTCGCTCATCGTGGCGATGGCCGCGTCCCGGTCGGTCTTCTTCATGGTCCCGTGGTGGCGCTCCATGGCCAGCACCATGGCCATGCCCATGACCGCCCGGGCCGAGATGCCGGGGGACTCCGAGGGGAACCCGTACCGGACCTCGACCTCCCGCCACGCCTCGGCCAGCCGGTCCATCGCCACGGAGAAGTTCTCCCGGTAGAACCGCCGCGCGACCTGCGGGTCGCCGAACAGGACCAGGCCCAGCAGCGGCAGGACCTCCTCGAGGGTGGACACCAGCTGCCGGTACAGGCCGGTCATTCCCTCGATCTGGCGCCCGGGCGTCAGCGGCTCGTCGGCGTCGATAACCTGGGTGGCGGCGACCAGGTCGTCCACGGCCTGCTGGAGGGGCTCCACGACCGCCTCGAAGAACAGCTGTTCCTTGCTGTCGAAGTGGCGGTAGATCACGCCCTCGCTGATGCCGCTCCGGGCAGCGATCAGCTTGATCGTGGTGCCGTTCATGTCACCGGTCTCGGTGAACGCCCGCCGGGCCGCCTTGAGGATCGAGCTCTTGCGGGCTTCCGCGGTGAGCCGTTTGCGGGGGGCGGCCGGCTGCGCTGGTGCCGGTGCTTTGGCCACGATGGTGTCCTGTCTTCTCGGTAAACGGAGTGTGTGCCTACTCTCAATCGTATCTAGCCCGAGACGCCATCTTGACGTTAACATAAGTGAGCATTCGCTCTCAATATGTCGTAATTCGGCCAGGAGCCACCGCATGGAACCGGATAGCGAACTGATCGACGCGGCCCGCGCGCGGACCGGACTGGACGACTTCGGCGGCGGGGAGTTCCGCGAAGGGCTGGAGATCCTCGTCGGCGACCTGCGGACGACGGCCCGCCTGAACGCCGCCGGCGAAAGCTACCTGCGCAAGAAGATCGTCGGCCTCCTGGCCCAGCGCCTTCAGGTCGAGGACTGGTACCGCCGCCACCCGGAGATCGCCGACGAGCCGGTTACCCGGCCGCTGTTCGGCCTGGGGCTGCCGCGGACCGGGTCGACGGCCCTGTCGTTCCTGCTGGCCGCCGACCCGCGCGCCCGCTACCTGCGGCTGTGGGAAGGAGACCAGCCCTGCCCGCCGCCGTCCGCCGTCGACGGCGCCGGCGCGGGCCCGCCCGACACCCGGATCGCCGACGCCCAGGCCGAGCACGACGCCCGGGCCCAGGCGTCGCCCCGCCACGACCGTCTCGTCCCCAACAGCCCGGAAGGCCCCGTCGAGTGCCTGGGCCTGCTCGCCCTCGACTTCAAGTCGAACCTGTTCAACGCGTTCGCCTACGTCCCGGACTACACGCGGTGGCTGCTGTACGACGCCGACCTCACGTCCGCCTACGCGTACGAGAAGCGCGTGCTGAAGCTCCTGCAGTGGGGGTACCCGGCGCGGCCGTGGCGGCTCAAGGCGCCCACGCACTTGATGTACCTGGAGCCGCTGCTGGCGGCGTTCCCCGACGCCCGGTTCGTGATGACCCACCGGGACCCGGCCGAGGTCATGGTGTCGGTCGCCGACCTGTTCGCCGACATCCAGGCCCGGTTCAACGAGCACGTCGACCTGCGCTACCTCGGCGCCACCAACGTGGAGCAGTGGGCGGTCGGGATCCGCCGCGGCCTGGCGTTCCGGGACGACGGCCACGACCACCTGTTCTACGACATCGGCTTCCGGTCCATGCAGACCGACCCGGTCGGCCAGGTCCGCGGGCTGTATGACTGGCTCGGCGAGCCGGTCACTCCCGAGTTCGAGGCCGGCATGCGGGCCTGGTGGCAGGCCAACTCGCAGGCACGGGAGAAGGTCACGCACCCGGACCCGGCCGCGTTAGGCATCGACCCCGCGGCGATCAGGCCGCTGTTCGCCGACTACACAGCAAGGAGCCAGCAGTGGGCATCGACCTCACCGGCGGCATAGACCCCGCCCGCGAGTACTTCTTCGCGGAGCGCCCCGACGACCCGGAAATGCGGGACTCCGCCAGCATGTGGGTCTCCGACGACCAGGGGGAGATCGGCCTGCCCCGGTTCGCGGTCGAGGCCGTCGCCGCCAAGTGGGAACACCACGACTACCAGCTCAACCTGGGCCTGCGCGGCGGCCGGGTGATCCGGGCCCGGGACACCGGCGACTCCCGGCTCGGCGACCCGGCCGCCCTGGCCACCGGGCCCCTCACCTTCCGCTGCGCCGAGCCGTTCCGCACCTGGACGGCGGAGTTCGACGGCCAGGCCGACGCCACCACCATCGGCTCCCTCATCGACGGCGACCCCTCCTCGGCCCGGACGGATCTCCGGTTCTCCGTCACCGCCACCATGGCGGTCCCGCCGTGGATCCAGGGCGCGCTGCAGCCCGACGCGGCCGAGCGGCTGTCCAACTCGGTCGAGGGCGACCTGATGGGCGGCCCCCGGTACGAGCAGCTGTTCCGCTGCACGGGGACGGTCACCGCCGGCGGCCGGACCCGCGAGTTCAGCGGCAGCGGCCTGCGGATCCGCCGCCAGGGCGTGCGGCGGCTGCAGGAGTTCCGGGGGCACTGCTGGCAGTCGGCGCTGTTCCCCAGCGGGAAGGCGTTCGGCTACATCGCCTACCCGCCCCGGCCGGACGGCGAGCCCACCTTCAACGAGGGCTTCGTCTACGACGGAGACGGCGACCTCATCCCCGCCCGCGTGGCCAGCGCGCCCTGGCTGAGGACCCTGGAACCGGCCGGGGAGGACGTGTCGCTCGTCCTCGAGACGGCCCGGGGCCAGGTCCGGATCGGCGGCACGACGGCCCTGCCGACGATCGACGCCTTCCACCGTCCCCGCATGCCGGACTTCCCGGTCCTCTTCCAGGGCGGCGTCCGCTACACCTGGGACGGCGAGGAAACCTACGGCATGCTCGAGCGCTCCACCCGGCGCGAGAAGATCACCTGGCCCGGCTAGTCGTCGCGAGGAGCGCCGAGCAGCGTCCCGCCATCAGCGGAGAACGTCTGCCCGGTGACGAACGACGAGGCGTCCGTGGACAGGAACAGGATCGGGTACGCGATGTCGGACGGCTCCCCGAGCCTGCCCAGCGCGGTGCCCTTGCCCATCGCGGACCGGTCCAGGTTCGCCGCCTCCCAGGCCGCGACGGAACGCTCGGAGGCGACCGCGCCCACCGCCACGCAGTTGGCCCGGATCCCGTACCGGCCCCACTCGGCCGCGGTGACCTTGGTGAACATCTGCAGCCCGGCCTTGGCGGCACTGTAGGGGGCGCCGTTGCGGACGCCGTTGACTCCCGCTCCGGAGGACACGTTCACGATCACGCCGCTCCGGGCCTCGATCATGTGCTTGCCCGCCTCCCGCGTGCAGAAGAACGGCCCTGTCATGTTCAGGCCGACGGTGGCCTCCCAGCCCTTGGTCGGCAGCGACTCCAGCGGCCCCATCCGGGTGCCGCCGGCGTTGTTGACCAGCACGTCGATCCGGCCGAACTCGGCTACGGCCCGCTCCACCATGGCGACGACAGACGCCTCCTCCTTCACGTTGGTCCGGACGGGAAGCACCCGCAGGGCCGGGTTGCCGGCCTCCTTCCCGATCACGGCGAGCTGGGCGGCCACCGTCTCCAGGTCGGACTCGGTGCGCGCCGCGAGGACGACGCCCTCGGCCCCGTGGCGGGCGAACACCCGCGCGGTCTCGGCACCGATGCCGGTCCCGCCGCCGGTGATGACGGCCACCTTCCCGCGCAGGCTCAGCGGATCGTCGATGAAGGGCATGCCGGTCTCCTTGAGAGATAGAGGGTGAACAGCGTCCGGGGTACGGGCACGGGCACGTCAGGCGATGTTGAAGCCGGCGTCGACCGGGAACTGGACGCCGGTGACGTACTTGGCCTCATCAGAGACGAGGAACGCCACCGCGTCGGCGATGTCGTCGGCCTCGAGCATGGGGACCGGGAGCGCGTTCTGCATGCTGGAGATCACGTTGGACCCGCCGGCGGCGGCCTGCCGCTGGAGTTCGCGGGCCGTGTCGTTAACCGTCATGCCGCTGCGCACGGCCGTCGGGTGGACCGTGTTGACCCGGATAGACTCCGGCGCGAGGGTCCGGGCGTAGCTCTCCATCAGCGACACCAGGCCGCGCTTGCTGGAACTGTAGGCCAGGCTCCCGGCGGAGGCGTTCTTGAGGCCGAGCAGGCCGGCCGTGGAGCTGGTGATGACGATGGCGCCGCCGCGGCCGCCGGCCTGGATGGCGGGCACCGCCGCCCGCAGGGTGTGGAAGACCCCGGTCAGGTTCGTGTCCAGCACGTCCCTCCAGTCGGCGAGGAAGTCCCCGGACTCCGGCCCCATCCGGACCACGCCCGCGTTGGCGACGATGATGTCGAGGCGGCCGAACTCGGCGTGCCCCTCGGCGAACGCCGCGGACAGGGCGGCGTAGTCGCGGACGTCGGCCTGGCGGGCGACGATCCGCCGGTCCAGCGCCTCGACCAGCCGGACGGTCTCCTTCAGGTCGTCTTCGGTCCCCATCGGGTAGTTGACGGCGTCGATGTCGGTGCAGATGTCGACCGCGATGATGTCGACGCCGTCCCGGGCGAGCCGGAGGGCGTGCGCCCGGCCCTGTCCGCGCGCGGCCCCGGTGATGAAGGCGACCTGGCCCTCAAGCCTGTTGCTCATGCCACATCCTCGTGGTCGGGTCCGTTCAGAAGCAAGCGTTTACTTATTTTAGGTATCAGGCGGGGCAGAGGGAAGTCCGGGCACGCGGCATGTTGACCGCGGGATGCGGGCCTCTTTACGGTCGTGATAGCGGACAGACGCGACGAGACAATCCGTGATGCGGAGCGTGATCATGACGGTGCCCCTGGCGAGGCCGGACCTGTTCCTTCCCGACCCCGAGCCCCGGCAGGTGCGGTACACGGTCATCTCCGTGGACGATCACCTGGTCGAGCCGCCGGACATGTTCTCCGGCCGCCTGCCGGCCCGCCTCGCGGACGGCGCGCCCCGCGTCATCGAGGCGGACGGCCAGCAGGTGTGGGAGTTCGAGGGCCAGCGCTACACCCAGGTCGGGATGAACGCGGTCGCGGGCCGGCGCCCGGAAACCTACAGCCTGGAGCCGTCGCGGTTCGACGAGATGCGGCGCGGCTGCTGGGACATCCACGAGCGCGTCCGGGACATGGACCTGGCCGGGGTCTGGGCCTCGCTGAACTTCCCGTCGATGATCACCGGGTTCTGCGGCCGGGTCTTCTCGGCGGCGAAGGACCCCGAACTCGGGCTGGCCGTGACCCGGGCCTGGAACGACTGGCTTTTCGAGGACTGGTACTCCCCGTACCCGGAGCGCATCATCCCGCTCGGCATCACCTGGCTGGCCGACCCGGAAACGGGCGCGGCCGAGATCCGCCGCAACGCCGAGCGCGGGTTCCGGTCGGTCACGCTCCCCGAACGGCCGCACCGCATCGGGCTTCCGTCCTTGTTCAGCGGGTACTGGGACCCGATCATCGAGGCCTGTGCCGAGACCGGGACCGTGATCAGCCTGCATGTCGGTTCCTCCGGGATGAACGACCACGCGCCCGGCGCGCCGACCCTGGAGATCGGGGCCACGCTGTTCGGCCAGCTCTCGCTGCACGCCTGCGTCGAATGGCTGTGGTCCGGCTACGCCGTCCGGTACCCGGATCTGAAGATCGCCATGTCCGAGGGCGGCATCGGCTGGGTCGCGATGCTGCTGGACCGCCTGGACAACATCGTCGACCGGTCCGGCTACGGCAAGAACTGGCCCGGGGACCTGCGCCCGGCCGAGGTCCTCAAGCGCAACTTCTGGTTCTGCACCCTCGACGACCCGTCGACGATCGATACCCGGCACCGCATCGGCGTCGATCACATCATGCTGGAGACCGACTACCCGCACGGCGACAGCACCTGGCCCGACACCCAGGATGTCGTGGAACGGTACTGGGGGCACATCCCCGCCGACGAGCTCCGCCTGATGACGCACGCCAACGCCGCCCGGCTCTACCGGCACCCGCTGCCGGACAAGTGCCTGCCGGAAACGGGCCTGCCGGAGACGGGGGCCGCGCGGTGACCGAGCCGTTCCGCCCGACGCCGGAGAAGCTGCTGCCCGACCTGAGCCCGTGCGAGGAGGTTGTCCTGCTGGCCCGGACCCTGTGGCGGGAAGGGTATGACGATCACCTGGCCGGCCACATCACCTACCGCCAGCCCGACGGCACGCTGCTGTGCAATCCGTGGTTTCTGACCTGGGAGGAGTTCGGGCCGGACGAGGTCATCCGGCTCGACCCCGACGGCCGGGTCATCGACGGAGACTGGCCCGCGCCACTGGGGATCCCGCTCCACCTGCATCTGCACCGGCTCCGCCCCGACGTCACCGTCGCGGTCCACAACCATTCCCGGTGGGGCACGATCTGGGCGGACCTGCAGCGCGTCCCGCCCTGCTACGACCAGAGCTCGGCGCTGGGCGGCGGGGAGATCGCCGTGATCGACGAGTACGACCGGCCGGTCAACGACCCGGAGTCCGCGCGCCGTGCCGTCGAGGCTATGGGCGACGCCGACATCGCGCTCCTGGCCAACCACGGCGTGTTCGTCACCGGAGGGTCCGTCCGGGCCGCCCACCAGCGGGCCGTCGCCTTCGAACAGCGGTGCCAGCACGCGTGGCTCGCCGAGACCGCCGGCGGCGGCCGTCCCCTGCCGGAGGCGGCCCGCGCCTATCTCGGGCGCAAGAAGGGGGAGGGGTTTCCCGGCTTCTGGGAGGCGATGGCCCGCGCCGAACTCCGCCGGGACCCGTCCCTGCTCCGGCCGTAACGGTCCGGTGCCGGTCAGCCGATGTTGAAGCCGGCGTCGACCGGGAACTGGACGCCGGTGACGTAGCGGGCCTCGTCGGAGACCAGGAACGCGGCGGCGTTCGCGATGTCCTCGGGTTCGACCAGGTCGACGGGGAGCGCGTTCTGCATGGACGAGATCGTGTTGTTCTCGCCCGCGGCGGCCTGCCGCATGAGCTCCCGGGCCGCGTCGTTGTCCGCCATGCCGCTGCGCACGCCGGTCGGGTGGACGGTGTTGACCCGGATCGACTCCGGCGCCAGGACCCGGGCGTAGCTCTCCATCAGGGCGACCACGCCGCGCTTGCTGGCACTGTAGGCGAGGCTGGAGGCGGCCGTGCTCTTGAGGGCGAGCAGCGCGGCGGTGGAACTGGTCAGGACGATCGCGCCGCCCCGGCCGCCCGCCTGGATCGCGGGCACCGCGACGCGGAGCGTGTGGAAGACCCCGGTCAGGTTCGTGTTGATGACGTCGTTCCAGTCGGCGAGGAAGTCCCCGGACTCCGGCCCCAGGCGCATCACGCCGGCGTTGGCGACGATGATGTCGAGCCGGCCGAATTCGGCG
>WRBL01000112.1 GCA_009784565.1 Streptosporangiales bacterium | reverse complement strand
GAACGTCGTGCACATCACCGCGGCGGTCGCCTACACGCTCCTGGTCCTCATGGCCGCGATGACCGCCCGCGGAACCACCCGCGGCGGGGCGGGCGTGGTCGCGGCCGTGACCGCGGGCGCGATCCTGCTGGCCCCCGGCGACATCATGTCCACGTCCATCCTGCTGGGCTCGCCCGACCACATCGGCGTCGGCGTCGTGATCCTGCTCACCTTCTGGTTCGTCGACCGGGCCCCGGAACGCTGGTGGGTGGCGCCGGCCGTCTGCGTGCTGCTGCTCTGGGCCCAGCTGGACGACCCGATGGCCGAGTTCGCCGCCGCGTTCGCCCTGGCCGTGGTCTGCCTCGGCCGGGCGGCCCTGGGCCTCCTGGGCCGCCGGGGCTGGGCGGCCATCCGGCACGACACGGCCCTCGGCGCGGCCAGCATCGTGTCCTACGGGCTGACCCGGCTCGCGATCTTCCTGATCCGGTCCGCGGGCGGCTTCAGCATGCGGCAACTGTCGCAGGCGACCAAGGTCCAGCCGCTGTCGGCGTGGCCGGGACAGCTGATGAACGCCGGCCGGGACGTCCTGATCCTGTTCGGCGCGGACTTCTACGACGAGCCCAACCCGTGGGTACGGGCCACCACCTACCTTCACCTCATCGGGGTGGCCCTGGCCCTGGCCGGCCTGGTCGCCGGCGTCGTCGCGATCTTCCGGTGGACCCGGGGCGACCGGATCACCCAGGTGCTGACCGTGGGCACGCTGGTGACGCTGGTGGCCGGCGCGTTCCTGACCCCGCTGACCGCCGGGTACTCGGCCCACGAGATCGCCGTCGTGCTGCCGTTCGGCGCGGTCCTGGCGGGCCGGGCCGCCGGGCCGTGGCTGATGCGGCACCGGGTGCGGCGGGGCACGCTGATCCCGGTCGGGATAGGCCTGGCCGCGGCCTGCATGGCGTCCCTCGGCTATTTCGCGTCCCAGCCGCCGCTGAAGCCCCCCACCCGGGTCACGACCCTCGACCCGTGGCTGCTGGCCCACCACCTGACCGGCGGCATCGGCCAGTACTGGACGGGCAACGACTCCCGGATCGAGTCCGGCGACCGGGTGCGGATCGCCGCCACCGACCCCCTCCCAGGCCACCCGTACGCGTGGGTCATGAAACCCGCCTGGTACGACCCGTCCCGGAACCGGGCGAACTTCGTCGTCGCCGGGACCGATCCGGCCGCGGGCCTGGTGTTCTCCGAGTCCGCCGTGCGGAAGGCGTTCGGCAAGCCCGCCCGGGAGTACCGGTTCGGCACCGGCCAGAACCGGTTCATCATCATGGTCTACGACCGCAACCTGCTGCGGGACGTGGCGAAGCCGGTCCAGCCCAGCCCGGACACCGGGGGCCTTCACCTGTGACGAGAAACGGCCCGGGACGCTGACGCGTCCCGGGCCGGTGCGGTCAAGGCCGGCTTCCGCGCTACTTCGCCGGCTTGGAGGCGATCGCCAGGAACTGCTTGCCCATGACCTTCCACGCCATGGGCATGTTCAGGTACTGCCGGGTCAGCGCCGCCGAAGGCGGCAGCAGGCCGCGGAACGAGTACGGCAGGAACCGCGGGTGCATCGAGTCCACCTCGAACCCGGCGGCGTGCAGGTGCTCCGACAGGCCGACGTGCGACAGGATCACCGTGTGGTCCGCGCAGTCGAAGTACTCCTTCGCGCAGTACTTGAAGTTCGGCCCCATGATGGCGATCCGGCCCCCCGGCGCCATGGAATCGCGGAGTTTGGCCAGGAACGCGGCGACCGCGTTCTGGTCGGGCAGGTGCTCGAGGAAGTTGGAGACGAAGACGCCGTCGAAGTGCCCGACCGGAAGCTCGGCGTCCATGATGTCGGCGATGATCATTTTCACGCCGGCGCTCTCAAGGTCGCCCTGGCTGACCAGGTCCACGCCCCACCGGTCCTCGGCGGGCACGCATTTGATGAACTCGCCGCGCCCCGCGGCCGGGTCGAGGACCGACTTCGGGCTGCCCAGGCGGGTGTAGATGTAGCCGGCGATCTCCCGCCAGACCGCCTCCCGGCTCGCCTGGTCCACGTCGCGAAACCGGTAGGCGTAGAGTTTCTCGTAGTTGATACTGCTCGTTGACATTCTGGCCCAACTGTCGGGTTCGTCAGCCTTGCTAAGGAGTACTTAAGTCCCTCTGCCGTCGGAGTCTACCGACGCGGGAGCGATCGGTCTTCGTTTGCCTGCGTGATCCGCGGCGATTCGCGGGCATGCGGACCGTTAACGAATCGTTGACCTCCCGGACCTGCTCAGGCTAGCCGCCGGAGTGTAAACTCGGACCTGCAATGGAGTCTCGTCCTGTGAGGCTCATCCTGTGACGCGAGGACGCAAATGATAGGTGACCTGTTCGACAGCCCGTGGAAGATCCTGATCATCGCGGTCGTGATCATCGTGCTGTTCGGGTCGCGCAAGCTGCCTCAGGCCGCGCGGTCGCTCGGACAGTCCATGCGCATCCTGAAGAAGGAAGTCTCCGGGCTCCACGAGGACGAGGCGGACGAGACCAAGGCCGCTCCCGCCGCCCAGCTGGAGCAGGCCGCCCCGGCGGCGGAGCAGGGCTCCCAGGCCAAGATCGAGGAGCTGCAGAAGCAGCTTGACGACCTGAAGAGCAACGGCGACGCGCCCGCCGAGACCCAGCAGACTCGCTAACCTCCCGGGAGACGGCCCCGGTAGACGGGCAATACGGCCATGGTGAAGAAACCCTCCGCACTCGAGGGCGCCCGGATCGTCGGGGAACGCTACGCGCAGGAGAAGCGCGCGGAGAGCCCCGACGGGCGCATGCCCCTGATCGAGCACCTCAAGGAGCTTCGCGGCCGCGTGGTCAAGATCGCGATCGTGGTCGTGATCGGCGCGGTCGTGGCCTGGTACTTCGAGCCGAGGATCTGGAACTTCATCCAGAGGCCGTACTGCGAGGCCATCGGCCACTGCAGCAACGCGTTCGGCCACAAGCTCATCCTCACGGGCGTGACCGACGCGTTCACCCTGCGCCTCAAGGTGTCCATCATCTCCTCGGTCGTGGTCACCAGCCCGATCTGGCTCTACCAGATCTGGGCCTTCATCGCTCCCGGGCTGTATGCCCGGGAAAAGCGCTGGACCTGGGCGTTCATCGGCACCGCCGTCCCCTTGTTCGCCCTGGGCTGCTACTTCGCCTACCTCGCCATGGGCAAGGGCCTGAAGTTCTTCATGTCGATGTCGGGCGGCAACCTGACCAACCTGTTCGAGGCCGACACCTACATCAGCTACTGGATCGCGATGCTGCTCGGCTTCGCGCTCTGCTTCGAGGTGCCGCTGTTCCTCGTCATCTTGAACCTGGCCCGGGTCGTCACCCACGAGCGGTTCAAGAAGTGGCGCCGGATGATCATCTTCGGCGTTTTCGTGTTCGCCGGCATCGCGTCGCCGAGCCCGGACCCGCTGACCATGCTGATGCTCGGCGGGATCGTCGCGGTCCTGGTCGAGGTGGCCGAGGTCCTCATCTACTTCAACGACAAGCGCTACCTCCGCAACCACCCCGACCCCTACGCGGGCCTGGACGACGACGAACTGTCCCCGGTGGACGAGCCGGCCGACGTGGATCACACGCTGAACTAATGTGCCGCGGGTGCTCTGAGTCACCTAATCTGGAGACATGAGTGCACCGGTCAGCCCGGCGGAGCAGTACGCGCGGTTTCGCGACCGGCAGGCGGATCCGGAGTTCTCCGGCTTCCGCTCCCGCTATGACTTCGAGTTCGACGAGTTCCAGGTGGCCGCCTGCGGCGCCCTGACCGCGGGGGACGGAGTGCTCGTCGCCGCCCCGACCGGGTCGGGCAAGACCGTCGTCGGCGAGTACGCGGTACACCTGGCCCTGGCCCAGGGCCGCAAGTGCTTCTACACCACGCCGATCAAGGCCCTGTCCAACCAGAAGTACGGCGACCTCGTCCGCCGGTACGACCCCGAGACCGTGGGCCTGCTCACCGGGGACAACGCCATCAACGGCGACGCCCCGATCGTGGTCATGACCACCGAGGTCCTCCGCAACATGCTGTACGCGGGCTCCGCCGCCCTCGACAGCCTCGGGTACGTGGTCCTGGACGAGGTGCACTACCTCGCCGACCGGGCCCGCGGCGCCGTCTGGGAAGAGGTCATCATCCACCTGCCGGAGTCGGTGCGAGTGGTGGCCCTGTCGGCGACCGTGAGCAACGCCGAGGAGTTCGGCGACTGGCTCTCCCAGGTCCGCGGCGGCACCCAGGTCATCGTGGACGAGCACCGTCCGGTACCGCTGTGGCAGCACATGCTGGCCCGCCGCCAGCTGTATGACCTGTTCACCGACGACGACCACACCGAGGTCAACCCCGAGCTCACCCGCATCGCCCAGCGGGACAGCTACCGCGCGCCCGCGCACCGGCAGCGGGGACGCGGCGGCGGCCGCCCGCGCCGGAACCCGCCGCCCTACCGGCCCGACATCGTCGACCGGCTCGACCGGGCCGGGCTGCTTCCGGCGATCCACTTCATCTTCAGCCGCGCCGGCTGCGACGCCGCCGTCGCGGAGTGCCTGGCCGCCGGGCTGCGGCTGACCACACCGGATGAGGCCGAGCACATCGAGGACATCGCCTCCCGCCGGGTCGCCGACGTCGGCGCCGACGACCTGGAGGTCCTCGGCTACCACGACTGGATCACCGGGCTGCGCCGCGGGATCGCCTCCCACCACGCCGGGATGCTGCCCGCGTTCAAGGAGGTCGTGGAGGAACTGTTCGCGGCCGGCCTGGTCCGGGTGGTCTTCGCCACCGAGACCCTCGCGCTCGGCGTGAACATGCCGGCCCGCACCGTGGTCATCGAGAAGCTCGACAAGTGGAACGGCGAGACCCACGCGCCGCTGACCGCCGGCGAGTACACGCAGCTGACCGGCCGGGCCGGCCGCCGCGGCATCGACGTCGAGGGGCACGCGGTCGTCCTGTACTCGCCCGGCCTGGACCCGGGCCTGGTCGCCGGGCTGGCCGGCACCCGCACCTACCCGCTGAACTCCAGCTTCCGGCCCTCCTACAACATGGCGGTCAACCTGACCCAGCGGGTCGGCCGGGAGAAGGCCGCGTCCCTCCTGGAGTCCTCGTTCGCCCAGTTCCAGGCCGACCGGTCGGTGGTCGGCGTGGCCCGGCGGCTCCGCAAGTCCCAGTCCCAGGCCGACAAGCTGGCCGACAAGGCGGGCTGCGACCGCGGCGACTTCATGGAGTACGCCACGCTGCGCCGCCGCCTGACCGACGCCGAGCGCGAAGCCGCCCGGGGCCGCGCCTCCTCCCGCCGGGCCGAGGCCGCGCGCTCGCTGGCGAGCCTGCGCCGCGGCGACATCATCAAGGTTCCCTCGGGCCGCCGCTCCGGCATGGCCGTCGTCCTCGAGGCGCCGCCCGCGCCCGGCGAGTTCACGTCCCGCCGTTTCGCCGACGGGCCGCTCGTCCTGACCGTCGGCGGCCAGCTCAAGCAGCTGTCGGCGGGAGAGTTCCCGCACCCGGTGGCGCCGGTGGACCGGATCCGGGTGCCCAAGAGCTTCAGCCAGCGCTCGCCCAAGCACCGCCGCGACCTGGTCTCGTCCATGCGCAGCAGGCTCGTGGGCCACGACCCTTCCGACGGGGCGCCCGATCGCGACAACGTGCCCCAGGACGAGGTCGCCGCCGGGGACATCGCCGAGCTGCGGCGCCGGATGCGCAAGCACCCGTGCCACTCCTGCCCCGACCGCGAGCAGCACGCCCGCCACGCCGAGCGGTACTTCCGGGCCCAGCGCGAGATCGAGGACCTGGACCGGCAGATCGGCGGCCGTTCCCACGTCATCGCCCGGACCTTCGGCAAGGTCTGCTCCGTGCTCGACCAGCTCGACTACCTGTCCGGTGACGAGGTGACCCCCGACGGCCGCCGCCTCACCCGGCTGTACTCCGAACTCGACCTGCTGGCCGCCGAGTGCCTGCGCCGCGGCACCTGGAAGGGCCTGAACCCGGCCGAGCTCGCCGCCTGCGTGTCCCTGCTCACGTTCGAGTCCCGGTCGCCGTCGGACGACGAGGCCCCCGCCCGGATGCCCAAGGGCCCGGTGCGGGACGTGATCACGTCGATGACCCGGACCTGGGCCGAGCTGGACCAGCTGGAGAAGCGGAACGGCCTGTCCTTCCTGCGCGAGCCCGACCCGGGGTTCGTCTGGGCCGCCTTCCGGTGGGTGCGCGGCGCGTCCCTGGAAGACGTCATGGACTCCGTGCCGGGCCTGACCCCGGGCGACTTCGTCCGGTCGGTCAAGCAGCTGATCGACCTCCTCGACCAGGTCGCCGCGGCCGGCCGTGACGAGACCCCGGCCGCGGCCGGAGACCACGCCGCCCTCGACGGGTCCGCCGTGGACGAGCCCGGCCCGGAGGCGGAACCGGTCGCCCCCCAGCACCGTGACGTCTCCGCCACCGCCCGTGCCGCGATCGACGCCATGCGCCGCGGCGTCATCGCCTACACGATGCTCGCGGAGTAGCCGCCGGGACCAATCCATCAACGGCGTCTATGGATTCTCGGGTAACTGGCATTAGTGCTGATGCGGGTGACGGAGCTACCGTCAAGATCATCGGTCAACGCCTGAGCCTGAGGAGGCGCCATGTCAGCGCACGCAGCGATCCTGCCCCGCCTCGACGACACGGGTCTGCTGAAGGAGGTCGTCGGAGGCTGCCCGCGGCCCCTGCTGGACAAGCTCCGCCAGGCCGTCGGTGCCCGGGGTTCCTGGCAGCAGACGGCGGACCGGGTCGGAGCCGTGCTGCGCGACAATCTCCCGGGCCCGGAGATCCTGACGGCCGAGCAGCTCCAGGGCGACCCCGGCGGCTACCAGACGCACCTCCTGCACGTGGAGCCGGACGGTTCCTTCTCCGTGACGGCCATGGTGTGGCTGCCGGGCCAGGAGACCCCGGTGCATGACCACCTCACCTGGTGCGTGACCGCCGTGATGCGGGGCGCGGAGTACGAGGAGATCTACGCCGACGAGGGCGACCACCTCCGTGTCGTGGCCCGCAACGTCAACGGGGTCGGCGAGATCGGCGCCTTCGCCCCGCCCGGCGACATCCACCTCGTCCGCAACGAGGGCGACGGCGTCGCCGTCTCGATGCACATCTACGGCACCGACATCAGCCGCGTCGGCTCCAGCGTCCGCCGCGTCTACGACCTCCCGGTCCGCTAGGCCGGTCCCCTAGCCGGTGCGCGGCGCCCCTCCGCGCGGGGAAACGCGGAGGGGCGCGCCGCTCCTCTTCTGTCCTCGGCGTGGCAGGACAGCACCTCGGCCGAGGCGAGGGGCCGGCGGGCTCGCCGCGCCCGTCAGGGGGGTGATGGGGGCCACCTGCCGGCCGAGATCCATCATGGCCCGAACCGGGTCCCCGGCGCGTCGGCAGATCTGCCGATATCACCGCGAACGAGCCCGGCGGATGCCACCATGAAGACAGCGGAACGGGGAAATCCGCGGAGTTGGGGGGCCGCATGGGGCCGGAGCAGTTCAACGGTGTCGTCAGCCGGATGCTCAGCGACGATCTTCTGGACCGGTGCGCCGGCGTCCTGGACCTGACCCGCTGGCGGATCGCCAGCGACTGCGTCGCGCTCGTCGCGATCGACGCGCCCGGGGCCCGGCCCGGCGTCGTGTCGGAATCCGGCTACCCGCCCGGGGTCGCCGAGGCCGTGACCTCCGACGCCTTCATGGTCGAATGCCGGGAACTCCAGAAGCAGCTCCTGGAGGAGAAGGCCATCTACGCGTGGGAGGACGTCGGTTTCGCCGACAGCCGCTTCGCTCAGGAGGTCCTCGTTCCCGAGGGCTTCCGCAACGGCGTCTCGGTGCCGCTGCGCGGCGCGGCGGGCGAGCTCGTCGGGATGCTGCACGCCAGCACGGTACGGACGAGACTGCCGTGCGAGGCGAAGGACGCGGTGCTCGCGATCCGGCCCCAGGTCACCGCGCTGACGTCCGCGATACTCGAGACCCGGCGCGCTTCCCTCACCCCTCGCGAACGCGAAGTGCTCGGCCTCGTCCGCGAGGGCCTGTGCAACCACGAGATCGCCTCGCGCATGTACGTCGCGGAACGGACGGTCGCCACCCACGTCGAGCGGATCCTCCGCAAGACCGGCACGCCGAACCGGGTCTCCGCCGCGATCTGGGCCCTTCGCCACCACCTCTGAAGTCCACGGGACGCCTGCCGTGTTTCCGGGGGCCTTGCCAGGCGATCGTTAGCGATATATCGTTGAAGTGTCGTAAACGATAGAAGAACGATCGAGAGAAGGTGAGTGCCATGCGAGAAGAGCACAGGCACAGGCGAGAAGAGCCCCGGGGGCCGCGGGGCGGTCGTTCCAGCCGCCCTGGCCGTCCGGACTGGGACGAGCCCGGCGAGTGGGGCCCGGGCCGCGGCCCGGGAGGACACGGACACGGACGCGGGGGGCCCGGCGGCCGTCGCGGCGGACGCCGCGGAGAGGGTCCCTGGGGCGGTCCCGGGCCGTTCGGGCCCGGTTTCTTCGGCCCGGGGGGTCCCGGCCACCACGGCGGCCCCTTCGGGTCCGGAGGGCCCAGGCGCGGCCGGGCACGGCGCGGTGACGTCCGGGCCGCGATCCTGGACCTGCTGACCGAGGACCAGCCCTGGAACGGCTACCAGATCATCCAGGAGATCGCCGCCCGCACCGACGGCATCTGGCGCCCGAGCGCGGGCTCGGTGTACCCGGCCCTGCAGCAGCTGGAGGACGAGGGCCTGATCGCCCCGCGGGGCGAGGGGCGCCGCCGGATGTATACCCTCACCGACGAGGGCCGGGCCTACGCCACCGAGCACGCCGACGAGCTGCGCGCCTCCTGGGACGCGGTCGCCGGCATGACCGACGAGGCCGACTGGGAGCTCGGCGACCTGATCCGCCAGGTGATGATGGCGGTCATGGAGGTCCGCCGGGCGGGCTCGCCCGCGCAGCTGGCCGAGGCCCGCCGGGTCCTGACCGAGACCCGCCGGTCGATGTACCGCATCCTCGCCGACGATGCCGCGGGCCCCGCGGCGGAGCCGGCGGACGACGAAGCCGACGAGGCCCAGGACGACGCTCCGGAGGACGCTGAGTGATCGCGGAGCCGGCGGTCCAGGTCGAGGGCCTGGTCAAGAACTACGGCGACGTGGAGGCCGTGCGAGGCATCGGCTTCCACGTCGAGCCGGGGGAGACCTTCGGCTTCCTCGGGCCGAACGGCGCGGGCAAGTCCACCACGATCAAGATCCTGTGCACCCTGGCCAACCCCACCAGGGGGACGGCCCGGGTCGCCGGGCACGACGTCGTGACCGACCGCGACACCGTCCGCCGCAACATCGGCCTGGTCTTCCAGGACACCACGCTGGACAACTACCTGACCGGCGAGCAGAATCTCCGCTTCCACGCCGACCTGTACGGCGTCCCGCGGTCCCAGCTCGGCGACCGGATGAACCAGGTCCTGGAGATGGTCAACCTGTCGGAGCGCCGGGCCAGCGTCGTCGGCACCTACTCCGGCGGCATGAAGCGCCGCCTGGAGATCGCGCGCGGGCTGCTGCACGCCCCGCGCGTGCTGTTCCTGGACGAGCCCACGGTCGGCCTGGACCCCCAGACCCGCAGCTCGATCTGGAGTTACATCACCGACCTCAAGCGCCGGGAGGACATCACGATCTTCCTGACGACGCACTACATGGACGAGGCGGAGAACTGCGACCGGATCGCGATCATCGATCACGGCCAGATCGTCGCGATCGACACCCCCGAGAACCTCAAGGCCAGCGTGGGCAAGGACCGGGTCCAGATCAGCACGGACGACGACGAGTCCGCGATTGCCGAGATCAAGCAGCGGTTCGGGATCGACGCGGCCGTCCACGAGCGCCAGGTGACCTTCAGCGTGGAGGCCGGCGAGCAGTTCGTCCCCCGGCTGTTCGCCGAGCTGGACCGGCCGATCCGCTCGGTGAACGTCGCGCGGCCGTCCCTGGACGACGTTTTCATGAGCTACACCGGCCGGACCATCCGCGACACCGAGGCCACGGCCAACGACAAGAACCGGGCCCGCATGATGGCGATGCGAGGAGGACGAGGCTGATGGCGGTCGACACTCCCGGCGAGGCCACCACCGCCGATGACGAGATAACAGCAACAAGCGTCGCGGGTGCGATCCGGGTCGCGGTGCCGGAGAAGGGCCTGCGCCAGGACGCGCGGGCCGCCGCCATCGTGTGGCGCCGCGAACTGCTCCGCTTCAAGGCGGACCGGTTGCGGATGGTCAGTTCCCTGATCCAGCCGGTGCTGTTCCTGCTCGTGCTGGGGACCGGTCTGTCCAGCCTGGCCAGTCACGGCATGCCGCCGGGCGTGAGCTTCCGGACCTTCATCTATCCGGGCGTGCTGGCGATGTCGGTCCTGTTCACGTCGATGTTCTCGGCCGGGTCCATCGTGTGGGACCGGGAATTCGGGTTTCTGCGGGAGATGCTCGTGGCGCCCGTGAGCCGGTCGGCGATTGTCGTCGGGAAATGCCTGGGCGGGGCTACCGTGGCGACGATTCAAGGAATCGTGATCTTGATTCTGGCCGGGCTGGCCGACGTTCCTTACGATCCGGTGATGTTTCTCGTGCTTATCGGGGAACTGCTGCTCCTGTCGTTCACGCTGACCGCGTTCGGCGTGATGATGGCGGCCCGGATTTCGCAGATGCAGGCGTTCATGGCGCTGACCCAGATGCTGGTGATGCCGCTGTTCTTCCTGTCGGGCGCGCTGTACCCGCTCAACCGCCTCCCCGCGTGGCTCACGGTCCTGACCCGCATCGACCCGCTCACCTACATCGTGGATCCCATGCGTAGCGCGGTGTTCAGCCGCCTCAGCCTGTCGCCGCGGGCGGTCTCGGTGCTGAGCCCGGGCGTGACCTGGGACGGCTGGCGGGTGCCGGCGGGCCTGTCGCTCGGCATGGTGGCGGCGATGGGCGCGATCATGCTGGCCGTCGCCATCGCGGAGTTCAGCAAGACCGAGTAACCAGGGGAAATAAAAAGTGCGACGCTGGGTGGCTACGGGGGCAAACCACCCAGCGTCGCTATCATCGGCGTTCCAACGGGGGCCTGGAACGCCGGCAAGTGGTGCCCCGACGGGGGACCAGAGCACCGATAAGAATGGTACACCGAAACACCCCCCTATGTGTCAAGATCTATGACGCGACGAGGGGAACAAGCGGTATTCGGCCGTCCCAGATAGGTATTCGGGCCCTAGTCCTGACCAGGTCCGTTATCCGGCGGATCCCAGCGGGAGGGCAGATTCATCTTGTGCTCCACGAACCCGCGGACGTTCTCGGGCTCGCGTCCGCCGTTGGCGAACACCACCGCGATGTAGGGCAGGAAGATCGCGCCCACGGCGGGGATGAGGAGGAACCAGCCCAGGTGCTCCAGGTACAGGACCACCGCGACGACCAGGCACAGGGTCCGGATGGCCATCATGATCAGGTACCGGGACTGCCGGTACGAGATGTCCTCGGACATGGGGCGTCGCGCCTGCGTGACCAGGTGGACTTGCTCGCCGTGCCCGGAGCGATGACCGATCTTCACGCTTTCACCCTACCTCCTGTTATCCGGCCTGCCAGCGGCCCCGGCGGGCGCTCCCGGGTCGCCGCTTCGAGCGCGTCGCGGATCTGCGCGGCCACGTAGCCGGGCTGCCGGCGCACCAGCGCGGACGGGAACCGCAGCACCGTGTAGCCGCGGAGCGTCAGCTGGTTGTCGCGATCCATGTCGTCCCAGTACTGCAGCACCTCCTGATGCGCCGCGCCGTCGATCTCGACGGCGACGCGGGCCGGCTTCCACGCCGCGTCCAGGTAGCGTTTCCTGCCCTGCGTGTCATAGAGCGGTACCTGCCGGTCCGGCACCGGCAGCTGGTAGCCGCGCACCACGAGCCGCATGAAGTCGAGCTCCGACAGGGCCTGCGAACCGCCCGCGATGTCCTGGAGCGTGACCCGGATGAGGTGCTCCCGCCGGCGGTGCGTGCCGCTGCGCCCGGCTTCCCGGAGAAGGTCGTCCACGCGGGCCAGGTTCTGCTGCACGCCCGCGGCGAGAATCGCCTGGGCTCCCCGGTTACTCGGCATCCACTCCGCCGCGTCCACCAGCGCCCGGACGGGCCGTACCCGGCGCGGCACCAGGTTCGGGCTCACGTCTTCGGGTCCCAGACGCCGCGACCAGTGCACGACCACGTCGGCCGGAGGCCAGTCGCGCCTGGGCTTCCGGCCGGCTGGCCGGAGCACGTGAACGACGCCGGAGTCCCAGTCGAAACCGGTCAGCCCCGCGAGACGGGCGGCGGTCAGCCCCGCCAGCGCGGCGCCCGGTCCGGCCCAGTACGCGGCGACCCGCTGCTTCTGGGAACCGGTGAGGGGGCCGGGCCACGCGACGAGGACCCGCTGGCAGGGGCGCTGCCAGCGGCCCGAGGTAACCCGCCAGCGAATCTCGGCTCGCGACAGATGCTCCAGCGCGGTCTCAAGCGTGAGGACTCCCTCGTTGTCCTCGATGATGTCCCGCAGAACGGGCGGAAGAACGGCGAGTGATGTCATGACGCCACCATGCGCGGCGGCGCCACCGCTCGTCAGCAGGGATTTCTCGCCCTGTGGACAACCGCGGCCGTCTTCCACCGCGGGAAAAGAACCGGTTGACGTCAGGGCGTGTGTCTCCCGGGTCGCTATCACGACCAGGCAGCCCAACACCCCGGCGGACGTATGGGCAAATATGGGTATTTGTCGGATGAGATGATCGAGGCGGCCGAGGCGGCGCGAACGGTCGTCAGCTGGCCTTGGAGACGGACGACATGTTGAAGTTCGCCACCCGGATCGGGGGCATGGCGGCGCGGTTGAAGTAGTCGCCCCACTCGCGCGGCAGCGTCTTGGACGTGGCGCCGACCTCGGCGAGGCGCGACAGGATCCCCACCGGGGACTCGTTGAAGCGGAAGTTGTTGACCGCGCCGGTGACCTCGCCGTTCTCGACCAGGTAGACGCCGTCCCGGGTGAGGCCGGTGAGCAGCAGCGTCTGCGGGTCGACCTCGCGGATGTACCACAGGCAGGTCAGCAGCAGCCCCCGCTTGGTCGAGGCGATCATCTCCGGCAGCGTCGCGCCGGTCCCGCCGTCCATGATCAGGTTGTCGACGGCCGGGGTCACCGGCAGGCCCGCCTTGGTCGCGGAGTACCGGGACGAGTGCAGCGCGGACAGCACCCCTTCGTGGATCCACGCCGCGCGCCCGGCCGGAAGGCCGTTGTCGAACACCGACGTGTCCCGGCCCGAGCCCCCGGCGGCCACGAACGGCGCGCATTCCAGGCCCGGGTAGTGCGGGTCGCTGTAGATCGACACCGGCACCGTCGCCAGCCGTTCCCCGACCCGGGTGCCGCCGCCGGCGCGGGAGAACACGGTCCGTCCCTCGGCGGCGTCGCGGGCCCCCGCGGACCAGAACATGTAGGTCATCAGGTCCGCCGTCGCCGTCGGCGGCAGGATCGTCTCGTACCGCCCGGCGGGCAGGTCGACCCGGCGGGTCTGCCATTCCAGCCGCTGGGCCAGCCCGGCCTCGACGGACGCGACGTCCACGTCGGTGAAGTCCCGCGTGGCCACGCCGTCCCACGCCGACCGGGACTCATCCGCCGACTTCGCGTTGAGCTCCAGGCGCCCGGCGGGCTGGTCATAGCGCAGGCGGACGCCGCTGGACGTGCCCACGAACACGGAGTCGACCTCGTGCTCGGCGAACCCGTACAGTTTCCGGCCCGCGGCCTCGGCCGTCCGCAGGGAGGTTCCCAGGTCCCCGGCGAACCCCCGGAAGATCCCGAAGTCCGTGGTCTCGGGTACTTCGTCCCACGACCGGGCCGAACGGATCGACGCATCAGGTCCCGTCAGTTCGGCCACGTCCTCGGCTCCGGAAGCGTCGGAGGCGGCCTTCTCGGCCTCGCGGACCAGGTCCTCGACCTGATCGGGCCGCAGGCCGGTCCGCGTCACCGTCCCGACCCCGGCGGAGCCGTCGGCCCGCCGGTCGATCGAGACCACGGTAAGGGCGCGGGTGACCGCGACCCCGTTGGTGGTGAGCGTGTTGCCGGCCCAGCGCAGGTTCGCGGTGGAGGACTCCTGGGCGATGACGACGCACTCGCTGCCCGGCCGGGCCAGCGACAGCGCTTTGTCGACCGTGCTCTGAGGAGTCAGCGAAGAACCGTTCGGCATGTCAGTTTTCCTCCGCCGTGTTGAGGATCCGCACGTTCCGGAACAGAGCGGCCGGGGCGCCGTGGGAGACCGGCGCGACCTGGCCGGGCTGGCCCTTGCCGCAGTTGAAGGCGCCGCCGAGGACCCAGGTCTGGGGGCCGCCCACCGCCTCCATCGAGTTCCAGAAGTCGGTCGTCGTCGCCTGGTAGGCCACGTCCTTCAGCTGGCCGTCGAGCTGGCCGTTCCGGATGCGGAAGAATCGCTGCCCGGTGAACTGGAAGTTGTAGCGCTGCATGTCGATCGACCAGGACTTGTCGCCCTGGATGTAGATGCCGTTCTCCACCCCGGCGATCAGGTCGTCGGTGCTGGGCCCGTTCTCGGCCGGCTGGAGGGACACGTTGGCCATCCGCTGCATCGGCATGTGGCCGGGGGAGTCCGCGAACGCGCAGCCGTTGGACCGGCCGAACCCCTTCATCTGGGCCATCCGCCGGTCCAGCTGGTACCCGGTCAGGACACCGTCCTTAATCAGGTCCCAGGACTGCCCGGCCACGCCCTCGTCGTCGTAGCCGACGGTGGACAGGCCGTGGGCGACCGTCCGGTCCCCGGTGACGTGCATGACCGGCGAGCCGTACCGCAGCCGGTTCAGGTTGTCGGGGGTGGCGAAGCTGGTGCCGGCGTAGGCGGCCTCGTAGCCCAGGGCCCGGTCCAGCTCGGTGGCGTGCCCGATCGACTCGTGGATCGTCAGCCACAGGTTGGAGGGGTCGATGACCAGGTCATACTGTCCCGCGTCGACCGTCGGGGCGATGAGCTTCGCGGCGAGGAACTCGGGAAGCTCGGCCAGTTCGGCCTCGAAGTTCCAGCCGGCGCCGGTCAGGTACTCCCAGCCCCGGCCCGCGGGCGGGGCGAGCGTGCGCATGTCCTCGAAGCCGCTGTCGGTGACCGACGACGCGGACAGCTGCGGGTGCAGCCGGACCCGCTGCTGGGTCGTGGTGGTCGCCCCGTCGGTGTAGAACTTGCATTCCTTCACCTGCAGCAGCCGGGCGTCGGCGTGGGTGACGGCCGGGTGGTCCATCAGGCCCCTGGACCACGCGGCGAGCAGTTCGGCCTTCTCCTTCGCCGGCACGGTGAACGGGTCGACCTCGTAGTCCGACACCCAGGTGACGTCACCGTAGGCGGGCTCGGGCGCCAGCTCGATGTGCTCGGTGTTCATGGCGGCGGCGACCTTGGCGACGTCCGTCGCCTGCCGGGCCGCGGCGGCCGCGGCCTCCGGCGTCAGGTCCACGGCCGAGGCGAAGCCCCAGGTGCCGTTCACGATGACCCGGACCGCCAGCCCGGAGTCGTCGGAGTCGGACAGGTTCTGCAGGTTGCCGTCACTCAGGCTGATGTGCTGGCCCCGGATCCGTTCGACCCGGAAGTCAGCGTGCGCCGCGCCGCTTTGCCGCGCGGCGTCCAGCGCGGCGTCCGCGAGCTGCTTCAGCGGCAGGCCGGTGAATTCGGCGTCGATCTGTTGACCATTCACCTTTCGAAACCTATCTCATGGGTGCCGCCTGTCCCAGGACTTAACCAGGGGGTGTTGTTACCCGGTGTTTCCGGTCCGCCGCGCGGAGCGCGCAATCTATGGCGGATGTCTCTCAAAATCCAGCGGAAACTTCATACCGTCCGGTACCGCGTGTCTCCTCGGGTGCCGCTGTAATGTCGGCGCTGACGGACTTTGGCTTCATCGACGAGGAGGGCCGGGCGTGGGACGTTCCGTGCTGGTGACGGGCGGCAACCGGGGAATCGGGCTGGCGATCGCGCGGAGGCTGGCCGCTGGCGGGGACAGCGTGACGGTGACGTCCCGGTCGGGTTCGGCCGTCGAGGGGCTGTCCGTGGTGGCGTGCGACGTCCGTTCCGCGGAGTCGGTGGATGAGGCGTTCTCGGCGGTGGAGAAGGAGCAGGGGCCGGTCGAGGTCCTGGTCGCCAACGCCGGGATCACCCACGACCAGCTGCTGGCCATGCTGAAGGAAGACGCGTTCACCGACGTCCTCGACACCAACCTCACCGGCGCCTACCGGGTGGCCAAGCGGGCCGTCCGGGGCATGATGCGGGCCCGCAAGGGGCGGATGATCTTCATTTCCTCGGTGGTGGGGCTGTACGGGGCGCCGGGGCAGTCCAACTACGCCGCCTCCAAGGCCGGCCTGATCGGGATGGCCCGGTCCCTGGCCCGGGAGCTGGGGTCGAGGAACATCACCGCGAACGTGGTCGCGCCGGGGTTCGTGGACACCGACATGACCGCCGGGCTGTCCGAGGACCAGAAGAAGGCCATCCTGGGCGCGGTGCCGCTGGGCCGGTACGCCGACGCGGCCGAGGTGGCGGGGGCCGTCTCGTTCCTGGCGGGCGAGGACGCGGGCTACATCACCGGCGCGGTCATCCCGGTCGACGGCGGCCTCGGCATGGGACATTAAAGGAGCATTGATGGGAATTCTTGACGGCAAGCGGATCCTGGTCACCGGCGTCCTCACCGACGCGTCGATCGCCTTACGTCGCCCGCGTGGCGCAGGAGGAAGGCGCGACCGTGGTCCTCACCGCCTATCCCCGGCCCACGCTGACCGCGCGGATCGCCAAGAAGCTGCCCGGCGGGGCGCCGCCGGTCCTCGAACTCGACGTGACGAACGCCGAGCAGCTGGACTCCCTCGCCGGGCGGCTGCGCGAGCACGTCGACGGCCTGGACGGGGTGGTGCACGCGATCGGGTTCGCCCCGCAGACCGCGCTCGGCGGCGCCTTCCTCGAGACGCCGTGGGAGGACGTCGCGACGGCGGTGCATGCCTCTACCTATTCTCTGAAGTCGCTCGCGATGGCGACGCTGCCGCTGATGTCCGGCGGCGGGTCGGTCGTCGGCCTGGACTTCGACGCGTCGATCGCCTGGCCGGGCTACGACTGGATGGGCGTGGCCAAGGCCGGCCTGGAGTCCTGCGCCCGCTACCTGGCCCGGGACCTGGGGCCGAAGGGGGTCCGGGTCAACCTG
>WRBL01000111.1 GCA_009784565.1 Streptosporangiales bacterium | reverse complement strand
GGTCAACGACACGACGCCCGGCAAGGGCATCCTCGGCTTCTACCTGTTCAGCTGGCCCACGCACCCGGTCTGGCTGTACCGGCTCAACCAGGGAGTCCACGTCACGCTCGGGCTGGCCCTGGTATCGGTCCTGCTGTTCAAGCTGTGGTCCGTGCTGCCGAAGCTGTTCGAATGGCCTCCGTTCCGCTCCCCGGCGCACGCCCTGGAACGGCTGTCGCTGCTGGCGCTGGTCGGCGGCGCGGTCTTCGAGTTCACGACCGGGATCCTGAACGTCCAGCAGTGGTACGTGTTCCCCGGGTCGTTCTACGCGCTGCACTTCTACGGCGCCTGGGTGTTCATCGCGGGCTTCGTCGTCCACGTGGCCCTGAAACTGCCGGTCATGATCCGATCTCTGCGCGGCCGCGGCCTGATCGCCGAACTGCGGACCGGGCTGGCCGGCACCCGGCCGGAGCCGCCGGAGAACGGGCCCCTGGTCGCCGTGACCCCCGCCGCGCCGACCATCTCGCGGCGCGGGCTGCTGGCCTTCGCGGGCGCGGGCTCGGCCCTGGCCGTGGTGCTGGCCGCGGGCCAGTCAGCGGGCGGACCGCTGCGGCGGACCGCCCTGCTCGCGCCGCGCGGTCAGGACATCGCCGGAATCGGCGATTTCCAGGTCAACCCGGCGGCACGCGCCGCCGGGATCCACCCGGCCGGCACCGGACCGGGCTGGCGGCTGACGATCGGCCGCGGGCCGCGGCACGACATCACCTCCGGCACCGCGGAGACCGCCGGGGCCGCCCCCGTCACCGGCCCCGTCGCCCTGGACCGGGCCAGCCTGCTGCGCATGGCCCAGCACACCGCGCACCTGCCGATCGCGTGCGTCGAAGGCTGGTCCACCGATGACCAGGCCTGGACCGGAGTCCGGCTGCGGGACCTGGCCCGGCTGGCCGGGGTGCCCCGGCCAGCCGGCGTGCTGGTGCGGTCCCTGGAAAAGCAGGGGGCGTTCGCGCAGGCGGCTTTGTCCGCCGAGCAGGTCCTGAACCCGGACTCGCTGCTGGCCCTGCGGGTCAACGGCGCGGACCTGCCCCTCGATCACGGGTACCCGGCCCGGGTCATCCTGCCCGCCAGCCCCGGCGTGCACAACACCAAGTGGGTCTCCAGCCTCACGTTCTGGAGCTGACATGCCGAGGTTCCTGCGCTGGTACGGCGCTTCCCCGCTTCACCTGCTCGCGATGATCGGCTGCTTCGCGCTCGCCGGGTACGCCGCGGCCCGGGTGGTACCGGCCCACGGCATCGCCGTCGGTGTCTGGTTCCTCGGCGCGGTCGTCGGCCATGACCTGGTCCTCATGCCGCTGTACGCGCTCGCCGACCGGTCTGTCCTGGCGGTCTTCACCCGCCGGCCGCCGGAGCGGCCCGCCGCCGGCTGGATCAACTACCTCCGGGTCCCGGCGGCGCTGTCGGGGATCCTGCTGCTGATCTGGTTTCCGTTGATCCTGCGGTTGCCCGCCGGGTTCCCGCACACGACCGGCCTGCCGCTGGACCCGTACCTGTGGCACTGGCTCGGCGTGACCGGGGCGCTGTTCCTGGCGTCCGCGGCCGCGTACGCTCTGCGGCTGCGCGGGAGCCTGGGAGGCCGCGGTTAGCCGACCGCGACCGGGAGACCCTCGTCGCGCCACTCGGGCAGGCCGCCGTCGAGCACCCGGGCACGGTAGCCCTCCTGGCGCAGGATCCGGGCCGCTTCCGGGGACATGGCGCAGAACTGGCCGCGGCAGTAGGCGACGATCTGCGTGTCGCGGGGCAGGTCGCCCAGCCTTTCGGGCAGGTCGCTGAGCGGGACGTTCACCGCGCCCTCGATGTGCCCGGCGGCGAACTCCGCTCCGGGCCGGACGTCGAGGACCAGCACTCCGCCCTCGTCCAGACGGCGGGCGAGTTCCTCGCGGGTGACCGGCTCGAGGGCGTCCATGTCGCCCATCCAGTCGCGGGCGGCGTCGCGGGCCCGCGGGGCGCGGTCGATAGCGAGCCGCTTGGCTAGCTCGACCAGTCCGGTGACCCGGGGATCGGCGACCCGGTAGCGGACGCTGGTGCCGGCCCGGCGGGACGTCACCAGCCCGGCGCCCGCCAGGACCTTGAGCTGAGCGGAGGTGTTGCTGAGCTTCAGGCCGGAAGCCCCGGCCAGTTCCTCTACGCCCCGCTCGCCCTGGGCGAGCAGGTTCAGCAGTTCGATCCGCGCCGGGTTGCCGAGCGCGGCCTTCCCGACCCGGGCAAACGTCTCGTACAGCACGGTCTTCGGATCGGTCCCCTTCATCTCTCCATTCTGCACCAATCCGGGAACTACCTGTAATTTTCCAAGATTCTTTAGAGCAACGGCACCTCGCTTCGCATGCTCTATAATCCAATACTCCTTCAAGTACTCATGCCTGTGAGGGGACGCCGATGGAAGCCAGCCCAGCCCGCCGCGACCACTGGGAAGCGGTCTACGGCGACCGCGACGAGCGGGAGCTCAGCTGGTACCAGGCTGACCCCGGCATGTCCTTCCGCCTGGTGGAGGAGCAGGCCGCCCTGCTGCCGTCCGGCAAGTCCAGTGCGGTCATCGACGCCGGCGGCGGCGCTTCGGCCCTGGCGTCGCGCCTTGCCGGCGACGGGTTCTCCGACGTCACCGTGGCCGACATCGCCCTGGCCGCCCAACCAGACGAGGACGGGGTCACCCGGATCCAGGCGGACCTGCTGGCCTGGGAACCGCCCCGCCGCTTCGACCTCTGGCACGACCGCGCCGTCTTCCACTTCCTCACCGAGCCGGCCGACCGCGCGGCCTACCTGTCCACCCTGCGCGCCGCCCTGTCCGGCGGCGGCGCGATCGTCATGGCGGCGTTCGCCCCGGACGGCCCGAGCCACTGCTCCGGCCTGCCCGTCGCCCGCTACGACGCGCGCGGCCTGGCGGCCGAACTGACCGCGGCGTTCGGCGACGCGGTCACGGTCACCGGCCAGCACGCGGAGGAGCACCGCACCCCGTGGGACGCTCCCCAGCCCTTCACCTGGCTCACCGCCCGCCTCGCCTGACGGCGCCGCCAGTCGAATGATATGCCGGTTATTCTCCGGCCGCGGAAACCCTAACAGGATTCATGCGATAATCAAGCAATTTCCCAGCGAGTTTCGCTCGTTCACCGTTTCTCCACCTCGCTCACGGGATCGTTCACCACGTAGTTACCGCTGGCCAGAGCATGATGTTCGGCATGGGTGATTTCCTAGTCATCGCCGGAATCGTGCTATTCGTCGTGCTCATGCTCGGCCTCATCAAGGGGCTGGAACGAGTATGAGCATCGTTAACGGAATACTCCTGGCACTTTCCCTGACGGTATTCATTTACCTCCTCGCGGCCCTCTTCAAGGCGGAATGGTTCTGATGACCTTCTTCTGGACCATTCTCGCGATGGTCGCGGTGCTCGGGGTCGCGTGGCGCTATCTCGGGTCCTACATGGCGGCCGTGTTCGAGGGCCGCACCAACTGGCTTTCGTTCATCGAGAAGCCGGTCTACAAAGTCCTCCGCATCGACCCCGACTCCGAGCAGACCTGGCAGCGGTACGCCACCGGCGTCATCGTCTTCTCCGGGGTCGCGCTGGCGTTCGGCTACGCGATCTTCCGCCTCCAGGGCGTCCTGCCGTTCAATCCGCAGCACCTGCCGGGTGTCGCCCCGGCCACCGCCTGGAACACGATCGTGTCGTTCGTGACCAACACGAACTGGCAGTCGTATTCCGGCGAGACGACGCTGTCCTACCTGTCGCAGATGGGCGACCTGGCGGTTCAGAACTTCGTGAGCGCCGCGGTCGGCATCGCCGTCGCCGTCGCGCTCATCCGCGGGTTCGCCCGGCGCGACTCCAAGACGATCGGCAACTTCTGGACCGACCTGGTCCGGGCCAATCTCTACGTCCTGCTTCCCATCGCGTTCGTCGCCGCGATCATCTTCGTGTCGCAGGGCGCCCTGCAGACTCTCGCGGGGCCCGCGCACATCAGCGACGCCCTGAACGGCGCGAGCCAGATCATTCCCCGTGGTCCGGTGGCGTCCCAGGAGGTCATCAAGCAGCTGGGGACGAACGGCGGCGGGTTCTTCAACGCCAACGGCGCCGACCCGTTCGAGAACCCAACCGGGCTTACGAACATCATGTCGATCCTGCTGATCCTGATCATCCCGGTGGCCCTCACCTACACGTTCGGGAAGATGGTCGGCAGCGTCCGCCAGGGCGCGGCCATCCTGGCCGTGATGGCGGTGCTCTTCGGCGGCTGGCTTGGCATCGCCTCGGTCTCGGAGCACCAGGCCAACCCGGCCGTCGCCGCGGCCGGCGTCTCCCAGATCCACGGCCCGGCCGGCGACGTCGGGAACATGGAGGGCAAGGAGGTCCGCTTCGGCGACACCTCGTCCGCGCTCTACGCCGTCACGTCCACCCAGACCTCCACCGGCAGCGTCGACGGCGCCGAGGACTCCTACACGCCGATGGGCGGGTTCGCGCTCCTCACCGGCATGCAGCTGGGCGAGGTGTCGCCGGGCGGCGTCGGCAGCGGCCTGTACGGGATGCTGCTCTTCGCCATCATCACGGTGTTCATCGGCGGGCTGATGGTCGGGCGAACACCGGAGTATCTCGGCAAGAAAATCCAGGCCCGGGAGGTGAAGCTGGCCTCCATGGGCGTCCTGGTGATGCCGATCACGGTGCTGGTCCTGACCGCGATCTCAGTCTCGGTGCATGCCGGGAGGATCGGGCCGCTGAACGCCGGACCGCACGGGTTCAGCGAGATCCTCTACGACTTCACCTCGGTCACCAACAACAACGGGTCCGCGTTCGCCGGGATCGGCGCCAGCAGCAACTACTACAACATCATCAACACGGTCGGCCTGCTCATGGGCCGGTTCGCGATCATCGTCCCGGTGCTCGCCCTGGCCGGGTCCCTGGCGGTCAAGAAGCCGGTGGCGGCCACCGCGGGCTCCTTCCGCACCGACGTCCCCATGTTCGGCTTCCTGCTCATCGGCGTGGTCCTGATCGTCGGCGCGCTCACGTTCTTCCCCGCCCTGTCCCTGGGGCCGATCGTCGAGCAGCTCAGTAACGGAAGGTTCTTCTGATGTCAGCCAGCCTGTTCGACCGGGAGATCCTGCTCCAGGCGGCCGCGGGCTCCGTGCGCAAGATCGACCCCCGGGTCCAGGCCCGCAACCCGGTCATGTTCGTGGTGCTCATCGGCACCGTGGTGACCCTGATCGAGTCCGCCGCCCACCCGAGCGTCTTCGACTGGTCGGTCACGGTGTGGCTGGCGCTCACCGTCCTGTTCGCCAACTTCGCCGAGGCCGTCGCCGAGGGGCGCGGCAAGGCCCAGGCGGACACGCTGCGGAAGATGCGCACCGACACCGAGGCCCGCAGGGTCACCGGCAAGGACGACAGGCACGAGGAACGGGTGGCCGCGGCCGACCTGGCCAAGGGCGACCTGGTGGTCTGCGAGGCCGGGGACCTGATCCCCTCCGACGGCGAGATCATCGAGGGCGTCGCCTCGGTCGACGAGTCGGCGATCACCGGCGAGTCGGCCCCGGTGATTCGCGAGTCCGGCGGCGACCGGTCCGCGGTCACCGGCGGCACCAAGGTCCTGTCGGACCGGATCGTGGTCCGCATCACCGCCGAGCGCGGCCACACCTTCCTCGACCGGATGATCAGCCTGGTCGAGGGGGCCGACCGGAAGAAAACGCCGAACGAGGTCGCGCTCACCATCCTGCTGGCCGCCCTGACGATCGTGTTCGTCCCGGTCGTCGTCACCCTGTTCCCCTACGCCACGTTCTCGGGAACGAGCGTGTCGGTGGTGGTGCTGATCGCGCTGCTCGTCTGCCTGATCCCGACCACCATAGGGGCGCTGCTGTCGGCCATCGGCATCGCGGGCATGGACCGGCTGGTCCAGCGGAACGTCCTGGCCATGTCCGGGCGGGCCGTCGAGGCCTCCGGGGACGTGCAGACCCTGCTGCTGGACAAGACCGGGACCATCACCCTGGGCAACCGGATGGCGGCCGCGTTCTACCCGGTGACCGGGGCCTCCGAGGAGGACGTCGCCAGCGCGGCGCAGCTGGCCTCCCTGTCCGACGAGACCCCCGAGGGCCGGTCGGTCGTCGTCCTGGCCAAGGAGCGCTTCGGCCTCCGGGAACGGGAACTGGGCGAGGGCCACGAGTTCGTGCCGTTCACCGCGCAGACCCGCATGTCCGGCCTCGACACGGGCCCCCTGAGCACGGGCGGCCGCCAGATCCGCAAGGGCGCCGTCGACTCGGTGCGAGCCTGGGTCACCGCGCAGGGCGGGACCGTTCCGGCGGAACTCGGCACGATCGCCGAGCGGGTCTCCCGGGACGGGTCGACACCGCTGGCCGTCGCCGACGGCTCCCGCCTGCTGGGCGTCATCGAGCTCAAGGACGTCATCAAGGAGGGCATCAGCGAACGCTTCGCCGACCTGCGCGCCGCCGGGATCCGCACCGTCATGGTCACCGGCGACAACCCGCTCACCGCCGCGGCCATCGCCCAGGAGGCCGGGGTCGACGACTACCTGGCCGAGGCCACGCCCGAGGCGAAGATGGAGCTCATCAAGTCCGAGCAGGAGGGCGGCAAGCTCGTCGCCATGACCGGCGACGGCACCAACGACGCCCCGGCGCTGGCCCAGGCCGACGTGGGCGTGGCCATGAACACGGGGACGACCGCGGCGAAGGAAGCCGGCAACATGGTCGACCTCGACTCCAGCCCGACCAAGCTCATCGACATCGTCGAGATCGGCAAGCAGCTGCTGATCACCCGCGGGTCGCTGACGACCTTCTCGATCGCCAACGACGTGGCCAAGTACTTCGCGATCATTCCCGCGCTGTTCGTGGTCACGTTCCCGCAGCTGGGCGCGCTCAACATCATGCGGCTGCACAGCCCCCAGACGGCGGTGCTGTCCGCGGTCATCTTCAACGCCCTGGTCATCGTCGCCCTGATCCCGCTGGCCCTGCGCGGCGTCCGGTTCCGGCCCACCGGGGCCGCCGCGATCCTGCGCCGGAACGTGTTCGTCTACGGCGTCGGCGGCGTCATCGTCCCCTTCATCTTCATCAAGCTCATCGACCTCATCCTCACCGCGACGGGAGTCTTCTGATGCTGGGCAGCCTGACACGATCGCTCGGCCTGACCGTTTTCTTCTTCGTACTGCTGGGGCTCGTCTACCCCCTGGTGGAGACCGGCATCGGCCAGGCGGCGTTCGGCCACCAGGCCAACGGGTCCCTGACCGCGCACGGCTCTCCCCTGGTCGGCCAGCAGTGGAAGGGGCCGCGGTGGTTCCAGGGCCGCCCCGACTCCGACGACCCGATGGCGACCGGCGGCACCAACCTCGGCCCCCGGTCGAAGGTTCTGCTCCAGGACACGCGCAAGCAGGACGCGCTGCTGACCAGGGAAGGCATCGCCCCGACCCCGGACCTGGTCACCACCTCCGGCAGCGGCGTCGACCCGGACATCTCCCCCGCCGACGCCTACGCCCAGGTCACCACGGTCGCCAGGGCCCGCGGCCTGTCCGTCACCGCCGTCCGGTCCCTGGTCAAGTCCCAGGTCCAGGAACCGCAGTTCGGGTTCCTCGGATCGTCCTACATCGACGTGCTGCAGCTCAACGAGCGGCTGGCGGCGCTGAGGTGACGCCGCTCCGCCGGGTCACCGCCCGGGTGAGCCCAGGTCAGGCGTGGGAAAATGGCCCCGGAGACCCGGCGACGAAACGCACTGGATGATGAGACGCACGCTGTGGGGAACGGCTGCCGCCCTGGGCAGCATGGCGGTGCTCGCCGCCGCCATGCTGCCCGTCCGGGGCAGCCTGTCCACCGCCACCACCGCCCTGATCCTGGTCATCCCGGTCGTCGTGGGAGTGGTCGCGGGCGGGTTCGCCTCCGGGGTCATCAGCGTTGCCGTCGGCTTCGGTGTCTACGACTTCTTCTTCATCCCGCCGTACGAGACGATGGCGGTGGGCGTCCCGCAGAACTGGGTGGCGGCCGGCGTCTACGTCATCGTGATGATCCTCGTCGCCCGGGTGGTCGCGGGGCTGAACGTCGCGCGGACCCGGGAGCGGCGGCAGGGCCGTGAGCTGCGCGAGCTGTTCAAGCTCTCGGACCTGCTGGTGGAGGACAAGCCGCTGAACGTGCTGCTGCCGGTCATCGTGGCGGCGCTGGCGGAGGTGTTCGGCTCCCGGCAGGCGGCCATCCTGCTGCCCCGCGACGGCAGGCTGGAAATCGTGAGCTCGGCGGGCGCGCCTCTGTCGGACCGGCAGCTGGCGGACATCGTCCCGCCGCCGGGCGTCCCGTCCCGGCGACAGGCGCGGTCCCGGGAGGAGGGCGGCCTCATGGTCGTCGCCCTGACCGCCTCGGGCCGGCCGGTCGGGCTGCTCGCCCTGTCCGCGGACGCGGCCGCGCGCCATGAGCGCGAGCCGCTGCTGCTGTTCGCCAACCAGATCGCTCTCGCGGTGGAGCGGGCCCAGCTCCGCGAGCAGGCCCTGCGGACCCGCGTCAACGAGGAGATGGCGCGGCTCGCCCGGACCCTGGTGGCCGCGGTCGCCCATGACCTGCGGGCGCCGCTCGCCTCGATCAAGGCGTCCTCCTCCACGCTGTCGGACGACCAGCTCGACATCGGCCCGGACACCCGGCACAGCCTCGTCTCGCTGATCGACAAGCAGGCCGACCAGCTGGCCGAGATGGTCCGGAGCCTGCTGGACATGAGCCGGATCCAGGCGGGGGTGCTGCGGCCCCGGTCCACGGTGCTGCCGCCCGGCGAACTGATCTCGCCCGTGGTGGAGGACCTCAGGCAGCGTTCTCGCAGCCGCGACCTCCGGGTGACGGTCGACGACGGGCTGCCGCCCGTTGACGCCGACGTGACCCTCGTTTCCCGGGTGCTCGCCAACCTGGTGCAGAACGCGCTCCGCCACGGTCCCGCCGGCACCCCGGTCACCATCCGCGTGCGGGCCCGGGCCGACGGCGCCGGCGGCATCGAGGTGTCGGTCACCGACCACGGCCCGGGCGTGGACCCGGCCCGGCGGGAAGAGATATTCGAGATGTTCGCCCGGCGCGACAACGACGCCGGGGCCGGGCTGGGCCTGGCCATCGCCAAGACCTTCGTGGAGGCCCACGGGCAGCGGATCTGGGTGACCGGCGCCCCCGACGGCGGGGCCGTCTTCCGCTTCACCCTGCCGGCCGCCGTGCCCCTTCCCGGGGAAGGGCCCGAAGAACCAGGACCCGAGGAGTCCCCGTTTGCCACGCGTTCTCATCATTGACGACGACCTCGACCTGCTGAACGTGTGCGCGGTCGGGCTCACGGCGCTCGGCCACGAGGTGACGACCGCCACGACCGGGCGCGACGGGCTGGCGTCGGCGGCCGTCAGCGCTCCCGACGTCATCGTGCTCGACCTCGGCCTGCCCGACCTCGACGGCGCCGAGGTGTGCCGGCGGATCCGGACGTGGGGCACGGTTCCCATCGTGGTGCTGTCCGCCGACGGGTCGGAGGACAGCAAGGTCTCCGCGCTGGACGACGGCGCGGACGACTACATGACCAAGCCGTTCGGCATGCGCGAGCTCGATGCCCGGATCCGGGTCGCGCTGCGGCACGCGGGCCCCGGGCCCGAGCCGGTGACCCAACTGGACGTGGGGACGCTCCATCTCGATCTCGTGCATTACGAGGCCGCCTACGACGGCCGCGCCCTCGACCTCACCCCGAGGGAGTTCGATTTCCTCGCCTACCTCGCCCGCAACGCGGGCAAGGTCTGCACCCGCAAGATGATCCTGGAAAACGTCTGGGGCCCGCAGTACGCGCGGGAGATGCACTACCTCAAGGTGTACGCGTACCGGATCCGGCGCAAGCTCGGCGACGACGCCGGGCGGTTCCTGGTCAGCGACCCCGCGGTCGGCTACCGGCTGGAGGCCCCCGGCGGCTGAGGCGGGTGCGGCGGGCCTGGATGACCCGGAGGCTCCGGCGGGTGCGGGGGCTTGGGCGGGATGGTGTCCACGGCCGGCGCCTCGACGGGCCATACCAGGAGCACCCGGCAGGGGGCGTGGTCGACCACGAAGCGGCCGTGCTTGCCCAGCGATTTCGGGCCGAGGCGGGAGACGTCGCCGTCCCGGGCCAGGATGAGGAGGTCGTGATCGGCGGCGGCCGAAACGACGATCCGTTCGGGGTGACCGTGCTCCTGGAGCCTGGCGCAGGGACGGTCCAGGCGGGCCGCCGCGCGGTCCAGCAGGCTGGCCGCCGCTTCCTCCGCGGCCTCCTCGATAAGCGAGGCCGGGTCCGGGCCGGAATGGCCCCGGCCGAACAGGCCGAGGACGGCGCCGTGCGCGGCCTCGGGCAGTTCCTCCTCGTCGACGTGGATGAGCGTGAATTCCGTTCCCTCCAGCGTGAAGGAAGCGGAGGAACGCACCGCGTCGATCACGGCGGGCCAGGTCCCCTCGCAGACCCAGACGAGCACTCTCGCCAAAACGTCAGCCTCCCAGCACAGACAGCGCCGCCCACAGGGCCAGCGTGGCGAAGACCAGGCCCGCGGGCACGGTGAGAAGCCCCAGCAGGGTGAACTCCTTCACCGACGGACCCGACCCATGGTGGCGCAGCACGCGCCGCCACAGCAAGGTGGCCAGGGACCCGGTGTAGGTGAGGTTGGGGCCGATGTTGACGCCGATCAGCACGGCGAGCACCGCGCCCGGGCCCGACGGCGCGGCCAGCGGGAGCAGCACGAGCACGGCGGGCAGGTTGTTGATCACGTTGGCGAGCACGGCGGCGATGGCGGCCACGGCCAGCAGGGCGGGCAGCCCGGACCCGTCCGGGAGCACCGAGCCGAGCGCGCGTCCCAGGCCGCCGACCGTGACGGCCTTGACGACGATCCCCAGCCCCAGGACGAAGACCAGGAACGGAATATCAGCCGAACGGATCAGCGGTTTCAGTCCCGTCCGGCCCCGGAGCAGTCCCCGCACGGCGAGGACGGCGGCGCCCGCGGCCGCGGCCCAGGCCGGGGCGACCCCGATCGCGGAGGTGACGACGAAGCCGATCAGGGTGAGCACCACGACGACCAGGGCGAACCGGGGCAGCCGGGCGGCCCCGGCGTCGGCCGGCGGCGGGACCGGCGCGGCCGGGGTGGCGCCGGCGGGGAGGTCGGCGGCGAAGAACCGGCGGAAGGCCACGTACTCGACGGCGATGGCGGCCAGCCAGGGCAGGGCCATCACCGCCGCGAACTTCCCGAACGCCATCCCGCTGGCGGCCAGCGCGAGCAGGTTCGTCAGGTTGGAGACCGGGAGCAGCAGCGAGGCCGAGTTGGCCAGGTGGGTGCAGGCGTACAGGTGCGGGCGGGCCTTCATCTCCAGGCGGGCCGCGGTCGCGTAGACGACCGGGGTCAGCAGGACGATGGTGGCGTCCAGGCTGAGCACCGCGGTGGTGACGGCCGCGACCGCGAACACCTGGAGCAGGAGGCGCCGGGGCCGGGCCCCGGACGCGCGGGCCAGCCACGCGCCGCACGCGCGGAACAGTCCCTCGTCGTCGCAGAGCTTCGCCAGGACCAGGACCGCGGCGAGGAAGCCGACCACGGGGCCCAGCTGGCGGGTCTCGGCCAGGGCGGCGCCGGGATGGAGGGCTCCGGTGCCGACGACCAGGGCCGCCGCGGGAACGGCGGCCACCGCCTCCGGCCAGCCGAAGGGGCGGGCGACCGCCCACACCAGGATGACCGCCAGCGCGAAGACCGACAGCGACTCGGCAACAGCGGCGCTCAGCCTCTACCCCCCAAAAATTCGTATCTTATTAACGATCACCGGTTGAACCCGGGTTATTTCTTGCCTTACCTTCACCGTACGGATGCAGTTTCGGTGCGTGACGTTCCCGCTCGTCCCGCCCCGTCGCTTTCACGTTGGAGGACGAGTGCGCAACCATCACAATCGCCCGGTAACCCGCAGAATCGTCACGCTGGCCACCACCACGACCCTACTCGTGGCCGGCGGCCTCGCCGCCGCGGGAGGCGGCGCGAACGCGGCGGTCAGGCCCGGGGCCGCGACGGCGCACAGCGCGACGGCCGCCGCGGCCGCCGCGGGGAACCCCGACCCCACGAGCGGCCCGCACCGGCAGGCCCTCGACCCGGTGACCCGCAAGAAGGTCACCGTCTACAAGCCGGCGGGCGCCACCCCGGTCCACCCGGAGAAGGTCTCCCACCCGGGCCAGGACGGGATGGGCACGGTCACCTCGGCCCACGACGGCGGGAGGACGGCCGGCACCAGGGCCCCCGCGGTCACCGCGGCGCCGGCGGGCCTGCCCGGCATCGACGTCAGCTCCTACCAGGGGAACGTCACCTGGTCCTCGGTGGCGCCGAACATCGACTTCGCCTACGCGAAGGCGACCGAGGGCACCTACTACACCAACCCCGACTTCACCAACCAGTACAACGGGCCCTATAACGCGGGCCTCATCCGCGGCGCCTACCACTTCGGCATCCCGGACAACTCGACCGGCGCCTCCCAGGCCGACTACTTCGTCGCCCACGGCGGCGGCTGGTCCGGGGACGGAAAAACCCTGCCCGGCGCGCTCGACATCGAGTACAACCCCTACGGCGCCGAGTGCTACGGCCTGAGCAAGGCCACGATGACCGCCTGGATCTGGGACTTCGTCAACGAGTACGCCTACGACGCCGGCGTCTACCCGGTCATCTACACCACCAACGACTGGTGGTCGACCTGCACCAGCGGCGACACCGGATTCGCCGGCTACGACCCGCTGTGGGTGGCCTGCTACTGCACGGCCGCGGGCACGCTCCCGGCCGGGTACGGCTACTACACGTTCTGGCAGTACGCCGACTCCGGTTCCGAGCCGGGCGACCAGGACGTCTTCAACGGCACTTACTCACGCCTGCAGGCTCTCGCCGCCGGTTAGCGAATTCGTTACCTTATCGTGATCATGTAACTACTCTCTGTAATCGCCATCGCCGGCTTAACCTGACCGCGACGGCGATTACAACCCTCCATCGCCGCCGGCATATCCGGCTCGCATGGAGGTTCCGTGGCGAAATACCGATCTCTCACCGTCCTGGCCGCACTGCTCGCCGGGACCCTGGCCGCGGGCATCGCGGGCGCGGCAAGCGCCAGCGCTGCCCCGGGCGCCCTGCCCGGCATCGACGTCAACAGCCACAACGGCCCGCTCAACTGGGCCAAGGTCGCCAAGCACGTGCGCTTCGTCTACGCCAAGGCGACCGAGGGCACCTACTACACCAACCCGGACTTCACCAACCAGTACAACGGCCCCTACCGCCACGGGGTCATCCGGGGCGCCTACCACTTCGCCATCCCCGGCAAGTCCAGCGGCGCCACCCAGGCCGTCTACTTCCTCAAGCACGGCGGCGGATGGTCCCGCGACGGCCGGACCCTTCCGGGCGCCGTCGACCTCGAGCCCAACCCGTACGGCCGCGAATGCTACGGGCTCTCCAAGAGGCAGATGACGAGCTGGACCTGGGACTTCGTCAACGCCTACCACCGGTACACGGGCGTCTACCCGGTCATCTACACCAGCGCCACCTGGTGGAAGGCCTGCACCGGCAACGCTCAGGGGTTCAGCGCCTACGACCCGCTGTGGATCGCCTCCTACGGCAGGTCGTCGGGGTCGGTAACCGGGTACCGGACATTCACGTTCTGGCAGTACTCCAAGCAGGGATCGCTCCCGGGCGACCAGGACGTGTTCAACGGCACGTACGCCCGACTGCGGTCGCTCGCGGACGGGTAGACGCACGCGGCCGAATATCGCTTCCCGGGCCGGGTAGGTCTATACGGGCAAGCCCGTAATCTCCGACTCGGGAAGTGATAGGCATGGCCGGAGCACTTCGGATGCGCCGCAGTCGCGGGGGCCTCACCGGGTTCCTGCTTCTCCTGCTCGGTGCCTGGGGCGGCCTGATCGCCTTTATCGGACCCTATTTCCACTACGCCTACACGCCGGACACGGCCTGGGCCTACACGTCAGGCCGGCTCTGGATGGAAATCCTGCCCGGAGCCGCCGTGTTCCTCGGCGGCCTGATCATCATGCTGACCGCCGCCCGGCACTTCGCCATGTTCGGCGCGCTGCTGGCCGCGGCGGCCGGCGCCTGGTTCGCGCTGGGCCAGCTGCTGTCCCCGCTGTGGAACCACGTTCCCCTCGGCGGCGCCCCGGCCGCGGCCGGGTCCACCATGAGGATCGCCGAGCAGCTCGGCTTCTACAGCGGCCTCGGGGTCGTGATCGTGTTCCTCGCGGGAATCGCGTTCGGCCGGATGCTCAGCCGGCCGCCGGAGGCGGCGCCTGAGCCCGACGAACCATACGACGCGGCGACCGCGCCCACCACGATCCAGCCGACCGCCGGCTAGGGAGCTCAAACCGCAGAGACCGCCGGAAGCGCTGGCAAGGCTTCCGGCGGTCTCTGTCCAACGGCCTTACTCGGGGCGCTGCACGGCCAGCGAAAACTGGGCGTTGCCCTCATCGTCGACCTTCGCGTCGAGCACCTTGTCCTGCAGGTAGGTCGCGGCGTTCGGCTCGAGGAAGACTCGCGCGCCGGCGGCCTCGATGACCTGGTCGTCATCGGACGGCTGGGGCTCCGCCGACAGCTGCAGCTCACCCGGGTTCTCCGGGGCCGCGGCGGACGACGCGATGCGCAGACCGCTCCCTTCAGGGGTCTGCGGAGTGGACGTCACGGACTTGACGACCTCAGCGGCCGTTTCGGTCAGGAGCAGCATGGTGCGCTTCCTTTCGTATTGCGTCCGGCTGGAGTTGCCGAGGGTAGCCGGCAGTCCCGCTACCCCGTCAAACCGTTGATACACGCCGCAGAAGCATGCGGATAATGGGAAGCATGAGCACTCTTGACTCGCCGGTCCCCCGGTTCCACCTGGCCATCCCCGTCGACGACCTGCCTGCCGCGCGGCGGTTTTACGGCGAGGTACTGGGGCTTTCGCAAGGCCGGGAAGCCGAGACCTGGGTGGACTGGAACCTGCACGGGCACCAGGTCGTGACCCACCTCACGACGTCACGGAACCGTGAGATTCGCAACCCGGTGGACGGCCACGACGTGCCGGTTCCCCACTTCGGGCTGATCCTGGCCGTCGACGCGTTCAAGGCCCTCGCCAAGCGCCTGCGGGACGAAGGAGTCACATTCGGGATCGAGCCGTACGTGCGGTTCGAGGGACAGGCCGGGGAGCAGTGGACCATGTTCTTCTACGACCCGGCCGGAAACGCCCTGGAGTTCAAGGCGTTCGCCGACGACGGCCAGGTCTTCGCCCGGTGAGGGTCGTCTTCGCCGCCGACGACTCCAACGAGTGCACCGAGGCGGTGACCGCGCACCTGCGCGCCGCCTGCGACCTCACGGTCATCAGCGGCGACAGCTGGCCCGGGTTCTCCGCCGCCGTCGGGCGCGCCGTGGCCCGGGGCGAGGCCGACCTCGGCGTCCTGATGTGCTGGACCGGCACCGGGACGTCGATCGCGGCCAACAAGGTGCCCGGCGTCCGGGCCGCGCTGGCCTGGGAACCGTGGATCGCGGAGAACGCCCGGCGGTGGAACGACGCGAACGTGCTGGCCCTGTCGCTCAAGCGCCTGGCGCCCGGCGTGGCGGTCGACTGCGTGCGGGCGTTCCTCGCCGTCGAGGCCGAAGATCCCGACGAGACCCCGAACATCGACATGATCAGGGATCTTTAGAAAGTTACGGTTCAGAACGGTCCTGTGCGGTTACGATCCTTACGTGCCTTCTAACTTGGTGCAGTTCCTCGTTCACAGTGTGACCGCCCCCGAAGGGGACTTCCTCGCCGAGCGCGAATCGGCCGTGACCTGGCTGCGCGAGCAGTGCCTGCTGCCCGGGGAGGCCGAGATCACCAACTCCGAGCACTCCGCGCTGCTGCGGCTGCGGGACTCGCTGGTGGACGTGCATACCGCGCGCGCGGCCGGCCGGCCGGACCCCGACGGGGCCGCCCGGCTGTCCCGGGCCCTGGCCGACGGGCGGCTCGTCACGACGGTCACCCCGGCGGGCGAGGCCAAGCTGGCCAGTTCGGCCCGCGCCCCGTACTCCAGCGTCGTCGCCGCGATCGCCATCGCCGTCGCCGAAGACGGCCTCTGAGCCGCCCGCTTGACCCCTGACGCTGACCCCTGGCGCTTAGGTTCGCGTCTTCTGCTGTCCCGACGACAGAAAGCGCGAACTTAAGTTGTGGTGGCAGTCGTGGTGGCAGTCGCGGTGACCGGTAAGCAGAAGCCTGCGGGGCGGTTTCCTCCCCTGCAATCACCCCGGGATCACAGGAAGAGGCGCCCTCTCGCCCCGCAGGCTCTTCCCACTCTGCCGCCGCGAAGGCCAGTAGGCGTAGGGACTTTGGTCCCTCTACCTGCGGGCAAGCATCAGGACGTCACCGAACCCGTGGATTTCTGGGCCGATTTCCGGGCGGAGCCGTCACGGATGACGATCACGCGCGCGTCGTGAGCGGAGCCGGAGACCGGGCCCGCGACGTAGACCTTCCGGCCGTCGGCCAGGGCGCTGGCCGACGTCTTCTCGCGCGCCTCCCGGACCGCGGACTTGCTGGTCAGGGTCCAGTTTTCGATGTAGCCGTTGGCCGCCTTCACGGTCACGGTCTTGCCGGAAACCGACGTGATGGTGCCGCGCTCGAAGGCGACGGTCTTCTCGCCCTTCTTCCGGGTTTCGAAGGTGTACTGGCCGTACTCGCCGGGGAGTTTGCGGAGCCGTGCGAGGTCCCCCTTCCGATTGCCGGCCTTAGCGCTCGCTTTGCCGACCGTGGCGCTCGCCCCGGAAAGGCTGGCGCCGCTGGGGGCGCTGGAGAGCGCGGCGGACCCGGTGCCGGACGGCGCGGAACCGGACAGAGCATCGGACGCGGCGTAGGCGCCGCCGGCCACAACCGCGCAGCCGACGACGAGGGCAGTGATCTTGGTGCGTCGTGTTTTGGCGTTCTCCCCGCCGTGAATGACGGGGATTCCCGGTACTCCGCGGCGGTTCATGCCGCGTCCTGGGTGATATCCGCTCCCGCTGGCGCGGTATTACGCGGACGCTTGTTCCCATGCCCTGGGTCGTGCGCAGGGACCCCCTCATCGCGGATGAGGATCAATCCCCGGGCGAGTACATTGTCGGCCGCGTTCGCGTCGGCGTGATCAGCATGGCCGCATGCGACGCACTGAAAAACCGGTTGGCTCTCCCGGTTTTCAGGTGCGATGTGCCCGCATTTGCGGCACTGCTGAGATGTGAACCGCGGGTCAACGAAGACGACCGTGACACCGGTCGCCTCGGCTTTCTGCCGGGTGCGGGTGCCGAGGATGCCCCACGCGGAGGCGAGGATCCCCCGGCTGAGCCCGGCCTTGGCCCGGGCCCGGTTCAGCAGGAAGGCTCCTTCCCTCTCCGGGTCCGGCTTCGGCTTCGGTTTCTTCACCATGCCGGGGATGTTCAGCTTC
>WRBL01000110.1 GCA_009784565.1 Streptosporangiales bacterium | reverse complement strand
TGCGACTACCCGCACAGCGACTCGATGTGGCCCGACGCCCCCGAGGTCCTGCACGACGTCCTGACCAAGTACGACGTGCCCGACGCCGACATCAGGAAGATGACGCACGAGAACGCGATGCGCTGGTATCAGTTCGACCCGTTCGCGCACGTGCCCAGGGAACAGGCCACCGTCGGCGCGCTGCGCGCCGCCTCGGCCGGCCACGACGTGTCCATCAAGGGCCGCAGCCACCAGGTCATCTCCTCGGCGGAGAAACTGGCGTCATACAAGGCCACCTCGGCCCACCTGAGCAAGCTGCAGAACGCGGCCGCTCAGTAGGACGCGAGACGCCCCGGGTTCCTGGCTGGGAGGAACCCGGGGCGTCTTGTCGCGGCCCGGGCCTACTTCGGCGGGAAGCGGAGGGCGCCGTCGAGGCGGATGACCTCGCCGTTGAGGTAGTCGTTCTCGGCGATGGCCACCGCGAGCTGGCCGTACTCGTCGGCCCTGCCCATCCGGCGCGGGTGCGGGACCTGCGGGCCCCAGTAGGCCTCGAGCTGGTCGGCGGCCTTGCCGTAGGCCGGGGTGTTGATGGTCCCGGGCGCGATCGTGACCGAGCGGATCCCGACCACCGCCAGGTCGCGGGCGGCGTTCAGCGTCATCGAGATGATGCCGCCCTTGGCCGCGCCGTAGGCCACCTGCCCGATCTGGCCCTCGTACCCGGCCACCGACGCGGTGTTGATGATGACGCCGCGGGACCCGTCGTCGTTGTAGGGCTCGGACTTGGCGATGGCCGCGGCGGCCAGCCGCGTGACGTTGAAGAACGAGATGAGGTAGGACTCGATGGTCAGCCGGAAGTCCTCCAGCTTGTGCGGGGTCCCGTCCTTCTTCAGCAGGCGCCCGCCGCCGGCCGGGCCGCCGTGGACGTGGACGCTGACCCGGACCGGCGCCTGCTCGGCCGCCGCGGCGTACGCGGCGTTGACGTCGTCCTCGCTGCCCGCGTCGGTGTGCAGGTACCGGACGCCCAGCTCGTCGGAGAGGGCCTTGCCCTTCTCGTCGTTGACGTCCGCGATGACGACCTTGGCCCCGGCCGCGTGCAGACGGCGGACCGTGGCCTCGCCCATGCCGCCGGTGCCGCCGACCACGACGGCCGAGGATCCACTGATCTGCATTGAGCTCTCCTCATTTTGACATCGATACTCTCTAATAGGAGAATAGCATTCTCACCCCTAAGAGCCGGGAGGCCGCCCGCATGCCCGAAGCCGTCATCCTCTCCGCGAAGCGGACCCCCATCGGCACCGCGCGCAAGGGGACCCTGCGGGACACCAGCGCGTTCGACCTGGCCGACCACGTACTGCGCGCCGCCGCCGAGGGCCTGGACCCCGAGCAGGTCGACGACGTCATCCTGGCCGAGGGCCTGGCCGGCGGCGGGGTCATCGCCCGGCACGCCGCGATCACCGCGGGCCTGGGCCACGTGCCCGGCCTGGCCGTCAACCGGCACTGCGCCGCCAGCCTGTCCGCCGTCGCCGCCGCGGCCGGGTCCATCCGCTCCGGCATGGACGAGCTGATCATCGCCGGGGGCGTCAGCTCCGGCTCCACCGCCCCGCGCTCCCTGATCCGGAACGGCGAGGACTGGGTCCCCTGGTTCTCCCCGACCCACCCCGACAGTCCCGACGCGCCGAACATGGACATGTCCATCACCATCGGCTGGAGCGCGTCGAAGGCGGCCGGCGTCACCCGCGAGGACGCCGACGCCTGGGCGCTGCGCTCCCACCGCAACGCGATCGCCGCGATCGACGCGGGCAAGTTCAGCGACGAGATCGTCCCCATCCGGACCCCGCACGGGCTGTTCGAGACCGACGAGCACCCGCGCCGCGACACGTCACTGGAGAAGCTGGCCGCGCTCAAGCCCCTGCACCCGGAGATCGACGGGTTCACCGTCACCGCCGGGAACGCCTGCGGCTCCAACGACGGCGCCGCCGCCCTCGTCGTCGCCTCCGACGCGGCGGCGGACCGGCTCGGGAAGGCCCCGGTAGCCGTGATCCGTTCGTGGGCCAGCGTCGGGGTTGACCCGGCGCAGACCTGGTCGGCCCCGGTCAAGGCCATCCCGAAGGCACTGAGCCGCGCCGGGCTGTCCCTCGGCGATGTGGACGTGTTCGAGATCAACGAGGCGTTCGCGTCCATGTGCGTGGCCTGCGTACGGAAGCTGGAGATCGACCCGGACAAGGTCAACGTCAACGGCAGCGGCTGCTCGATCGGGCACCCGATCGCCGCGACCGGCGGCCGGATGATCGCCACCCTCATCAGCGAACTGCGCCGCCGCGGCGGCGGCACCGGCGTCGCCGCCATGTGCGCCGGCGGCGGCATGGGCGGCGCTCTCGTCATCACCGTTCCCTGAGCCTGGCCCCAGCCCGAAGGAGAGCCCCGTGGCCGAACGCACCATCCAGCTTGTCTACTCCCGGCCGTTCCCCGGACGGGACGACGAATACAACGAGTGGTACGACAACACCCACATCCCCGACATCCTGAAGGTCCCGGGCGTCGTGTCGGCCCAGCGCTATGACCTGCGGCCGCTCGCCCGCGAGCAGGGCACGGAGCCGGAGTACCGGTACCTGACCATCTACGAGATCGAGGGCGACGCCGACGAGGTCATGGCGGCGGTCAGCCAGGCGGCGACCTCCGGCCAGGCGGTGATGAGCGACTCCTTCGACCGCTCCAGCGCCAAGCTGTCGTTCTGGACCGCGCACGGCGCCAAGCACGTGTCCTCGTAGCCCTGGAGGGCCCCATTTCACTAGGATCCTGTGTCGTGCCTGACTTTGACGTGACCAAGCCGAGTATCGCCCGCGTGTATGACTATGTCCTGGGCGGCAAGGACAACTTCGCCGCTGACCGGGCGATGGCCGAGCAGGTTGTCGCCATGGTCCCGTCGATCCCGCCCACGGTGCGGGAGAACAGGGAAGTGGTGGCCCGGGCCGTCCGGTGGGCGGCGGAGGCGGGGATCAGCCAGTTCATCGACCTGGGGAGCGGCCTGCCGACCGAGCCCAGCACTCATCAGAGCGCGCGGGAGATCGTGCCGGGAGCGCGGGTCGCCTACGTCGACAACGACCCGGTCGTGATCAACCATCTCATGGCGCAACTGGGCAAGGACCAGGAAACGGTGGTCGTGGACGGAGACGTCGCCGACACCCAGGCCATCCTCGGGAAGGTGCGCGGGCATATCGACCTGAGCCGCCCGGTGTGCCTGGTGATCGGCGCGCTGCTGCACTTCTACGACGCCGAAGCGGCACGTGACCTGGCCGGCCGGTATACGGCGGCGCTGGCTCCGGGAAGCTACTGCGCGGCATCGGTGCTCGCCGCCGCGCCCGGCCCGGACACCGATCAGCTGATCAGCTTCTACAGTTCGGGAACCCACCCGGCCTATCTCCACTCCGTGGCCGACTTCGCCGGGTTCTTCGGCGACCTGGACCTGGTGCCGCCGGGGGTGGCCGACGCCCGGACCTGGCGGCCGGGCTGGGAGAGCGTGCCGGATCCGGACCCCCGCGGAACCTGGATGTACGCCGGAATGGGGCGCAAGAATGGCTGACTTCGACCGCAACAAGGCGAGCATCGCCCGGGTGTATGACTATGTCCTGGGCGGCAAGGACAATTTCGCGGCCGACCGGGCCGTCGGAGACCGGATTCTCAGCCTCGCCCCGGAACTGGCGGCGGTAGTACGGGAGAACAAAGAGATGCTCGCCCGGGCCGTGACCTGGGTGGCGGAGCAGGGGATCAGCCAGTTCATCGACCTGGGGTGCGGGCTGCCGACCGAGCCCAGCACCCAGCAGTGCGCGCAGGCCGTCGCGCCGGATGCCCGGGTGGCCTACGTCGACAACGACCCCGTCGTGCTCAGCCACCTGCAGGCGCGGCTGTACCAGGATCCGGCGGCGCTGATCCTGGACCTGGACCTGGAGGACGCGGACGCCGTGCGCCGCTCGGTGGACGGGTTCATCGACTTCAGCCGCCCGGTGTGCCTGCTGATGGGCTCGCTGCTGCACTTCTACGATCACGCGGAGGCCCGGGACCTGGTCGCCCGGCACGCGGCGGCGCTCCCCCCGGGGAGCCATATCGTCCTCACGACGGTCGCCGTCACGCCCGGCCCGAACGTCGACCAGGCGATCGCCGTCTACAGCGAGGGAGCGCACGCGTTCTATCCCCATACCGCGGAGGAGCTCACCGAGTACTTCGGGAAGGCGGAACTGGTGGCGCCGGGCGTAGCCGACGCGCGGACCTGGCGGCCGGGCTGGGACACGGTCCCCGAGGCCGAGCCACGCGGCGTCTGGATGTACGGCGGGATCGCGTGCAAGACCGCGTGACCCCGGGACCCCTTCGTCGGCGCGGCCTGGCCGGTATCGCACTGACGGGAACGCTGGCCGCGGCCCTTGCCCTGCTCGCGCCGCCGGAGCCGGCTTCCGCGGCGGCACCCGCGCAGCAGGCATGCGCCGCTCCCGGTGCCGGGACGGCGTTCGGCACCGCGACGCCGGCCAGGGAAGACCTTGACGCCGCGAAGCTGAGCGCCGCCGTGGACGAACTGAGCCTGCGCATGCGGCTGTCGGTGCAGGTCTTCCGCAACGATTGCCTGGTCGCGGCTGACCGGGCCGAACCGGTGACCGGCACGGTGCATAACAACCTGTGGAGCGGTACGAAGTCGGTCGTGTCGATGCTGACCGGGATCGCGGCCGCCGAGGGGAAGCTGCGGCTCGACGATCCGGTCGGCCGCTACCTGCCGGCCGGGCCGGGCTGGGGAGACGCCGCCCACCGGGCGATCACCGTGCGGCAGCTGCTCACCCAGACCAGCGGCCTCGACCAGTCGATTCTCGCCGAGGCGGGTACCACCGGCACCGACCCGAATCTCGCGCGGGAGGCCCTCGCCCAGCCGGCGGAGTTCCCGCCCGGCACGAAATTCCAGTACTCCCAGCTCGGCCCCGCGCTGCTGGCGTACGTCGTGCAGCGGGCGGTCGGCCAGGACCTCGGGACGTTCGCCCAGAAGCGGCTGTTCACCCCGATCGGGATCGAGAAGGGTTCGTACTTCTGGCTGCGTGACCGGTCCGGCCTGCCCTACGGGTATTCGAACCTCTTCCTTACCCCCGGGCAGTTCGCGCGGCTGGCCCTGCTGATGAGCGACGGCGGGCGGTGGAACGGACGTCAGGTCGTGCCGGCCTCCTACGTCGCGGCGGTGAGCCGCCCGCAGGCCACGAACGGATGCTACGGCCTGCTGTTCTGGACGAACCGCGGCGAGCCGTGCACGGGAGCCGACATCCCCGACGCGCAGACGGTGCGGCGTCACGCGATCCCGAGCGCCCCCGACGACGCCTACGAGATGAACGGCACCGGCGGGCAGCTCGCGGTGATGATCCCGAGCCTGCACCTGACCGTGGTCACGACCGGCTACTTCGGCAGCCTGTCGGCTGACCCTCCGGTGCTCCTCGGCGCCTCGCCCGACGAAATGCAGTACACGTTCTTCCGGGCCCTGATGAAGGCGCTGCGCGACGTCAGGGTGCCCGATCCCGGGCCGTACCCGGGCGACCCGGTCGACCTCGACGTCAACCCGGTGAACTACGCCGACCCGGCGGTGCTGCTGCGCGACATCGACTCCAGCCCGCAGTGCAACGTGGTCTTCTGCGACGGAACGGTGCCGACCGCGGGCCTGGCCGAGAACGTGCGAGCGCTCCCCGGGCTAGTGCCGGGATGACCCGGCACTAGCCTCGCGGGACGTCACTCGACGTCGACCCAGTCCAGGGTTCGCTGGACCGCCTTCTTCCAGCCGGCGTAGCCGTTCTCCCGCTGCTCGTCCGACCAGGACGGAGTCCACTGCCGGGACTCGTTCCAGTTGGCCCGCAGCTCGTCGGTGGTGGACCAGAAGCCGGTGGCCAGGCCCGCCGCGTACGCCGCGCCCAGGGCCGTGGTCTCGGCCACGACCGGGCGGCTGACCGGCACGCCGAGGATGTCGGCCTGCAGCTGCATGCACAGGTCGTTGGCCGTGACGCCGCCGTCGACCTTGAGGGTTCCCACGTGGACGCCGGAGTCGGACTCCATCGCCTCGGACACGTCCCGGGTCTGGTAGCAGATCGACTCCAGGGTGGCCCGCGCCAGGTGGGCGTTGGTGTTGAACCGGGACAGCCCGACGATCGCGCCGCGGGCGTCCGACCGCCAGTACGGGGCGAACAGGCCAGAGAACGCGGGCACGAAGTACATGCCGCCGTTGTCGGTGACCTGCCGGGCCAGGGACTCGGTCTCGGCGGCGCCGGAGATGATGCCGAGCTGGTCGCGCAGCCACTGCACCGCCGACCCGGTCACCGCGATGGAGCCCTCGAGGGCGTACACCGGCTTGGCCGAGCCGAACTGGTAGCAGACCGTCGTGAGCAGCCCGTTCTGGCTGCGGACGAGCTCGGAACCGGTGTTGAGCAGCATGAAGTTGCCGGTGCCGTAGGTGTTCTTGGCCTCGCCGGGGGAGAAGCAGACCTGGCCGACGGTGGCGGCCTGCTGGTCGCCGAGGTCCCCGGTCAGCGGCACCCCGCGCACCGTGGGAATGCCGGTCAGCTCCCCGTAGCCGTCGGCGTGCGACGACGGCTTGATGGCCGGGAGCATCGACTTCGGGATGCCGAAGAAGCCCAGGAGCTCGTCGTCCCAGTCCAGGGTCTCCAGGTTCATCAGCATGGTCCGGCTGGCGTTGGTCACGTCGGTGACGTGCTGACCGCCGTCGACGCCGCCGGTCAGGTTCCAGATCAGCCACGTGTCGGTGTTGCCGAAGATCGCGTGCCCGGCCTCGGCCGCCTCCCGCAGGCCGTCGACGTTCTCCAGCATCCACTGGATCTTGCCGCCGGAGAAGTAGGTGGCCGGCGGCAGTCCCGCCTTCGTGCGGATCACCTCGCCGCGGCCGTCCCGCTCCAGGGCGGCGGCGATCCGGTCGGTGCGGGTGTCCTGCCACACGATCGCGTTGTAATAGGGGCGGCCGGTGCGCCGGTCCCACACCACCGTGGTCTCCCGCTGGTTCGTGATGCCGAACGCCGCCAGGTCCGAGGCCGACAGCCCGGCCTGCACCAGCGCGGTGCCGACGACGGACGCGGTCCGCTCCCAGATCTCCAGGGGGTTGTGCTCCACCCAGCCGGCCTGCGGCAGGATCTGCTCGTGCTCCAGCTGGTGCTTGGCGACCTCGTTCCCGGAATGGTCGAAGATCATGAACCTGGTGCTGGTGGTGCCCTGGTCGACGGCGCCCACGAAATCCGGCATAACGGGCTATCCCTTCGGGGATTGTTCATCGGTGCTGACTGCTGATCCTGCCGATTCTGCCGGACGGCGAGCCTCAGGAACAGCCTCTGGCGCGCTCGCCGCCGTGGCGGGGACGCCCGACTCCTCGATCGGCCCCGTCACGTTCTCGTCCAGTTTCAGCCGGGCGTGCAGAACGTCCCCGATGAACAGGTCATACAGCACGATCCCGATGACGCCGCCGATCAGCGGCCCGACGATCGGTATCCAGAAGTAGTCGCTGAACGCGGCCCCCGCGCTGCTGTAGGAACCGGGAAAGGCGAGATGGCCCCAGCCGGCGAACCAGGCCAGCACCCGCGGGCCGAAGTCGCGGGCCGGGTTGATGGCGTAGCCGGCGTTCGCGCCGTAGGACATGCCGATCGCGGCCACGGCCAGGCCGATGCCCAGCGGCGCCAGGTTGGACCCGACCGCGGTGTTGCGCAGGTCGATCAGGGCCGCCACGAAGATGAGCAGGAACGCGGTGCCGACGATCTGGTCGATGAGCGGCCCGACGGACGACCCGTGGAAGTACGCGGCCGGGAACGTTGCGAAGATCGAGAACGAGGGCAGGGCCTGCCCCCCGCCCCGCGGCGTGTGGCTGGCCCCGTTGAACGCGTTGATCGCGCTGCCGTATACGCACAGGACCAGGGCGGCGCCGGTGAAGGCGCCGAGGACCTGGGCCCCCCAGTAGGGCAGGACCTTGCTCCAGGCGAATTTGCGGCGGACGGCGAACGCGAGCGTGACCGCCGGGTTGATGTGGGCGCCGGAGACGCCGCCCGCGATCCAGACCGCCATCGCGACGGCCATGCACCAGCCCCAGGTGATGAGCAGCCAGTCCCCGGCGGCGTTGAAAATCGTGGTGGGAGTCGCGGCCCGCCCGGACCCGGGAAGCGCGGCCACCGCCATGGCCACGACGCCGTCCCCGAAGGCCAGCAGCACGAACGTCCCGAAGAACTCCGACAGCAGTTCGCCCCAGAGCCCGGTTATGCGGCCGACGGTACGGCCCTCGCCTCGTAGCGGAGTGATCGCGGCCATGAATGCCCTCCTGCCTCCGCCACGCGGCAGCGCGCCACATTACGCGACGTCACGACGGCGGAACGTACACGTTCTGCCGTTCAAGGTACGACTCGCGACCTGCGGCGACAATGGGACAGGGGGGTAAAAGTTTGGTCAAGCCAAGACTGTCCACCCGGACAATTGACAGGTGAAAGCGGTCGTCCTACGGTGCGCCTGAAACGGGTTTCACCTGGAGGCGGCTCACCGTGAAAAAGCTGATCAACGCCCCCGAGACCGTGGTGGCCGATGCTCTCGCCGGGCTGGCCGCCGCCCACCCTGACCTCGTGTCGGTCGACACCGCGAACAAGGTGGTCACCCGGGCCGGCGGGGCCGTGGCGGGCAAGGTCGGCCTGGTCTCCGGCGGCGGTTCGGGCCACGAGCCGCTGCACGGCGGGTACGTCGGCTACGGGATGCTCGACGCGGCCTGCGCGGGCGAGGTGTTCACCTCCCCGGTGCCCGGCCAGGTCCACGCCGCCACCAAGGCCGTCAGCGGCGGCGCGGGCGTGCTGCACATCATCAAGAACTACACCGGCGACGTCCTGAACTTCCGGATGGCGGCCGAGGACGCCGCCGACGACGGCATCGAGACCGCCGAGGTCGTCGTCAACGACGACGTCGCGGTGCAGGACTCCCTGTATACCGCGGGCCGCCGCGGGGTCGGGGCCACCGTGTTCGTGGAGAAGATCGCCGGGGCCCTGGCCGAGCGGGGCGCGCCGCTCGGCGAGGTCGCGCGGGTCGCCCGCGAGGTGAACGAGCGGTCCCGTTCCTTCGGCGTCGCCCTGACCTCCTGCACCGTCCCCGCCGCCGGGCAGCCCACGTTCGACCTCGCGGACGACGAGATCGAACTCGGAATCGGCATTCACGGCGAGCCCGGCCGCACCCGGGCCCCGCTCGCCCCGGCCCGCGAGATCGTCGAAACCGCCCTGGACGCCATCGCCGCCGACCAGCCGCTGGCCGGGGACCTGCTGGTCATGGTCAACGGGATGGGCGGCACCCCGCTGATGGACCTGTACGGGGCGTTCGGCGCGGTCAGCGCCTCCATCGCCCGCCGCGGCGCCCGGATCGCCCGCAACCTGGTCGGCAACTACATCACGAGCCTGGAGATGCAGGGCTTCTCGGTCACCGTCTGCCAGCTGACCGACGAGCTGACGCAGCTGTGGGACGCGCCCGTGCAGACCGCCGGCCTGCGGTGGGGGCGCTGATGGACGCGGCGTTCTTCCGCGCCTGGATCACCGAGACCGCCGCCGTGATCGGCGAGCGGCGCGACTACCTGACCCGGCTGGACGCGGCCATCGGCGACGCCGACCACGGCGCCAACCTGGCCCGCGGCTTCGGCGCGGTCACCGGGGCCCTGGCCGGGCAGGAGACCCCGACCCCGGGCGCGGTCCTGAAGCTGACCGGCGTCACCCTGATCTCCACGGTCGGCGGCGCGTCCGGGCCGCTGTACGGCACCGCGTTCCGCCGGGCCGCCAGGTCGCTGGGGGACGAAACCGACGCCGGGCTGCCCGCCCTGGCCGCCGCGCTCCAGGCCGCCCTCGAGGGCGTCCGCAAGCTGGGCGAGGCCAGCGAGGGCGACAAGACGATGGTGGACGCCCTGGCCCCGGCCGTGGACGCCCTGGCCCGCGCGGTCGACGACGGCGCTTCGGAGGCGGCCGCGCTGGACGCCCTTGTCGCGGCCGCCGACGCCGGGGCGGAGGCCACCACGGACATGAAGGCCTTGAAGGGGAGGGCCAGCTACCTGGGCGACCGCAGCGTCGGCCACACCGATCCCGGCGCCGCGTCCACCGCCCTGATCCTCCGCGCCCTGCGCGACGTGGCCGCCCGTCACGACACCGTCCGGTGACGCGCTTCCGCGGCCTCCCGGTCTCCCCGGGCCACGCCTCCGGTCTCCTCCGGATCCGCCCGGCCCGCCCGTCGCCGGCGGCGGCCCGCCCGCGCCGGACCCGGGACGACGTCACCGCCGCGTTCGCCGCCGTCGCCCGCAGCCGCACCGCCCTGGCCGGGCGCCTGCGGGCCGAGGGACGCGACGACGAGGCCGGGATCATCGAGATCGCCGCCCTGATCGCGGGCGATCCCGCCCTGGCCGGCGCCGCCGCCGACGCGGTCGCCGCGGGCGCCGACCCGGAGACCGCCATCAGCGAGACCGCCGAGCGGCACGCGCGCCTCATGGAAGACCTCGGCAACCCGGACCTGGCCGCCCGGGCGGCCGACATCCGGCAGGTCGCGGCGGCTGCGATCGACTACTTCCGAACGGATCGCGGCTCCTCCGACGTGCCCGGCGGCTCCCCGTTCATCCTCGTGGCCCGTGACATCAGCCCGGCGGAGCTGATCGAGCTCACCGACTCCGGCGCGCCGCTGGCCGGCGCGGTCTCGGTCAGCGGCGGGGCCACCTCCCACGCGGCCATCATCGCCCGCGGCCTGGCCATCCCCATGATGGCGGGCGCGGACCCCGCCGTCCTGGAGACCCGCCCGGGCCAGCGGGCGGCTCTGGACGGCACGTCGGGCGAACTGGCGGTCGGCGCCACCGCGGTCCCCTCGCCCGCCGCGCCCGCCTCACCGGTCACGCCCATCCCGCGGTCCGGGCCGGCCGTCACCGTCCTGGCGAACGTCGCCTCGGCGGTGGAGACCCGGCGGGCCCTCGCCGCCGGAGTCGAGGGCGTCGGGCTGCTTCGCACCGAGATCCCGTTCCTCGAATCGAGGGACTGGCCCGGGTACGGCCGGCAGCGGGCACTGCTGGAGCCGATCCTGTCCCAGCTGGAGGGGAAGACCGCCGTCGTCCGCCTGCTGGACTTCTCCGGGGACAAGATCCCGCCGTTCCTCCGCCGGGACCTGCCGTCCGGAGCCGGGCTGGCGGCCCTGCTGGAACGCCCGGCGGCCCTGACCGACCAGCTCCGCGCCATCCTCGACTCCGCGCACGGCGCCCGCCTGGCGATCCTGATCCCCATGGTCCGCGACCCCGCCGAGATCACCCGGGTCCGCGAGGCCCTCGCCGCGCTGACCAGCCGGCCTCCGCCGACCGGGATCATGGTGGAACTCGCCGGCACCGCGCGGCGCGCGACGGAGTTCGCCCGGGCCGCCGACTTCTTCTCCGTCGGCACCAACGACCTGGTCGCGGACGTGCTCGGCCTGGCCCGTTCCGACCCCGCCGCGGGGCCCGGCCGGGCCGGCGACCCCCGCGTCCTCGACCTGGTCCGGCAGGTAGCCGCCGCCGGGGGAGAGGCGGGCATCGACGTATCCGTCTGCGGCGACGCCGCCGCCGACCCGGACGTGCTGCCGGAGCTGATCGCCGCCGGCATCCGGACCGTGAGCGTGGGGGCGGGGGCGGTCGGCCCGGTCCGCTCGCTGCTGTCGCAGGGGGAACCGTGACCGCCCTGGTAGGAATCGTGCTCGTCTCGCACAGCGCCGCGCTCGCCGAGGGCGCGGCCGAACTGGCGGGGCAGGTCGGCGCGGGCGCCGTGATCGCGGCCGCGGGCGGCACCGGCGACGGCCGCCTCGGGACCAGTGCCGAGAAGGTGTCAGCCGCCGTCGAGCGGGCCTCGGCCGGCGCCGGAGTGCTGATCATCCCCGACCTCGGCAGCGCCGTCCTGACGGTGAAGGTCCTCCTCGCCGACCTCGAAGACGACGACGATGCGCCCGGCCCGGTCGAGGTCGCCGACGCCCCGTTCGTGGAGGGAGCCGTCGCCGCCGCCGTCACCGCCGCGGCCGGGGCTCCCCTGCCCGCCGTCCGCGCCGCCGCCGAGGAGGCCCGCGATGCCCGCAAGCTCTGACGTCACCCTCAAGGCCGACCTGCACGCCCGGCCCGCCGGGCAGCTCGCGGTGGCCGCCGCCGGCTTCCAGGCGGCGGTCCGGCTGTCCGCCGGCGGCCGGGACGCCGACGCCAAGAGCGTCCTGGGCGTCATGCAGCTGGGGGCCAGCGCGGGCGCCACGGTCACGGTCCGCGCCGACGGCCCCGACGAGGCCGCCGCCGTCGACGCCCTGACCGTCATCCTGGCCGCGGTCACCCCGGCCGGGTGATCGTGCCCGGCCGACGGCGGGCGAGCGGTGTTCCACGTCACTGACGGATCACGGGTACCCGCCGGAGGGCGGGTAAGGAACAGAAGATGATCACGACTCCTGGCCCCCTCGGACCTCAGCCGCCGCTGGACCCGGAACTGGGCGCGGCGCTGGCGGCGCTGCCGGAGTTCGCCTCCGGCGAGATGACCGCGGAGAAGCTGCCCGGGCACCGGCGGCTGATCGGCGAGTTCTCGGAGATCTCCGACGACCTGCTCAAGCGCGACGGCGCCTACGAGGTCAGCGCCCGGCTGATCCCGGGCCCGCGGGACGCCCCGGACATCGAAGTCCTGATCTGCCTGCCCGCCGCCGGAGGCGGGCCGGTCCCGGCGATCTACCACATCCACGGCGGCGGCATGGTCCTCGGCGACAACCGGACCGGGATCAACGAGATGCTCGAGCTCGCCGCGCCGCACCAGGCGGCGGTCGTGAGCGTGGAATACCGGCTCGCGCCCGAGACCCGGCATCCCGGCCCGGTCGAGGACTGCTACGCGGGCCTGGTCTGGCTGGCCAAGAACGCCTCCGAGCTCGGCATCGACCCCGCGCGGATCATCGTCGGCGGGGCCAGCGCGGGCGGCGGGCTGTCGGCGGGGGTGACGCTGCTGGCCCGGGACCGGAGCGGGCCGGGGATCGCCGGGCAGATGCTGATGGGCCCGATGCTGGACGACCGGAACGACACGCCCTCGGCCCGGCAGGCGGAGACGGGACCGTGGAACCGTTCGGCGAACGAGTTCGGCTGGACCGCGCTGCTCGGAGACCAGCGCGGCGGACCGGACGTGCCGCAGTACGCGGCCCCGGCCCGGGCCGCCGACCTGTCGGGGCTGCCCCCGGCCTACATCGACGTCGGGTCGGCCGAGACCTTCCGGGACGAGGCCGTCGCCTACGCCTCGCGCCTGTGGCAGGCCGGCGGCTCGTGCGAGCTTCACGTGTGGCCCGGCGGGTTCCACATGTTCGCGGGCGTGCTGCCCTCGGCGGCCCTGGCGAAGGACGCGGCGCAGGCCCCGGCGCGCTGGCTGCGCCGCCTGCTGGCGAATCTGTTACAGGCGGCCCATGTCCGGCGGGACCCAGGAGGGGGCGCGCTTCTCCATGAAGGCGCGCATGCCCTCGCGGGGCTCGTCGGATTCCTCCAGCGCCCAGAACATGGTCTGGTAGTCGAACGTGCCGTACCGCTCGTTCAGCATCCGCTTGACCATCATCCGGGCCATCGGCGGGGTCTGGAGGATCTCCTTCGCGGCCTTCAGCGCCTCGTCCCGCAGCCGCTCGTGCGGGACGACGCGGGAGATGAGGCCGATGCGCTGGGCCTCGGCCGCGTCGAACTTCCGCGCGGACAGCAGCAGGTCGCGGGCGACCGCGATGCCGACGTGGGCGGGCAGCATCGCCGCGTAGGTGGCGTCCGGGATGCCGCGGATCAGTTCCGGCACCCGGAACGTCGCCCGGTCGCTGGCCACGCAGATGTCCGACAGCGCCGCGACCAGCAGGCCGCCGGCCTGGCAGATCCCGTTGACCGCGGAGATGACCGGTGCCCGGCTGTCGCGGACGTCCAGGAACGGGATGACGTCGGTGCCGGAGCCGGTGGTCGGGGCGTCGCCCTCGTCGCGGCGGCCGCCCAGGTCACCGCCGGGCGCGAACACGTCGCCGGTGCCGGTGATGATGAGCGCGGCCAGGTCCTTGTCGGTGTTGACCAGGCGCACGGCCCGCTTGATCCCCTGGTACATGGCGGGGGTGAAGGCGTTCCGGGCGTGCGGCCGGTCGATGTAGCACCAGCCGATCGAGCCTTCGCGCTCGAAGCGCAGCCCGCCGGCGCCGAGGTCGTCCGTCATCGCAGGGGTCTCCTTTACAGGTCGATGAGCCGCGGCGCGGCCCCGGAGTCGATCACCAGGCGCCCGGCCTCGGCGGTCAGTTCCCGGGTGCTGCCCAGGAGCCCGTCGAGGACGAGGACGCGCTTGACGTGGATGTGCAGGGAATGCTCGGAGGTGAACCCGATGCCGGCGAGGACCTGCTGGCAGTGCCGGGAGGCCAGCAGCGCGGCCCGGCCGGCGGCGGCCTTGGCGAGCAGCGCCGGCAGCTCGCCGGTCCCGGCGGCGCTTAGCACCGCCGAGGCCCCGTCCAGGGCGACGAACGTCTCGGCCAGCTTGTGCCGGACGGCCTGGAACGACGCGATCGGCTTCCCGAACTGCTGCCGGTCCAGGGCGTGGGCCCGGGCCAGTTCCAGCATGGCCCGCCCGGTCCCCAGCAGCCACCAGCCGGCCGCCCTTCGCCCGGCGGCCAAGGCCTCGGGGGAGAGCGGCGTACCGGCTTCCGTCCGCCGGACCGGGAGGATCTCCGCGTCCTCACGGGACCAGGAAACCCAGGAACCTCCGGCGTAGGGGAGGGTCCCGGTCCCGGTCACGTCGGCGAGCAGGGGCGCGTGCGCGCCGGTCTCGCCGAGGAGACGGAAGACCAGCGGGACGGCGACGTCCGGGGTCTCGGCCAGCATTTCCCGCCAGCCGAGTTCGTTCAGCGCGCTGCAGAGCACCGGGCCGGACGGGGTGGCGGCCATCGTCTTGGCCAGGGTCTGGGAGAGGAGGTTGAGCTCTTCAGCGTCCACTACTGCTCCTTGCCCAGGTCGAGGAGGCGGCGGGCGACGATGTTGCGCTGGATCTCGGCGGTGCCACCGTAGATCGTCGCGGCCCGCGAGTACAGGTACTCCTGCCGCCACGGGGACTCATCGTCCAGCTCGACCGCGCCGGGGATCAGGTCGCGGGCGCTGTCGAACAGTTCCTGCTCGGCGGTCTGGAGGAGGATCTTGTCCACCGACGTCTCCGGGCCGAGCTTCCCGCCCGTGTCGAACCGGCGCACCGTCTCCCGGCAGCGGGCCCGCGCCGTGTACAGGGACAGGTAAGCCGAGCCGATGGCGCCGGCGTCGGGCTCCTCCGCCTCGCCGACGAGACGGTCCAGGCGGCTGAACAGGAACGAGGACCGGTGCCAGAAGCAGGTCGACCGTTCGTAGGGGAGGATGTCGGTGGCGACCCGCCAGCCGTCGCCGGGCTGGCCCAGCATCCGGGACGACGGCACCACGACGTCGTCGTAGAAGACCTCGCAGAACTCCTCCGCGCCGTCCATGGTGCGCAGCGGCCGGATCGTGATGCCAGGTGTGTCGAGGTCGACGAGGAACGCGGTGATGCCGCCGTGGCCCGGCGCGGTCCGGGTCAGCAGCACGCACCGCTGCGAGTACTGGGCCAGGGACGTCCATACCTTCTGCCCGTTGACGATCCAGGAGTCCTCCTGGGGCACGGCCCTGGTCGACAGGGACGCCAGGTCGCTGCCGGACCCGGGCTCGGAGAACCCCTGGCACCACTGCTCGGCGCCGGATAGCAGCTTGGGCACCAGTTCGGCCGCCAGTTCCGGCGGCGCGTAGTCGATCATGGTGGGGACCAGGATCTCCACCAGGGTGAAGAACCCCGAGTCGGCCAGGTCGCGCGCCGCGACCTCCTCGCCCAGGATCGCCCGGAGCACGGCGGGGCCGCCGAGGCCGCCGACCGATTCCGGCCAGCCGTACCGCATCCAGCCCGCGTCCCACAGCTCCCGGCGGACCCGGGACAACTGCGCGACGTGCGCGCCGACGTCGGCTGGCGCCGCGGGCGGCGGCGTCAGGTCGTGAGTGGTGAACCAGGCCCGCAGGCCGGCCCGGAAGTCAGCGATGTCCAAAGGGCCATCCTCCTTATGTTCGCTGTTTCTGCTGTTATGACGACACGAATCGCGAACTTAAGCGGAGGCGGGCGGGGTGGACGGGGTGGGCGGGGTGGCGGCGTTCTTGTGGGCGTGCGGGATGCCGTGGTTGTGCTCGCCGTTGCGGCGGATGAACGTCATGGAGCGGGTCCTGATCCGCCAGCCGCCGGCGGTCCGCTCGTAGGTGTCGTTGTAGTAGCCGATCCGCTGGTCATGAGTGCGGTCGATCACGAAGCACAGCGGGGTGACGCCGGTGGCGGTGTCGTCGCCGGTGAAGGTGATCGCCGGCGGCCCGGTCAGGTACAGGCCCTTGGGGGCGGCCTCGACGAGGTCCGGGAACTCCGACAGCGGGTACGTGTCGCCGAACGCGCTGTAGGTCCCGTCCGGGGTGAACACCGACAGCAGGTCCGACAGGTCGGACTGCGTCATGATCACCGAGTACCGGGCGCACGTCTGGCCGATCTCCACGATGTCCGTCGTTCTGCTAGCCATTGAAGACCGTCCCGCCCTTCATCACGAACTTCACGTTCTGGGTCACGCTGATGTCGTCCAGGGGGTCGCCCGGCACGCCGATGACGTCGGCCAGGAGCCCCTCGGCCAGGCGGCCGCGGTCACCGGCGCCGATGAGCTCGGCCGCGTGGGTCGTGGCGGCGCGCAGCACGTGCAGCGGGGCCAGGCCCCGCTTGACCATGACGGCGAGCTCACCGGCGTTCTTGCCGTGCGGGACGGCGGGCGCGTCGGTGCCGAGGGCGATCTTCACGCCCGCGTCGGCGGCGGCCTTCAGGGACGCCTTGGCGCGGGGGAACATCTCGGCCGCCTTCGCCTGCACGCGGGGCGCGGACTTGGACACGTCCAGGTACTCGGTCAGGGCGGCGGTCGGCACCAGCCACGTCCCGGCCTTGACCATCATCTCGATGGCCTCGTCGTCGATCAGGTAGCCGTGCTCGACGCAGTCGATCCCGACCCGGACGGCGGTCTTCACCGCCTCCGCGCCGTGGGTGTGGGCGGCGACCTTCAGGCCGCGCCGGTGCGCCTCGTCGACGATGACGGCGAGCTCTTCGTCGGAGTAGTGCTGGGCGCCGGCGGCGCCGCTGTCGGACATGATGCCGCCCGACGCGCAGATCTTGATGAGCTGGGCGCCGTGCTTGACCTGGTACCGCACCGCCTTGCGGACCTCGTCGACCCCGTCGGCGATGCCCTCCTCGACCGTCATGGGCAGGGCGCCCGGCATCATGCTCGCGATCGAGGTCGGGTCCAGGTGGCCGCCGGTCGGGGTGATCGCGTGCCCGGCCGGGACGACCCGGGGGCCGTCGATCCAGCCGGAGTCGATCGCCTTCATCAGGGCCACGTCCAGGAGGTAGCCGCCGGTCTTGCAGAACAGGCCGAG
>WRBL01000109.1 GCA_009784565.1 Streptosporangiales bacterium | reverse complement strand
TACGACCAGCGGGTCCCGCCCGACGTCGTCTCGGCCCGCCACTTCGACAACTGGTGGCGCAAGGCCCGGCACCACACGCCGGACCTGCTCACCCTGAGCCTGCCGGACCTGCTGGCCGACTCCGGCGCGATTGACGAGGCGGACAGCTTCCCTCAGGTGTGGACCTCGGAGAGCCCGGGCGCGGGCGGCCGGGACCTGGCCCTGTCCTACGCGTTCGACCCGGGCAGCGCCGCCGACGGCGTCACGATCGACATCCCCCTGAAGACCCTGAACCAGGCCCGGCCGGAAGAGTTCTCCTGGCACGTGCCCGGCCTGCGGGCCGAACTCATCACCGAGCTGATCCGGTCCCTGCCCAAGGACATCCGCCGCCAGCTGGTGCCAGCGCCCGACGTGGCCCGCCAGGTCCTGGAGCGGGCCGGGGACCGGGCCGGCGCCGACGACGTGCGGGATACGGTCGCGGCCGAGCTACGGAAGCTGCGGGGCGTCCGGGTCACGGCAGACGACTTCGACATGGACAAGCTTCCATCTCACTTGCGCATCTCATTCCGTATCGTCGATGATAGTCGAGTGCTAGCAACCGGGAAAGACCTGTCCGCCCTCCAGCGGCGCCTGCAGCCCAGGCTGCGCTCCGCCCTGTCCGCCCGCGCCGGCTCCCTCACCCGGACCGGGGCTACCGCGTGGGACTTCGGGACCCTGCCGAAGGTCTACACCGACGGCGACGTGAGGGCTTACCCTGCCGTGGCCGACGCCGGAACCGCCGTGGACGTCCGGCTCTTCGAGACCGAGGCCGCGGCCCGGGCCGCGATGCGGGCCGGCACGCGGCGGCTCATCCTGCTCTCGGCCCGTTCCCCGGTGAAGGACATCGCCGCCCGCCTGTCGACCGGGCAGAAACTCGCCCTCAGCGGCAACCCGCACGGCGGCGTGGCCGCGATGTTCGCCGACGCCGTCGACTGCGCGGCCGACGGCCTGATCGCGGACGCGGGCGGCCCGGCCTGGGACGCGGCCGGATTCGCGGCCCTGTCGGACAAGGTCCGGGGCGGGCTGTACGCCGCGACCTGGGAAATCGTCTCCGACACCGAGGAGATCCTGCGCCGCGCCACCGCCATCGGGGCCCGCCTGGACAGCCTGTGCAGCCCCGCCCTGGCCCCGGCCGCCGACGACCTCCGCGAACAGCTGCGCGGCCTTGTCTACCCCGGTTTTCTCACCGCCGCCGGATCCCGCCGGATCCGCTCCATCCCGCGCTACCTGCGGGCGATGGAGTACCGGCTCGACCGGCTGCCCGACAATCCCGGCCGCGACGCCCAGCAGATGGAGACGGCGCAGCGGGCCGAGGATGCCTACCGCGACGCGCTCGCCGTGCTGCCCCCGGCCGCCCGCTCCGGCGAGGCGGCCCGGGAGATCCGCTGGATGCTGGAAGAACTGCGGGTCAGTCTCTTCGCCCAGACGGTCGGCACGGCCGGGCCGGTCTCCGAGCGACGCATCCGGGCGGCCATCGAACGCCTGTCCTGATCCGGCCATCTCTCTGCCCTTGCCTCGGCGTGTCGTTCGAGCGTGGACTACATAAAGTGCTAGCTTTATCTTTCACTAACACGTTTACCGGCCTGTGGGGCCGCAACGGCGGTCCTGCGGATAAGGAGGCCATTGTGAACGGAATTCCCCCTGTCAGGCGCCGGCTCGTCGGCGCGGCCCTGCGCCGGTACCGGGAGGCCCGGGGCTACGGACTGGACGACGCCGCCCGCATCCTGGAATGCGATCGTTCCAAGATTTCCCGCATTGAGACCGGCCATCGCGGTATCCGCGGCAAGGAACTGCGGGAACTGCTGGGCGAGTACAAGGTGGATGAGGGCGAGCAGGCGGCGCTGGTCTCAGTGGCCAGCCACGGCCAGGACCCGGGGCGCTGGCTGGAGTTCAAGGACGTACTCGCCGGCCCGGGGGAGGACTTCGTCATCATGGAGTCGTCCGCGGCCGAGATCCTGGGCCACGAGCCGCACCGGGTGCCCGCGCTGCTGCAGACTCCGGCTTACGCCCGGGCGGTGGCCGACGCCGACCCGGCGCTGGACGACGACGCCCAGCGAGACCAGGCGGTTGAGGTCACGATGATCCGCCAGCGGATCGTGCTGAAGGAGCAGCATCCGAGGCTGGAGGTGATCCTGGGAGAGGGCGCCCTGCACCAGGCGGTCGGAGGGCCGGAGGTGATGCGCGCCCAGCTCAGGCGGCTGGCCACGACGGCCGACCGGGGAGCGGACGCGGGCATCACGCTGCGGGTGCTGCCGTTCGCCGCGGGCGCCCACGCGGCCGCGGGCTGCGGAATGTCGGTGCTGAGGTTCGCCGGGGCGCCGGGCATCGGCGTGGTTCACCTGGGCGGGCTGTCGGGCGGCGTGAGCCTGGACGGCGCGCAGGACCTGGAACGATACCTCCGCGCGTTCGCCCAGCTGCGGCTGGCGGCGCTGGCGCCGGCGGCGTCGGCCCGTCTGCTGCGGGAGATGGCGGGGGATTGATCGGCCGGAAAGACCGGCGGCTGGGAATCCGGGTTGGTTGTTCCGGGTGCCCAGCTGCCGGAAGTTCGCGTCTCCCCCGTCGTCGAGCGCGGTGGCTAACTTACCTCGTACCTGTGCGGGATATGCTCGGCCGCGGACCGGACCGGGTGCTGGAGCTGCTTGGTGACCAGCTGAAGCTTGGCGACGAGCTCCTCGATGTCCCGCAGTTGCCGCTGACTGTCGTCGCGGACGCGGGCCCGGATCATGTGGCGGTGATTCGCGGCCGGCAGGTTGTTGCCGGTTTTCATGGACAGAGGTCTCCTCGGTCGAAGGAAACGGAGTGCCGGGGGGAGGGGTAACTCCGGCGGCGCTATCGAGATTGATCTTACTGGGATTTGCCGGGCGTGTCACCCTGGAAGGTGAAATTCGCCCATTTACTATTCTGCTCTCACCGGGTCGCGGAGGCAGGATGCATAACTCTATGCGACCGGGTCGGCGCGGTCTGGCCGGGGGGTCGGGCGACGATAAAATCGCAGGTCAGAGTGGATATTTAGATCTTGTCTGGGCTGTGTCGCGGGCGTGCGGGACGGCGGCCGGGAGTGCGAGTCATATAGGTCATTTCTTGCCTAGATTCATTTCCTGGTGCATGACGCAAATGCACGTTCATTTGACGCACGCCAGAATGCATCGCGCAAATGCACGTGTGCGAATGCACGCGTGAATATGCGCGTGCGCATGCACGTGCAACGGGCGTGTGCACTGGCAACTGCGAGGCGGTTTCCGGGACTTTCCGGGCACCAGCGGCCGGGGACGGGGGCCGGGCGGGGCGGGCCGGGGACACGGGCCGGGGCCGGGGACAGGGACCACGGAAGGCCAGGGAGCGGGATTTCAGGAGGACGGGGGTCCGCCCCCCGAAGGCCGGTGTGGTCTCCACGGTACTCCCCGGAACCCGTCTGGCCAGCCCTTGCCTCCTTATGGATGCCTTACGTTCCCCTCAGGCCCCGTCAGTCACATAATCCTCGGGGCCCTCTGGGTTCTCAAGGCCCTCAAGGCTTTCAAGGTCCTCGGGTTCCTCGGGATCACTGGGCCCGTCGGGCTCCTGGTCGAGGCGGGGCAGGGCGATGGTGAAGCGGGTGAGACCCGGGCGGCTGGAGGCCAGGACGGCGCCGCCGTGGGCGGCCACGACCGCGTCGACGATGGCCAGGCCGAGGCCGGTGGAGTTGGTGTCGCTGTCGGAGGCATGGGTCCGGGCGCTGTCGGCCCGGGTGAAGCGCTCGAACAGTTCGGGCAGGAGCGCGGCCGGGATGCCCGGGCCGTCGTCGGTGATCGAGAGGACCGCGCGGGGCAGCGGCGGGGCGGTCCCGCGCCGTACGGGAGCCTCTCCGTCCGGGTCGGCGGACGGCAGCGAGGAGTCCGCGGCCAGCCGCACGGTGACCGTGGTGCCGTCCGGCGTGTGCCGTCCGGCGTTGCTGAGCAGGTTGGCCAGCACCTGGTGCAGCCGGTGCTCGTCGCCCCACACCTGGACCGGGTCGTCGGGCAGGTCGAGCATCCAGCGGTGCCCGGGCCGCGCGACCTGGGCGTCGCTGGTCGCGTCGATGACGAGGCGGGAGACGTCGACCGCGTCGTAGCTGAGGGGGCGGCCCGCGTCGAGCCGGGCCAGCAGGAGCAGGTCGTCGACCAGCAGGGTCATCCGGGTCGACTCCGACAGGACCCGGCCCAGGGCGTGCGTGACCGGCTCCGGGGCCTCGCCCGGGTGACGGAGCGCCAGTTCGGCGTAGCCGCGGATGGCGGCCAGCGGGGTGCGCAGTTCGTGACTGGCGTCGGCGGCGAACCGCCGCAGCCGGGTCTCGCTGGCGCTGCGGCGGGCCAGGGCCTGCTCCACGTGCCCGAGCATCCGGTTGAACGCGGCCCCGACCTGGCCGGTCTCGGTGGCGGGATCGGTGTCGCCGACGCCCGCCGGGAACTCGGCCTCGCCGGTGTCCAGGGGCAGTTCCGCCACGGCGGAGGCGGTGGCGGCCACCCGGCTCAGCGGCCGCAGCGACAGCCGCACCCAGAACGTGCCCAGCACCCCGGCCGCCACCAGGACCACGGCGAAGACGGTGATCTCCAGGATCGCCACGTCCTTGAGCAGGTCGTCCACGCCGGACAGCGGGAGCCCGGTGATGAAGGTCGTCCCGTCGCCGTCCGGGTCGCGGATCGCGGTGAGCGCGTAGTCCCCCGGGGCCGAGTGCAGATTGCGGACGTGGACGGCCGCGGCCGAGTCGGCCCGGGGCGGCAGCGAGGGCTCGATGCGGCCGAGGGCCGTCTTGTCGGCGGCCGAGATGTGCCAGACGTCGCCCGGGATGCGGGTCGCCTTCCAGCGGTCGCCCCAGACCGACACCGCGATCGTCCCGGCCATGAGGCCGGGGCAGTCCATGGTGGAGGCCGCCTGCCGCACCACCGGGACGTCCTGCTCCTTCGGCGTCGGCGCCGGCGCCGCGGACCGGTCGGAGGCCGAGGCCGAGTCCCGGTAGTAGTTGCCGCTCCCGATCGGGTCCTGGCACTTGTAGGCCAGGTTGGTCGCGATCTGCAGCTGGTTGTCCAGCTGCAGGATCAGCGAGTCCCGGATGGCGAAGAACGAGGTCACGCCCACGGTGGCGCAGGCGATGGTCAGCAGTGCGACCAGTCCGGCGATGAGCCGGCCGCGCATCGTGCGCGGCCGCCACCGCCGCTTCGGGGACGGCTGCGGCACCCGGGCCCCCGCCCGCCCCCGGATGAGCATCAGCCGGCCGGCTTGAGGACGTAGCCCACGCCGCGCACCGTGTGGATCAGCGGATCCCGCCCGGCGTCGATTTTCTTGCGCAGGTAGCTGATGTACAGCTCGACGACGTGGGCCTGGCCGCCGAAGTCGTAGTTCCACACCCGGTCCAGGATCTGGGCCTTGGACAGGACGCGGCGGGGATTGCGCATCAGGAAGCGCAGCAGCTCGAACTCGGTCGCGGTGAGGTCGATGAGGTCGCCGCCGCGGCGAACCTCGCGGGCCTCCTCGTCCATGGTCAGGTCGGCCACCGTGAGGGCCCCCTCGCCGCCCGCCCGGGCGACGTTGGCCCGGCGCAGCAGGCCCCGCAGCCGGGCGAGGACCTCCTCCAGGCTGAACGGCTTGGTGACGTAGTCGTCGCCGCCCGCGGTGAGCCCGGCCACGCGGTCCTCCACCGCGTCCCGGGCGGTCAGGAACAGCACGCAGATCTCGGGCACCTCGGCCCGCAGGCGCCGCATGACCTCGAGGCCGTCGAAGTCGGGCAGCATGATGTCGAGGACGACGGCGTCCGGCTTGAACTCGCGTCCGGCCTTGACGGCGTCCGTCCCGTTGCCCGCCATGCGGACGTCCCAGCCCTCGTAGCGCAGCACGCTGCCCAGGAGCTCGGCCAGGCTGGGCTCGTCGTCTACCACCAGGACGCGGACCGGGGTGCCGTCCGCCCGCCGGGTGCCCGCGCCGCGTTGCGCGGAGACCGCGCCGCCGGGGGCGCTGTCGTCAGAAACCGGGTGTACTGCCATGTCAATCGCTCACTTGCCTCCGGGGGACCTTTTCCCACAGGATTGCAGAGCTTCCAGGTCATGGGCCCATGCGGGGGCTATGGATATCCTCTGAACGGGCGCACCGCCGGCCGTAAGCCGCCAGTACGGGGGCTCAGCGACCCAGCAGCCGCCCCAGCTTGGAAGCCGACCGGGCGGGACGGGCGCCGGCCTCGGCCAGCAGCCGGGCCGCGGCCTCCCCGGCCGGCGAGCCGGCCTCCGCCACCTCGACCTCGATCTCCCGCCACCGCAGCGTAGTGCCGTCCCCGGCGGCATCCAGGCGGCGGGCGGTCACCGTGTCGTCCGCGACCTCCGCGGCCGCGCGGCCCTCGTGATGGAGGGTGACGACGATCCGTTCGGTGTCGAGCCGGGCGATGGGCTCGACCGGGATCCCGCCGGTGACCTCCGCCGCCCGCGCGGCCAGGGCGCCGGGCAGTTCGTCTGACAGCGGCTCGCGCAGTTCGCGGCGGGTGTCGCCGGACACGGGCAGCTTCATGTGCCAGCCTTCGTCGGTGCCGCCGGTGCGCCGGCGCAGCGTGATCTTCGCCCCGGCCAGTCGCTGGTCACGGGTGTCGTAGTAGGTTGCGGACAGGTGATGGGTCACCGGGTCCCCCGCGGTGACGCCGTCGCCGACCCCGCCGAAATCCGGGCGCCGGAAATCCTCGCCTACCTCGAACTTCTGCTCGATCTCCAGGTGTTCGCTCATTGCCCCTCCCCAGGGCACAATGTTACCGGCCGCGGATACGCGAAGGCGGGCCACGCGTCCCGCGATTCGACGGGAAACCGGAGGGGAAAGACTTCAGATGAGCACCGACGCGGTCCTGGCCAGCGAGCATCACGCCCGGGAGCGGGATGACGGGCGAGCCGGGCGGGCGCTGCTGATCGCCGGCGTCGCCGTCGCCGCCCTCGCGGCCGCCGCCTACGCCGCCGCCCTGGCCGCCGGCCCCGCGCGCCTGCTGCTGAAGGGCTTCGACCTCGCGGTGTACCTGGGCGGGGCCGGGCAGGCGCTGCACCACCCGGCGCACCTGTATGCCTGGACGTACCAGGGCCACCCCGGCATCAAGTTCACCTACACCCCGTTCGCGGCGCTGGCGTTCGCCGCGGGCCGGGTGCTGCCCTTCCGCGCGCTGCTCGGGCTGGTGGCGGTGGTGAGCGTGGCGTGCCTGCTGGCCACGATCTGGATCGCGTTCCGGGAGCTGGGCTGGAAGTCCCTGACCCGGCGCACCGGAGCGACCCTGCTGCTCGGCGGCATCGCGCTGTGGTCCGAGCCGGTCCAGCGCGGGCTCAACCTCGGCCAGGTCGAACTCGGGCTGATGGCCCTGGTGGTGTGGGACCTGTGCCAGGACGACAAGCGCTGGTGGAAAGGCGCCGCCACCGGGCTCGCCGCCGGGATCAAGTTCATCCCGGGCCTGTTCATCCTGTACCTGCTGATCACGAAGCGGTTCCGGCAGGCCTTCGTCGCCATCGGCGCCTTCGCCGCCAGCGTCGGAATCGGGTTCGCGGCGCTCCCCGGCCCGTCGGGGCCGTTCTGGCTGCGGGGCGACTTCTTCGCGGCCAGCCGGACCGGGTTCGTCGGGAGCCTGCAGAACCAGTCGCTGCGCGGCGCGGCCACCCGGCTGGCCGGCAGCGTCGACGGGGGGATGCTGCCGTGGCTGGCCGCCGCCGTGATCGTCATCGGGCTCGGCCTGTGGGCCGCGTCGAGGCTGCACAACGCCGGGTACGCGTTCGCCGGCCTGATGGTGACCGGGCTGGTCGCGCAGCTCGCCTCGCCGATCAGCTGGGACCACCACTGGGTCTGGTACGTCCCCGGGGTCGCGGTGCTGGCCGACGCGGCCGTCCGCGCCGGGCGGGGGAGGGCCCGGGCGGCCTGGTACACCCTGGCCGGCGTCGTGGTCGCGGCGTTCGCCGCGTGGCCGGACTTCTGGCAGCCGTCTTTCAGCCTGTTCCAGGGCGGGCTGATCAACTACGCGCCGATGGCCTCGTTCGAGTCCGGCGACAACCCGGCCTACCCCGAGTACCACTGGCACGGCCTGCAACTGGTGGCCGGGAACCTCTACGTGCTGACCGGGCTGGGCCTGCTCGCCGTCGCGCTGGCCGCGGCGGTCACGGTGACCCGCCGTCGGCGGGCGGCGGCGGCCTCCGGGTAACGCGCCGGCGCGCTTGTAGACGGTCCCGATCCCGCGGGAACCGACCTTGGCGAAGTTCGACGTGAACCACGCCAGCAGCCGCGGGGTCCAGGGGATGCGCCGGTAGTTGTTGGGGGACAGCCACACGTAGTCGGCCCGGGCCAGGATCGACTGCCAGGCGCCGGCCACGTTCTCCAGCCGCTTCGCGCCGCCCTGGACGCTCACCCCGCCGCTCAGCACGAGGGTCTGGGCGAGGGAGTCCACGACGCTCGGACAGCCGGGCCGGGCGGCGGTGAACCGGTTGGCCGCGATCGTCATGGAGGCCTGATCGGTGACGACGCAGGCCCCCGCGGGGATGACCGCCTGCTGGTGGTACAGGTCCGGCGCGGCCAGGTCGCTGATCTCGCGGGCCTGGAAGGCCGCGAGCAGGAACAGCAGGGCGCAGGCGGCCCGGATCAGGACCTGCCGGGACCGGGCGGCGCGGACCGCCCCGCACGCCCCGCCGGCCGCGATGGCGACCCACGGGGCGCCGAAGTCCGGGTAGTGGTAGAAGAAGGCCGAGTAGAAGACGATCCCGCCGGTCGCGATGGCGGCCGTGGCCAGCGAGAACGCCTCCAGCGGCGACGGCCTGCCCGGCCGCAGCCAGTACCCGGCGGCGATCAGCGCCACCGCCAGGGCGAACACGATGTACGGCGGCCAGCCCGCGCTGGTACCGGGCGTGGCCGCCGCCCCGCCGCTGGCGAACAGCGAGTGCGTCCCGGCCCGCAGCGTGAGGCGCCCGTGGCCGTCGAGGAAGTCGATCAGGCCGGTGATATGGGCCAGCCGCATGGAACGGGGCACGTAGGTGCCGTCCCGCGCCGCCTGGTCCAGTACCGTGCTGCGCGCGAACCGGAGCGGGCCCGCCAGCGCGAACGGCAGCACCGGGACGGCGAACCCGATGACCAGCCCGGCCAGGTACCTCCAGGTCCGCCCGGATAGCGGCGCCCGCCCGCGGCCGCGGCCGCTGAGCAGGCAGCCGGCGAGCAGCACCGCGGCGGGAAGCCCGGCCCAGAACTTGACCGACCCGGCCGCGCCGATGACCACTCCGGCCCACAGCAGCCGCCGCGGCGAGGCCAGCCGTCCTTCGCGGAAGGCCGCGGCCGCGCCGATGAGCAGGATCAGGTTCATCCACGGCTCGAGGATGAGACTGTGCGCGGTGGTGATGTCGTCCGGGTAGACGGCCAGGATCCCGCAGGTCACCACCGTGACGAGCGGCCCCCGGTCCCGGACGAGCCACCCGGCCAGCGGCACGCAGGCCGCCGAGGCGCCGACGGTCAGGATCCGGGCGGCGGCCAGCGCGTGCGTCGCGGTGGTGATCGCGGTGAGCAGCGCCACCGGCTGCAGGAGCAGCAGGATGCCGGGCGGCTGGACGAACGCGAAATCGTGATAGGGCAGCTGGCCCTGGAACAACCGGATGGCTCCGCCCAGGTAGACGCCGTCGTCGTACTCGGTGACCCCGGTCAGGTAGCCGAGCCGGGTGATCATGAAGAGGCGGAGCGCGAGGGCCAGCACCGTGCAGCCGATGATCGCGGTTCCGGCCGGCGTTCTCCCGAACGAGCGGATCAGGGCCATCCGGGGGGAATGGCTCGCCGCTGGATCCGCGGGCATGGTGCCGGTCGTTCCGAAATCGCCGCTCACGGCCCGGAGGCTAGCACAGGGTGATCAATACGATACTTCAGGTGCCGGGAGTAGGGTCATCAGGGTGAGTGAGCCCAGGCGACGAATCCCCCGAACCGACCGCTTGCTGGCCGACCCCCGTCTCGCCGGGGCGGCGGACCGTCTCGGCCGCGATCTCGTCAAGGCCGCCGTCACCCGGGCGCAGGACCGGGCCCGGGCCGGCGAGATCGCCCCGGAGGAGGTAGCCGGCGCCGCCGTCGCGGAACTGCCGCCGGCCGCGGTCTCTCTGACCCCGGTGATCAACGCGACCGGCGTCATCGTGCATACCAACCTCGGCCGCGCCCCCCTGTCGGCGGCCGCGGTGGACGCGCTGACCGCCGCCGCCGGGAACTGCGACGTCGAGTTCGACCTGGCCTCCGGAACCCGCAGCCGCAAGCGGGGCCAGGGCGCCATCGACGCGCTGCTGGCCGCGGTGCCCGGCGCCGAGGCCGCGGGCGCGGTCAACAACAACGCGGCCGCCCTGGTGCTGGCGGCCACCGCCCTCGCCCGGGACTCCGAGATCGTGATCAGCCGCGGCGAGCTGATCGAGATCGGCGACCGGTTCCGGCTGCCGGACCTGCTCGAGTCCACCGGCGCCCGGCTGCGCGAGGTCGGCACCACCAACCGGACTACCGCCGCCGACTACTCCGCCGCCATCACCGACCGCACCGCCTTCATCCTCAAGGTGCATCCGTCCAACTACCGGATCGAGGGGTTCACCGCGCAGGCGTCCGTCCGCGAACTGGCCGCCCTCGGCGTCCCGGTGGTGCATGACATCGGCTCCGGACTGCTGGCCCCGCACCCGCTGCTGCCGGACGAGCCGGACGCGGCCACGTCGCTGCGGGACGGGGCCCGCCTGGTCACCGCCAGCGGCGACAAGCTGCTGGGCGGCCCCCAGGCCGGGCTGCTGCTGGGCGAGGCGGCCCTGGTCGCCCGGCTGCTGCGCCATCCCCTGGCCCGGGCACTCCGGGTGGACAAACTCACCCTGGCCGCGCTGGAGGCGACCCTGACCGGGCCCCCGGCCCCGGTGGCCCGCGCGCTGGCCGTCACCCCGGAAACCCTCCTTTCCCGGGCCGAACGGATCGTCGCCGCGCTCGCCGCCCGGTCCGTCCCCGCCCGCGCCGTGAGAGCCGACGGCGCGGTCGGCGGCGGGGGAGCCCCCGGCGTCACCCTCCCCGGCGCGGCGGTCGCGGTCGCCGAGGCCCTCGCCGGGCCCCTGCGCACCGGCGACCCGTCCGTGACCGGCCGGATCGAGAAGGGCGAACTCCTCCTCGACCTTCGCTCCGTGGACCCCGCCGACGATGACTGCCTGGTCTCGGCCGTGCTGGGGGTGAGCGCGTGAAGGTCGTCGCCACCGCCGGGCACGTGGACCACGGCAAGTCGACACTGGTCCGGGCGCTGACCGGGATGGAACCCGACCGGTGGGCGGAGGAACGCCGCCGCGGCATGACCATCGACCTCGGCTACGCGTGGACCGCGCTGGAAACCGGGCAAACGGTCGCGTTCGTCGACGTCCCCGGCCACGAGCGTTTCGTCCCGAACATGCTGGCCGGCCTCGGGCCCGTCCCCGCCGTCCTGTTCGTCGTGGCGGCCGACGAAGGCTGGATGCCGCAGTCGGCCGAGCACCTGGCCGCGGTCGACGCCCTGGGCGTGACCCGGGGCCTGCTCGCCGTGACCCGGGCCGACCTGGCCGATCCCGGGCCGGCCACGCGGGAGGCCCTGGACCGGATCGCCCGGACCCGGCTCGGCGAGGTGGAAGCGGTCGCGGTCAGCCCGGTCGCCGGCACCGGCCTGGAGGAGACCCGGGCGGCCCTCGCCCGCCTGGCCGGGGCCATCCCGGACGCGCGGCCCGACGGCCCGGTCCGGCTCTGGATCGACCGGTCGTTCACGATCAAGGGCAGCGGAACCGTGGTCACCGGCACCCTGCCGTCCGGCACGGTCGCCGTCGGCGACGAACTGGAACTCACCCCGTCGGGCCCGGCGGCCCGGGTCCGTTCCCTGCAGGCCCTCGGCCGGCCCGAGGACACCGTGGCCGGCGTCGCGCGGGTAGCGCTGAACCTGCGCGGCGTCCCGCCAGACGTGCCGCGCCGCGGCATGGCCCTGGTGACGCCGGGCGGCTGGACGCTGACCGCCGAGATCGACGCGCGGATCGAGCCCGGCGCGGCGGGCCTGCCGGACAAGCTCCCGGCCCAGCCGCACCTGCACGCCGGCTCGGCCCGGGTCCCGGCGAAACTCCGCGTCCTGGGCCGGGAGGACGGAGCCGCCTACGCGCGGCTCACCCTGCGCGAGCCCCTGCCGCTGCACGCCGGGGACCGGATCCTGCTGCGCGACCCGGGCGCCGCCGGCCTGGCGATCTACGGCGGGCGCGTCCTCGACCCGTTCCCGGCCGGGCTGCGCCGCCGGGGCGCGGCGGCCGCGGCCGCGGGGGAACTGGCGGCCTGGCCGGACCCGCCGGGCCCGGCGGACCTGCTGCGCCGTCACGGGCTGCTGCGCGCCGGTGACCTGACCGCGGCGGGCGTGAGCGACCTGCCCGCGCCGGTCGCGGCCGACTGGGCCGCCGACCCGGCGCGCTGGGACCGGCTCCGCCGGGAACTGCCCGCCGTGGTAGCCGGCTTCACGGCGAAGAACCCCCTGGCCCAGGGCATGCCGGTGAACGCCGCCCGCTCCGCGCTCGGCCTGCCGGACTCCGGACTCGTCGCGGCCCTGGTCGGCGGGGACGTCGTCGCCGAAGGCGGCTACCTCCGCCTGGCGTCGGCCGCCGCGTCCCTGCCCCCCGCGGTCGCCGAGGCCGTCCGGGCCGTCACCGACGACCTGGACGGCGACCCGTTCGCGGCCCCCGACAGCCAGCGGCTGAAAGACCTGCGCCTGGACAAGAAGGCCATCGCCACCGCCGCCCGGGCCGGGCTGCTGCTCCGCGTCGCCGACAACGTCATCCTCGCCCCCGGAGCCGACGACGAGGCCGCCCGCCGCCTGGCCGGGCTCCCGCAGCCGTTCACCACCTCCCAGGCCCGCCAGGCCCTGGGCACCTCCCGCCGGGTCGCGATCCCGCTCCTGGAGTACCTGGACCGCGCGAAGATCACTGAACGCCTTCCCGACGACACCCGGAAGCTCCGGGAGGACTGACGGTCAGCGGGGGGAACCGTCGCGTTTATACAGGCGCCCGATGCTGGGGGAGAAGGAGTTCACCGGCCTGAAGTGCCGGTGGAACCAGTGCAGGAGCGATGGCGTCCACGGGATGCGGTGGTCGGAGTACCGCGGCGGCGACATCCACACGTAGTCGGCCCTGGCGAACCAGGCCCGCCACTGGCCCACCACCTTCGGGAGCTGGTCGGCGCCGCCGTACACGCTGACCCCGTTGCCCCGCACCAGCGTCTCGGCCAGCGAGTCGATGATCACCGGGCAGCGGGGCGGCCGGTCGGTGAACCGGTCGGCGGCGATCGCCAGCGACACCTCGTCGGTGATCAGGCACGCCCCCGGCGGGATCAGGTGAGAGACGTTCTGGGTCTCCGGCTCGACGCTGGTGTGGGTGTCGCGGTACTGCATGCCGCCTATCACCACGAACAGCACCGACAGCGCGACCATCAGCACCGGCCGGATGACCGGCCGCCCGGCCAGGGCACCCGCCGCGCAGCCCATGCTGATGGCCAGCCACGGGGCGGGGAAGTCCGGATAGTGGTAGTAGAACGCCGAGTACCCCAGGATGGCGGCCGAGGACAGCACCGAGATGACCAGGCCGAGGACCTCGAGCTGGGTCAGCCGCCGTCGCTGGAACCAGTAGCCCGCCGCGATCCCGGCGGCGATCAGCGCCGCCGCCGTATACGGCAGCCAGCCGACTCCGGCCGACAGGTTCACGTGCTCCGCCCAGCTGGCCGCGTACATCGAGTGCGATCCGGCGACGAGGGAGACCTGGCCCTTGGAGTTCAGGAGGTCGAGGGTGCCGGTGACGTAGGCGAACCGCACGGCGATCGGGACCGCCACGCTGGCCCGGGTGGCCTGGTCGGCGATCGTGCTGCGCCAGAACGCGTCCGGCGCGGACAGCAGGAACGGCAGGACCGGGACGAGGAACCCGGCCGCTACCCCGGGCAGGAAACGGCGCAGCGCGGCGGGCCGCCGTTCCGGCCGGGACAGGCACAGCCCGAGGACCACCGCGGCCGGCAGGGCCGCCCAGAACTTGATCGACACCGCGAACCCGATGGCCGCCCCGGCCCAGGCCAGCCGCCGGGGGCTGGCCAGGGCGCCGCGCCGGAAGGCGGCGGCGGTCCCGAGCAGGAGGAACAGGTTCATCCACGGTTCGAGCAGCAGCGTGTGCGCGGTCGTGATGTCGGGCGGGTACACGGCCAGCAGGCCGCAGGTCACCAGGGTGACGACGCTGCCCCGGTACCGGACCAGGCTGCCCGCGAGCGGCACGCAGGCCGCCGACGCCAGCGCGGTCAGGATCCGGGCCAGGGCCAGCGCCTTCACCGTGGAGAAGGCCTGGGCGAAGGCCGCGACCGGGGTCGTCAGCAGCAGGATGCCCGGCGGCTGCACGAGGGCGAAGTCTCTGTACGGGACCACGCCCTGCAGCAGCCGGATCGTCGCGCCCAGGTAGACGCCGTCGTCGTATTCGGTGACGCCGCGCAGGTAGCCGGCCTGCGTCAGCGTGAGAATGCGGAGGCCCACGGCCAGCACCGTGGCCAGGGTAATGATCTTCCCTGTCGGGGTCGCCCAGAACGCGGCGAGCCGGGTCCACCGGCGAGGGGTGGACGGGTCCTGAGTCCCGGGCGACAGGGACGCGTCCGTAACCTGCACTACCGAAGATTATCTCTCTGTGCAGGGCGGACGCGTTCACAACAATATGGACTGTGTATCAATGTGGCATCGCTCACTCCGCTGTGCCGGTCAGCCAGGCCGCGGCCCGGGGCGGCAGGGTCCCGTCGGCGAGCGGGGCGCTGGATAGCAGTACCGTGTCGTGCGCGGGCAGCGGCAGCGGCGCCGACCCGAAGTTGACCGCGCAGACGAAGCCCGGGTCCCGGGCGAAGACCAGCGTGTCGTCTGGTGACTCTAGCCACCGTAGCGCCCCCGCGCCCAGGGCCGGAACGGAACGGCGCAGGCGCAGAGCGTTCCGGTAGAGGTTGTAGAAGGAATCCGGATCGCCGGCCTGCGCCGGGGGACTGTAGGTTCCCCATCCGTCCGGCTGGGGGAGCCACGGGGCGACGGGGGAGCCGGGGGAATCCGCCGGGGAAAAACCGTAGGCCGGGCCGTCCGGGGACCAGGGAAGGGGGACCCGGCATCCGTCCCGGCCGACGGACCGGCCTTTCGTCCGGTGGAAGCGGGGGTCTTGCCGGGCGGCGTCGGGTATCCGGGTGACCTCGGGCAGTCCGAGTTCCTCCCCCTGGTAGAGGTAGGCCGACCCGGGCAGGGCGAGCAGCAGCAGCGCCGCGGCGCGGGCCGCCTCCGGCGAGCCCAGGCGGGTCACCGGCCGCGTGACGTCGTGATTGCCCAGAACCCAGGGCGCGCGGGAACCCCCGGCCAGGGCCAGGGTCGCGTCGACGGCCGCCCTGATGTCCGGGGCCTTCCACGGCGAGGTGATCAGCTCGAAGTTGAACACCTGCGGCAGCCCGTCCGGGGCCAGGTACGGCGCCAGGGTCGAGGGCGAGTCGGCCCATACCTCGCCGACCGCCGTGCGCTCGCCGGGGTAGTCATCGGCCGGATAGGAGTCGAGGACGGACCGCCAGGTCCGGTACAGCTCGTGGATCTCCGGCCGGTGGGTATAGGAGTTGGGCCGGTTGGACCGCTCCGGGACCGCCAGGTCGGGCAGTCCCTCTTCCTTGAACATGCCGTGGGCCACGTCGATCCGCAGGCCGGCGACGCCCCGGTCCAGCCAGAACCGGATGACGCCTTCGAAGAACTCCGGCACCGCCGGGTTCAGCCAGTTGAAGTCGGGCTGGGCCGAGTCGAACAGGTGCAGGTACCACTGCCCGTCGGCGGCGCGGGTCCAGGCCCGGCCGCCGAAGTTGGACGGCCAGTTGTTGGGAGGCTCGTCGCCGGCGTCGCCCCGCCCCTCGCGGAAGATGAACAGGTCCCGTTCCGGGCTGCCGGGCCCGGCGGCCAGAGCGGCCTGGAACAGGGGGTGCTCTGATGAGCAGTGGTTCGGCACCAGGTCGACGATGACCCGGATGTTGTGCTCGCGCCCGGTCCGCAGAAGTTCGTCGAACTCCTCCAGGGTGCCGATCCTGGGGTCGACGTCGCGGTAGTCCGACACGTCGTACCCGCCGTCGGCCAGGGGCGAAGGGTAGAACGGCGTCAGCCAGACGGCGTCCACCCCCAGGTCTTCGAGGTAAGGGAGCTTTGCGATCAATCCGCGCAGGTCACCGATGCCGTCGCCGTTGTCGTCGGCGAAGCTGCGGGGGTAGACCTGGTACACGACTGCGTCCGACCACCAAGGGTGCGCCTGTGTTTTCATCAACCCCGATTATTCACTCATCCGGCGCTCGTCAGTAGAGTTGGGAGCGGAGGCGTCAGGTTTCCTGGTGGTGCCCCTGGTCTTCAAAACCAGTGAGCGGCGTGCCGCGCCGCTGGCGGGTTCGATTCCCGTCCGCCTCCGCTGGAATACTCGGAGCGCCGCGTAGTTGCTCCTGGTGTGGGCTATGCGCGTAGGGTGAAATGATGCTGTCAGACTCGTATGGGCGTGTCGCGACGGACCTCCGGGTGTCGCTGACCGACCGCTGCAATCTGCGGTGTACGTACTGCATGCCGCCCGAGGGGCTGGACTGGCTGCCGCATGACGAGGTGCTGAGTACCGACGAGATCGTCAGGCTCCTCACCATCGGCGTGACGATGCTCGGCATCGAAGAAGTCCGGTTCACCGGCGGCGAGCCGCTGCTGCGCCGCGACCTGGATACGATCATCGCGCGGACGGCGCGGCTGTCGCCGCGGCCGGAGATGTCGCTGACCACGAACGGGATCGGCCTCGCCCGCCGTGCTTCCGGGCTGAGGGAGGCCGGGCTGGACCGGATCAACGTGTCCCTGGACACGCTGAAGCCGGACGTCTTCAAGAAGCTGTCGCGGCGCGACCGGCTGCCGGATGTCCTCGACGGGATGGCCGCGGCGGCGGACGCCGGGCTGACGCCGGTGAAGGTCAACACGGTCCTGATGCGGGGGATCAACGACTCCGAGGCGGTGCCGCTCCTGGAGTACTGCCTGTCTCGCGGTTACGAACTGCGGTTCATCGAGCAGATGCCGCTGGACGCCCAGCACGGCTGGTCCCGCGAGGGCATGGTGACCGCGGACGAGATCTTCGGCTGGCTGTCGGAGTCGTTCGAGCTGGCGCCGGATTCGGAGCGCGTGCGCGGCGCGGCCCCGGCCGAGACGTTCCTGGTCAACGGCGGGCCCGCCCGGGTCGGCGTGATCGCGTCGGTCACCCGGCCGTTCTGCGGGGCGTGCGACCGGGTCCGGCTCACCGCCGACGGCCAGATCCGCAACTGCCTGTTCGCGCGGGAGGAAAGCGACCTGCGCAAGCTCCTGCGTTCCGGGGCGTCGGACGAGGACATCGCGGAGAGCTGGAAGGCCGCCGTCGCGTCCAAGCTCCCCGGCCACGGGATCAACGACCCCTCTTTCCTCCAGCCCGACCGCCCCATGTCCGCCATCGGCGGCT
>WRBL01000108.1 GCA_009784565.1 Streptosporangiales bacterium | reverse complement strand
CGGGCCGTCGGTGGCGCCGACGTAGATCGTGCCGTCGTCCTCGATCGTGATCTCGGCGCCGGTGTCGTCCTGGATCGAGTTGATCATCTTGCCCTTCGGGCCGATGACCTCGCCGATCTTGTCCACCGGGACCTTCAGGGTGATGATCCGCGGCGCGTGCGGGGACATCTCGCCGGGCTCGTTCACCGCGTCGCGCATGACGCCGAGAATGGCCATCCGGGCGCCGTGGGCCTGCTTGAGCGCGGCGGCCAGCACGGAGGCCGGGATGCCGTCGAGCTTGGTGTCAAGCTGCAGGGCCGTGATGACTTCCTCGGTGCCGGCGACCTTGAAGTCCATGTCGCCGAACGCGTCCTCCGCGCCCAGGATGTCGGTCAGCGTGACGTACTGGCCGCCCTCGCTGATCAGGCCCATCGCGATGCCGGACACCATCTTCTTCAGCGGCACGCCCGCGCTGAGGAGCGCCATCGTGCTCGCGCAGACCGAGCCCATGGAGGTGGAGCCGTTGGAGCCGACCGCCTCCGACACCTGCCGGATGGCGTACGGGAACTCCTCGCGGGTGGGCAGCACCGGCAGGATCGCCCGCTCGGCCAGCGCGCCGTGACCGATCTCGCGGCGCTTCGGCGAGCCGACGCGGCCGGTCTCACCGGTGGAGTACGGCGGGAAGTTGTAGTTGTGCATGTAGCGCTTGGTGCGCTCCGGGTTCAGCGTGTCGATCATCTGCTCCATGCGCAGCATGTTGAGCGTCGTCACGCCGAGGATCTGGGTCTCGCCCCGCTCGAAGATGGCCGAGCCGTGGACCCGGGGCAGCACGCCGACCTCGGCCGCCAGCGGCCGGATGTCGGTCACCGCGCGGCCGTCCATGCGGACGCCGTCCCGGATGATCCGTTCCCGGACCAGCTTCTTGGTCACCGAGCGGAAGGCGGCGGAGATCTCCTTCTCGCGGCCCTCGAACTGCTCGGCCAGGCGCTCCTTGGCCAGTTCCTTGATCCGGTCCTGCTCCGCCTCGCGCTCCTGCTTGCCGGCGATGGTCAGGGCCTTGGCCAGCTCGTCGCTGACCGTGCGGCTCACGGCTTCCAGGACGTCGTCCTGGTAGTCCAGGAAGATCGGGAACTCGGCGGTGCCGGCGGCGGACAGGCCCGCCTCCTTGGCCTCCTTGGCGAGCAGGGACTGCGCGTCGCACAGCGCCTTGATGAACGGCTTGGCCGCCTCGAGGCCCTCGGCGACGGCCTCCTCGTCGGGGGCGATCGCGCCGGAGTTCTCGTCGGCCAGGAGCTTGAGGGTCTCCGGCGTGGACTCGGCCTCGACCATCATGATCGCGACGTCGCCGTCCTCGAGCACCCGGCCCGCGACGACCATGTCGAAGGTGGCGTCGGCGAGCTGCGGGTGGGTCGGGAACGCGACCCACTGGTCCTTGATCAGCGCGACCCGCACGCCGCCGATCGGGCCGGAGAACGGCAGGCCCGCGAGCTGCGTGGACATGGACGCGGCGTTGATCGCGACCACGTCGTAGAGGTGGTCGGGGTGCAGCGAGAGGATCGTGGCGACGACCTGGATCTCGTTGCGCAGGCCCTTGGTGAAACTGGGCCGCAGCGGCCGGTCGATCAGCCGGCAGGTCAGGATCGCGTCCTCGCTGGGACGGCCCTCACGGCGGAAGAACGAGCCGGGAATCCGGCCCGCCGCGTACATCCGCTCTTCCACGTCCACCGTCAGCGGGAAGAAGTCGAGGTTCTCCTTGGGCTGCTTGCCGGCCGAAGTGGCGGACAGGACGACGGTCTCGTCGTCGAGGGTCACGAGCGCGGAGCCGTTGGCCTGACGGGCCAGGCGACCGGTCTCGAACCGGATCTTGCGTACGCCAAACTCACCGTTATCAATAACGGTTTCGGCGCTCTTCGCACCCTTCACGGGTGAGACCTCCTTGCGGTAGATCCCGCACCCACCCGCCGCCGTGCCATGGTCGGCTCTGGCGTGCCCGCTCGCGTATGCGCGACGGCTCGCAGTGTCGGAACCACTCCTTTGGTTCTCGTCCTGCGTTCCAGCGGGGTCGCCGGCCGGTCTTCGATCGAAGCCCTCGGGTTGCGAGCTGGCTGGACCCGGGGACTACTACCGAGGACCGGCCCAGGCGCTCTCGGGCCGGGGGCTACGGGATGTGTCTTATCGCGTCTGTTCTGTTATCACATGGCCAGGGCCAACGTTACCGGCCCTGGGTCCCCGGGTCCAGCATCGCGGCCGGGCCCGGGACCGGGTTCAAGCCGGACCTAGCGGCGCAGGCCGAGGCGCTCGATCAGGCTGCGGTACCGGCTGATGTCGGTCTTCCGCAGGTAGGTGAGCAGGCGACGGCGGCGGCCGACCAGGAGCAGCAGGCCCCGGCGGCTGTGGTGGTCGTGCTGGTGGAGCTTGAGGTGCTCGTTCAGGTCGTTGATCCTGCGGGTCATGAGCGCGATCTGGACCTCCGGCGAGCCGGTGTCACCCTCACTGGTCGCGTACTCCGCAAAGATCTGGTTCTTGACTTCGGTGCTAAGCGGCACGTGTCTCCCTAAATTAATGAAATGCGAAACGGAGCGAACCATGGTTGGCCTGTCCCCGTGGGCGGCCGCTTGAGGGTGCAGCCAGCCCTGACCGGTACTCTACCGGTAGCGTTTCACGTTACCACGCGCCAGCGACCACCCCGTACAGGGCCGCACATACCGCTTTCCCGCTGGACAAAAGGGACGTACTGCCCCGGAGGAACGGCTACCCGCAGATGTCGCGCGCGGCGTCGACGTCGCGGGCCATCTGCTCGATCAGTTCGTCGACCGAGTTGAACGGGACCATGCCGCGCAGGCGGCGGGTGAAGTCGATCGCCGCGTGCAGCCCGTACAGGTCGAGGTCGGTGCGGTCGATCGCGTAGGCCTCCACGGTCCGGGCGCCCTCGCCGAACGTGGGGTTCGTCCCGACGGAGATCGCGGCCGGCCAGCGGTCGCCGGCCTCGTCGCCGGGACCGGAATCCGGGCCGGGGTCAGAACCGGGACCGGCTATCGACAGCCAGCCCGCGTACACCCCGTCGGCCGGGATCGCCGTGTGCGGCGGCGTCTCCAGGTTCGCGGTCGGGAAGCCCAGGGCCCGGCCGCGCTGGTGACCGCGGACCACGACGCCCTCGACCCGGTGCGGACGGCCGAGTTCCTTGGCCGCCGCCTCCACGTCGCCGTCTTCCAGCAGCCTGCGGATATAGGTGGAGGAGATGGTCGTGCCGTCGTCACCGAGCAGCGGCATGCCCTCGGCGGTGAACTCGTACTTCTCCCCCAGCCTGGCCAGGAGCGGCACGTCCCCGGCGGCCTTGTGGCCGAACCGGAAGTCCTCGCCCACGACGACGGCGGCGGCGTGCAGCCGGTCCACGAGCACGGTGCGCACGAACTCGTCGGGATCCAGGCGAGAGAAGCCGAGGTTGAACGGAATCACGCACACCGCGTCCGCGCCCAGGCCGGCCAGCAGGTCGGCCCGGCGCCGGGCCGAGGACAGGAACGGCGGGTGACTGCCCGGCCGGACGACCTCGTCCGGGTGGGGGTCGAACGTGATCACCACGACCGGCAGCCCTCGCTGGGCGCCGATCTCGGCCGCTCGTGCGACGATCCGCTGGTGACCGAGGTGTACGCCGTCGAACACGCCGATGGTGACGACGGACTTGCCCCAGTCCTCGGGGACATCCCCCAGACCGTGCCAGCGGTACACGATGCTCCCTTCCTCCGGATAGCTCCGGCACCAGCCTATGACGAAGCGAAGACCGCGAGGGGCTTGAGCCGGCCGGTACCCGTCGTGACCAGCGCCACCAGAGTCCCGTCCGGGCCGAACGCCGCGGCCGGAGCCTCGGAGGTCCCCTCCGGGGCCCCTTCGGGCACGGGAATGCGGATGCCGTGGGACAGCCGCCCCGCGTCCTCCGCGGACAGGCCGATCCGGGGAAACGCCGCGGCAGCGGCGTCCGCGAGCGGGGTAACGGTGATCCGTTCGGACAAATCGTCCAGGGTTGACGAGCGGGCCTGGTCATAGCCGCCCACCCGGGTCCGCCGCAGCGCGGTCAGGTGGCCGCCGGTTCCGAGCGCGGTCCCGACGTCGCGGGCCAGGGCCCGGATGTAGGTGCCGCTCGAGCACCGGATCACCGCGTCGAAATCACAGTACTTATCGACGTAACGGAGCTTCGACACCGTGAATTCATGCACGGTCACCGGCCGCGGCTTCATCTCGGGCGCCGCCCCGGCCCGGGTCAGCTTGTAGGCCCGCTCGCCATTGATCTTGATCGCGCTGACACCCGGCGGGACCTGCATGATCTCGCCGGCGAGCCGGGCCGCCTCGGCCCGGACCGCCTCTTCGGTGACGTGATCAGCCGGGGCGCCGCCGGACGGCTCGCCCTCGGCGTCATCCGTGCTCGTCGACTGCCCGAGCCGGATGGTGGCGTGGTATTCCTTCTCGGTCAGCGCCAGGTAGCCGAGCAGGCGGGTAGCCTTCTCCACCCCGATGACCAGCACGCCGGTCGCCATCGGGTCGAGGGTGCCGGCGTGGCCGACGCGGCGCGTCCCGGCCAGCCGACGGATCCGGGCGACGACGTCGTGGGACGTCATGCCGCCCGGCTTGTCCACGATGACCAGGCCTGATTCAGCCATTGCCTAGAAGTCGTCCTCGTCGTCGTCGCCCCAGTCGTCTTCGGCGGGCTTGCGGTACGGGTCGGGATCGCCGGCCCACTCCGCGCCCTCGCGGGACTTCGCGAGCTCGTCGTCGCGCTGCTTGGCCTTGGCGACCAGGTCCTCGATATGACGGGCGGTCTCCGGGACCATGTCCGCCACGAAGGTCAGGGACGGGGTGTGGCGCAGGCCCATGATCCGGCCGATCTCGGAGCGGATGATCCCGGTCGCGCTCTTCAGCGCGGCCTCGGAGTCTTCCTTCTCCTCCGGGGAGCCGTAGACCGTGTAGTAGACGGTCGCCTCACGCAGGTCATTGGTGAGCCGCGCCTCCGTCACAGTGACGAAACCGAGCCGCGGGTCCTTGATCCGCCGTTCCAGCATCTCCGCCGAGATCTTGGCGATCCGCTCGGCCAGGCGCCGCGTCCTTGCAGCGTCCATCGTCGTCACTCCTCTTCGGTGATGAGCCGCTGCCGTGCGGACAGCAGCTCGATTTCCGGCCGGTACGCGACCAGGCGCTCGATCTCCTCGAGCACCCGGGTCGCGTTGGACGCGGTGGCGGAGACGACCGCCACCCCGATCTCAGCCCGGCGGTGCAGGTCCAGGTGACCAGTTTCGCTCACCGCGACGCCGGGGAACCGGCGCCGCAGTTCCGCGACGAGCGGCCGGACGACGCCCCTCTTCTGTTTCAGGGAGTGGACGTCGCCCAGCAGCACGTCGACGGTCAGTGCGGCGATGTACATCGCTCTCGTAATCGTGTCCGGGCGTTCTTAGGCGCGGGGCTTCTCCCGCATCTCGAACGTCTCGATGACGTCATCGATCTTGAGGTCGGTGTAACCGATGCCGATACCGCACTCGAAGCCCTCGCGGACCTCGGTGGCGTCGTCCTTGAAGCGCCGCAGCGAGTCGACAGTGAGGTTGTCGGACACCACGATGCCGTCCCGGATGAGCCGCGCCTTGCTGTTGCGGTTGATGGTCCCGGACCGGACGATGGAACCGGCGATGTTCCCGATCTTCGGCACCTTGAAGATCTCGCGGATCTCCGCCGTGCCGAGCTGCACTTCCTCGTACTCGGGCTTGAGCATGCCCTTGAGCGCGGCCTCGATCTCGTCGATCGCCTGGTAGATGACCGAGTAGTACCGGATGTCCACGCCCTCGCGCTGCGCCAGCTCCCCGGCCCGGCCCGCGGGCCGGACGTTGAAGCCGAGGACGACCGCGTCCGAGGCGATAGCCAGGTTGATGTCGTCCTGCGTGATCGCGCCGACGCCGCGGCTGATGACCCGCAGGGCCACCTCGTCGCCGACGTCGATCTTGAGCAGCGAGTCCTCCAGTGCTTCCACCGAACCGGACACGTCGCCCTTGATGATCAGCAGCAGTTCCTCGCGCTCGCCGGCCTTCAGCACCGACTCCCAGTCTTCCAGCGACACGCGGCGGCGGCGCTGGGCGAACTGGGCGGTCCGCTCGCGGGCCTCGCGGCGCTCGGCGATCTGGCGGGCGATCCGGTCGTCGGAGACCACCAGGAAGTTGTCGCCGGCTCCCGGGACCGTGGACAGGCCGAGGACCTGCACCGGACGGGACGGCGGGGCTTCCTTGAGGTTCTCGCCGTTCTCGTCGAGCATCGCCCGGACGCGCCCGTAAGCGTCGCCGCAGACGATGGAGTCGCCGATGTGCAGCGTGCCCCGCTGCACCAGCACGGTCGCCACCGGGCCGCGGCCCTTGTCGAGCTGGGCCTCGATCGCGACGCCCTCGCCGTCCTGGTCCGGGTTGGCCCGGAGGTCAAGCTCGGCGTCGGCGGTCAGGACGATGGACTCGAGCAGGCCGTCGATGCCCATCCCCTTGATCGCGGACACGTCCACGAACTGGGTCTCGCCGCCGAACTCCTCGGCCACCAGGCCGTACTCGGTCAGCTGGGCCCGGACCTTCGCCGGGTCGGCGCCTTCCTTGTCGACCTTGTTGACCGCCACGACGATCGGCACGCCGGCCGCCTGGGCGTGGTTCAGCGCCTCGGTGGTCTGCGGCTTCACGCCGTCGTCGGCCGCGACGACCAGGACCGCGAGGTCCGTGGTGTCGGCCCCGCGGGCCCGCATGGCGGTGAACGCCTCGTGACCCGGGGTGTCGATGAAGGTGATCTTCCGCTGCTCGCCGTCGACCTCGGTCTGGACCTGGTAGGCGCCGATGTGCTGGGTGATGCCGCCGGCCTCGCCGGAGACGACGTTGGTGTGCCGGATGGCGTCCAGCAGCTTCGTCTTACCGTGGTCGACGTGACCCATGATCGTCACGACCGGGGGCCGCGGCAGCAGGGCATCCTCGCCGCCCTCGTTCTCGCCGAACTCGATGTCGAAGGACTCGAGCAGCTCGCGGTCCTCCTCCTCGGGGGAGACGACCTCGACCTTGTAGTTCAGCTCCTCGCCGAGAAGCTGCAGGGTCTCGTCGTTGACCGACTGCGTGGCCGTCACCATCTCGCCCCAGTGGAACACCACCTGGACCAGGCTGGCCGGGTTCGCGTTGATCTTGTCCGCGAAGTCGGCCAGGCTCGCGCCGCGGGACAGCCGGATCGTCTGGCCCTGGCCCCGGGGGACCTGGATACCGCCGACCGTCGGCGCCTGCATGTTGTCGAACTCTTGACGCCGCTGCTTCTTGGACTTGCGGCCCCGGCTCGGACGGCCGCCGGGACGGCCGAACGCGCCGGCCGTGCCGCCACCGCGACCGCGGCCGCCGGGACGACCCGGGGCACCGCCGCCGGGACGCGGACCGCCGCCGCCACCACCGGGACGACCCGGAGCGCCGGCTCCGGCCGGACGACCGCCGCCGCCACCGCCGGGACGTCCGCCGGGGCCTCCGCCGGGACGTCCGCGACCGCCGCCGGGACCACCGCGGCCGCCGCCGCCCTGGGCGGCCGGGCCCACCGACGGGCGGGACGGCATGCTCATCGGGCTGGGGCGGGGACCGCCGCCGGGACGCGGCGCCGCCGGACGCGGACCGCCGTCACCAGCGGGAGCGCCCGGACGCGGACCGCCGGGGCCCGGACGGGGACCACCGGGACGCGGGCCGCCGGGACGGGGGCCGCGGTCGGCGCCGCCGCCGGGGCGGGGACCGCGGTCGCTCCGCTCCGGACGGTCGCCGCGCTCGGGGCGGTCGCCCCGGTCGGGACGCTCGCCGCGGGGCGGGCGGGCGCCCATGCCGGTGTTCGTCGAGCTGAACGGGTTGTTGCCCGGGCGCGGACCGCGCGGGCCGCGCTGGCCCGGGGCCGCGGGACGCGGGCCCGGGCGGGGAGCGCCGCCGGGGCCTCCCTGGCCGCCCTGGCCGCCGGGGGCCGCCGGACGCGGACCCGGCTTCGGCGCGTCGGACCTGGGAGCCGCCGGACGGGGACCCGGAGCGGGTGCGCCGCCCTGGCCGCCAGAGGCCGCCGGGCGCGGACCCGGCTTGGGCCCGTCGGGCCGGGGCTCCGCCGGACGAGCGGGCGCCGCGGAACCGGCGTCGGCCGCGACGGGCTTGGGCGCCTCCGGCTTCGGAGCCACCGGAACCGGGCCGGCCGGAGTACCCGGGGCGCTCGGAGCGTCGCCACCGGAGCCGGAACCCGGAGCAGCCGGGACCGGACGCGGGCCCGGCTTCGGAGCCGCCGGGCGCGGGCCGGGCTTGGGCGCGCCGGACTGGCCGCCGGGAGGACCGGGAACCGGGGCCGGGCCGCCACCGGGACGCGGACCCGGCTTCGGCGCGGACGGACGCGGGCCCGGCGTGGGCGCGCCACCTGACTTCTTTCCACCGGGAGGTCCGGGAACCGGACCGCCCTGAGCGCGGTTGCCGCTGCGCTGGCCGCCCTTGTCAGAGCCGCCGCCGGAGAACTTCTCCTTGAGCCTGCGGACCACTGGCGCTTCGATCGTCGAAGACGCCGAACGAACGAACTCGCCCATACCTTCGAGCTCGGCCATGACAGCCTTGCTCTCTACACCGAACTCTTTCGCGAGTTCGTAAACCCGGACTTTCGCCACCATGCTCCTTCTGCTTGACCCTTGCGGTGGGCCATCAACCGGATCATCAGCCGATCCGGCGGCGCATGCTTGCGTGCGTCCGGGTCGGCGTCAGCTCATGCCGTTCATCGCCTTGTGCTCATCGAGCGCTCATTAGCTTCTCGACCTGCTTTCCGTACAGGTTGGTGTGTCGCCCGCTGCCGCCTCGTCCTGCGAGAGATACGAGAACAGCGGGTCGGTGCCGAGCGGCCTCGTCACGCGAAGCGCGCGGGAAAACGCCCGGCGTCGCCGCGCCCTGTCGAGACAGGCCAGGCTGGGATGCAGGTACGCGCCCCGGCCGGGCCGCCGCGACTGAGGGTCGGGGACGAGATCGTTCCCGACCGCCACGAGGCGAAGCAGACTGGACTTAACCGCCCGTTCCTTACAGCCAACACAGGTGCGAACCGGGAAATTTCCCGGGCGCGCCGGCTGAGGCCCTGCCGACTCAGGCCGCGTACACGGGGCCTGCTCAGACGGGGGCTGTTTGGATCTTGCGGTCATTCCGCGGATAAGTCTACCGCGTTAAGCAATCCCCGGCACCGGGCCGCCCCGCCGCAATCCCCTCATCGGGCGGACTCGGCGGCGGACGGGCCGCCGGCCTCCCCGGGGAAGGGCGGTGACGGCGCGTCGAGCGCCTTGGTCAGGTGCCCGGGGTCGCCTCGGCCGCGGGAGCGTCAGGCAGATCGCCGGCCTCGCCGGAGGTGCTGACTTTCTCGCCGGTAGCGGTGATCGTCCCGCCGGCGGTACCCGCCTCGCCGGCCGCGTCCGACCTGATGTCGATCCGCCAGCCGGTAAGCCGGGCCGCGAGGCGGGCGTTCTGCCCTTCCTTGCCGATGGCCAGCGACAGCTGGTAGTCCGGGACCACCACCCGCGCCTCGAGCGCGGCCGCGTCGACCACGTCGACGTGGGTGACCCGCGCCGGGGACAGGGCGTTGGCGACGAACTCGGCCGGGTCCTCGGAGTAGTCGACGATGTCGATCTTCTCGCCGTGCAGTTCGGCCATGACGTTCCGCACGCGGCTGCCCACCGGGCCGATGCACGCGCCCTTGGCGTTCACGCCCTGCTGGTGGGACTGAACCGCGATCTTGGTGCGGTGACCGGCCTCCCGGGCGATCTTGACGATCTCCACCGCCCCGCTGGCGATCTCCGGCACCTCCAGCGCGAACAGCTTGCGCACCAGGTCCGGGTGGGTCCGGGACAAGGTGACCGAGGGACCGCGGTGGCCCTTGCGGACCCGCCATACGTAGCAGCGCAGGCGCTCCCCGTGGACGTAGCGCTCGCCGGGCACCTGCTCCGCGGGCGGCAGCACCGCCTCGATCCGGCCCAGGTCAACGAGCACGGTACGCGGGTCCTTGCCCTGCTGGATCACCCCGGCGACGATGTCGCCCTCGTGCCCCGCGTACTCGCCGAACGTCATCTCGTCCTCGACGTCCCGCAGCCGCTGGAGAATCACCTGGCGGGCGGTGGTGGCCGCGATCCGGCCGAACCCCTCCGGCGTGTCGTCGTACTCGCGCCCCGCTGCCCCGTCTTCCGTCTCCTCACGGGCCCACACCGTGACGTGGCCGGAAGTACGGTTCACTTCCACGCGCGCTCCCGGGTGCGCCCCGGGAGTCTTGTGGTAGGCCATCAGCAACGCGTCCTCGATCGCTTTGATGGCCGTCTCGGAGGAGATGTCCTTCTCGCTCTCGAGGCTGCGGAGCACGCTCAGGTCAATGTCCATCGCCGCCAGCTCCAAGGTCTGCTTCGTCGGGAATGTCGGGACCGGAATCCGGGCCCTCGTCTAGAGCTTCGAGCTCGTGGTCGGGGACCTTCCCGAACTCCACCTGCACGGCACCAGGGCCGAGCTCGCCGTAGTCGAAGTGCCGTCGCGTGCCGTCGATGCTCAGCGTCACGCCGTCGTCGCCGGCTTCCGCCACCCTGCCGATCACCGTACCCTCCTCGGCGATCTTGGCCTTCACCAGCCGTCCGGCGGCGCGCCGCCAGTGACGGGGCTGCGTGAGCGGCCGGTTCACGCCGGGAGACGAGACCTCGAGGGTGTAGGGAATCTCCCCCATCACGTCGGTCGCGTCAAGGGACGCCGAGATATCGCGGCTGATGTCGGCCGCGTCGTCCAGGCTGACCCCCGTGTCGCTGTCCACGATCACGCGCACCAGGCGACGCTTGCCCGCGACGCTGACCCGCACCGACTCAAGGTCCATGCCGGCGGCGGTCGCCGCGGGCCGGATCAGGTCAGCCAGGCGCTTGTCGTCCACCCGTCCGACGGCGGATCGAGAGCCACCGGGCATTATGACCTCCTCGCATCGGGATCGCTCGATAGCGATCCGCGATCACGTTTCTTATCTTCGCAGGTCCAGCCTAGCGGTCACGCGCGCCACATGCTCCATTGGCGATTTCTTGGCATCCTCCCCCGCCTGCGCGAAGGATTCCAGCTGCACCATCTGGAAGGTGCGCTGAGGTTCGCGGTTCATGGGCCGGCTGATGCCGAGGCCTTCCCGCGCAGTCACGGCGTGCCCCGCCGCGATAGTCCCGACCGTTCCCTACTCGCGGCCGCGGGGCAGGGTGAGAACCCGCGCGACAGTGGAGGCGGCGGCGTCGAGATCGTCGCACATCGAGATGCGCTCGGCCCACGACCACCAGAACCACCAGAGGCCGTCGTTGCCGCGAACCGCGTACACGCTGTCTTCCATGGCCCGCGCGGCGGGGTTGGTCACGTAGAGGCTCGGCACCCGCCCGGGCGGCGACATGAGCCAGGAGTCGAGCCCCCGGTGCGCCAGTTCGTCCGACAGCTTCTCAAGGTAGGTGGATTCCACCAGTATCACCCTGGTTATAGGTAGTAGCTTTCCCGGAACTCTGGGTACCGGGATGTCTTCTCGCCCCCGGGGTTCACCCTCACAGTCACCTCAGGGGACGGGCGCGAGCGTTCATCGCGCCTACCGCGGAGTAATGCGGATCACATCTATGGTACGTAACAAAGCTGGTCCGGGAGAGCTTCCGCGTGCAAAACGGTAAGACGAGATACGGCCCGGGTCAGGGCCACGTAAAGCCGTCGCAGGCCGTACGTCTCGCCCGCCGCGACGGCGATCCGCCCCGGCTCGGGCAGCACGACGTGGTCGTATTCCAGGCCCTTGGCCATCGTCACCGGGACCACCACGAGCCGTGAATCGCCGGCGCCGCCGAGGATCTCGCAGTCCAGTCCCGCTGCGCGCAGTGCCTTGTCCGTCTCCGGTACGTCCTCGTCCGCGCAGATCACCGCGACGGAACCCGGCGCCGCCAGGGCCCGCCGGCACTCGGCCTCCACCGCGCCGGAAATCTCCCCGGACGCGACCTCCCGCACCGTCAGCGAGCCGGGATCGGAACGGAGCGACGCCGCCGGGTTCAGCCCGGGCGCGATCGACGGCAGCAGCCGGGACGCGTAATCGAGGATCTGCCGCGGCACCCGGTAGCCGATGTCGAGTTCGCGGACCGCCGCCCGGGGTTTGCCCAGGTGCTCCAGGAGCGCTTCCCAGGACGTGGTGGCCCACGGCGTGGTGCCCTGTGCCACGTCGCCGAGCACGGTGGCGGCCCCGGTGGAGCAGCGCCGTCCCACCGCCCGCAGTTCCATCGGGGACAGGTCCTGCGCCTCGTCCAGCACCACGTGGGCCAGGCTCGGCGTCCGCTCGATCAGGTCGGCGGCCTCGTCGATGAGCACCTGGTCGGCCCGGGACCACTTCGCCGACCCGGGACCGCGCGGCGCCGGGGACCACACGATGGCCTCCTGCTCGGCCGGGGTGAGTATCCCGTCGGCCGCGGCCGCCAGTTTCGTTTCATCGGCTAGCACGCTGAAGACCAGCCTCTTGGCGTCGGTCTTGGGCCAGGCCGCGGCGACCGCGTCGCGCACCGGCTTGGACCGGCGGACGGAGTCGTGGGTGCGGTCATCGCAGGTCTCCCCGGCCTCCTCCATCCGGGTCAGGATCACGTGGGCGATCCGGTGGGCGAGAAGCTCCCGGCCCGCCCCGTACCGCACGCCCCGGGCCTGAAGCTCTCGGGTCAGCTCGCCGATCTCGTAGGCCGACACGCGCCAGCGCCGCGACCCGCGGGGAAGAACGACCGCCGCGTCCGGCTCGCTCAGCTGCGACCACAGGGCCCGGCGCAGGACCTCGGCCATCCGGGCGTCCGCCTTGACCACGGCGGCCCCGGCGGCGTCGGTCCCCTTCACGGGGACGGCCGCGACCAGGTCGGTGACGGTGGTCTGGGCGACGTCCAGTTCCCCCAGCGCGGGCAGCACGTTCCGGATGTAGGAGAGGAAGGCGGCGTTCGGCCCGACCACGACCACGCCGCGCCGGGTGACCTGCTCTTTGTGCGCGTACAGCAGATAGGCGACCCGGTGCAGGCCGACCGCGGTCTTCCCGGTCCCCGGTGCCCCCTGCACGCAGACGCTCCGCCCGGCCTCCGCCCGCACGATGTCGTCCTGCTCCGGCTGGATGGTCGCGACGATGTCGCGCATCGGCCCCGACCGGGGCCGCTCGATCTCGGCCACCAGCAGCCGGGACTCCGCCCTTTCCCGGTGACCCCGCTCCGGGGCATCCGCGCCGAACCGCTCGTCTTCGTAAGCGGTCAGGTCTCCCCCGTCGAACCCGAACCGCCGCCGCAGGTCCACTCCCATCGGCTCGGCGGGGCTGGCCCGGTAGAACGGCGTGGAGACCGGGGCCCGCCAGTCGATCACGACCGGAGTGCCGTCCCGGTCATGCACGTGCCTGCGGCCGATGTGGAAGTCCTGGCCCTTGAAGTCGGAGTCGTCGCTGTAGTTCAGCCGGCCGAAGAAGAGCGGGGCGTCGGGGATGTCCTTCAGTGCCTCCGCCCGCCGCCGGAGTTCGGCGCTGAGAAGCTGCACGTCCAGGGCGTCGACCGCCGCGAGCTCCGGCCTGAGCGCGAGGACCTCTTCTCTCATGACCATCAGGTACTCGCGGGACTCGCTGAGATGGGCTCTCTCGGCCTCGATAACCGGGTCTTGATCATCACCGTCCGCAGGCATGCCTATCCCCCTCGTGAATTTCGGGCGAAGCTCAAAACTGTAGCGCGGGGAACTCGTGCGGTCACCTGCTTTTTCCACCAAACTGGACCTCATGGGCGACCGCACCGAGCACAAGGGCACGTGGACTCTGGAAGACCAGTTCTCCTCCCGCTGGCAGTACCTCCCGGTCGAGGTTTCCCCCGGGACGTCGACGCTGCGGGTCAAGCTGGAGTACGACCGGCCCGGGGCGGTACTGGACCTGGGCTGCCTGGGCCCGTCGGGGTTCCGCGGCTGGTCCGGCGGCGCCCGGGACTCCTTCACCGTGGCACCGACCGCCGCCACCCCCGGCTACCTCCCGGGCGAGATCGAGCCCGGACTGTGGCAGGTGTTCCTCGGCCTGCACCAGGTCCCGGCCGACGGCGTCCGCTACCGGGTCACCGCCGAGACGATGCCGGGAAGCTGGGCTCCCCCGGAATACATCGCGCCCCCGGTTCCCGACGCCCGGCCCGTGCGCCGCGAACTTCCGGCGGCCGGCGGACGGCGCTGGCTGGCCGGCGACCTGCACTCCCACACCGTCCATTCCGACGGGGCGCTGACCGTCCCGGAACTCGCCGCCCTCGCGGTCAGCCGGGGCCTGGAATTCCTGGCGATCACCGATCACAACACGACCAGCCACCACCGCGAACTGCCCGGCATGTCCGCCCGGTACGGCATCACGCTGGTCCCTGGCCAGGAGGTCACGACGGCGGAGGGACATGCCGGGGTCCTGGGCGACACCGGCTGGATCGACTTCCGCCGCTCACCCGACGACTGGCTGGACGCCGCCGAGGCCGGCGGCGGGCTGATGTCGGTGAATCACCCGGTTGGCGGCCCGGTGAGCTGGCTGCATGCGATGAAGCGGCGTCCGCCGCTGGCGGAGGTCTGGCACTGGAGCTGGCTGGACCCGACCTTCACCCATACCCTGGCCTGGTGGCACGCCTGGGACCAGACCGCGATCCCGGTCGGCGGCAGCGACTGGCACCGTGACGGCGCGGACTCCCCGCTCGGCGCCCCCACCACCTGGGTCGAGGCCGAAACCGAGTCCGATTCCGGCTCCGGCCTCGCGGAGCCTTCCGCGGTCCTGGCGGCGCTGGCCGAGGGGCGCGTCGCCATCTCCGCCAGCCGGGAGGGACCCGTGCTGGTCCGCCACGACGGGGACCTGGTCGCGGCCGGGGCGGACGGGCTCGTGCTGGCCGGCCCGGAAGGCGGCTACCACCGGGTCCGCGGCGACCTCGACCGCGTCCCGGGCAAGCCCGGCTACCACCGTCTCCTCACCCCGGCCGGAGGAACCCTCGCGCTGACGCCGTAGCCCCACGGCCGCCTTCCGCTCCATCACACCCGCCTCGAAAGCCCCAGCCGCCTCGGGGCGAGTGTCGTTTTGGTCGCTATAACGACCAAACAGGCAAACACCTCCGCGGAGGAGGACCGCTACGCGGGGAGGGCTCTGGGGCCGGCGCCTTCGAGGAGGGACAGGCGGGAGCGGATCAGGGCCCGGTGAGCGCGGACGTCGTCGGTCTCGTCCGGCTTGCGCGGGGCCTCCCCCGCGTCGACCGCGCGGCGCAGGATCCCGGCGGCCTCGGCGGCCCCGACCTTCTGGAACGCCACGTCCGGGTCGTTCTCCGCCGCCAGCCACGTCTTGTCCAGCAGCCCCGCGGCGTCGCGTACCCAGGCGTCACGGATCCTGCCGCCGTTGGTGTGATCGATGAGCACCGACATCGCGTGCTCGGCCGCGCCGTAGGCGAAGGTCGCCGTCAGCGACTCCTGCTGGCCGTGCGCGTCCTCGTAACGCCAGCACGCGCCGGGCGCGGGCGCCCCCAGCCCGGTGGCCCAGGAAGGGTCCACGACCCCGGAAGCGGAGAGCCGTTCGGCGGCGGCGGCCGCGGTCTTTCGCAGTTCGGCGGACCCGAGGCACGACAGGACCCGCAGCAGGGCCAGCGCCCCGGGGGTCGCCTCGTCCTCCGCGGCCGGGACCAGGCCGCCGGCGATCTCGTCCTCGCCCGCCGAGCGGGTCAGCGCGCCCAGGGTGTCCGACCCCCACAGTTCCGCGTCCACCGGCTCGTGAAGCTGGGTGAGCACGTCCTGCGCCTCGGTCAGCACGACGCCGAAGGCGGCCGCCGGGGCTATCGGGGCGAAGAGCTCTTCGATATCGGGGTCCATCTGGCCATCGTGCCACGCCAGGCAAGATCAGCGTGTCCGGACGAAACACTCCGCGAGGTGATCATTCACCAGGCCGCACGCCTGCATCGCCGCGTAGGCGGTGACGGGGCCGGTGAACGTGAACCCGTTCTTGCGCAGCTCCCTGGACAGCTGCCTGGAGGCTTCGGTGGAGGCGGGAACGTCCCGCAGCGACGCCGGGGGCCTTCTCCCGCTGTTGCCGGCCTCGGCGTAGCGCCACACCAGGTCGCTCAGGCCGCCGGGGAGGACCAGCGCGGCGCGGGCGTTGGTGATGGCCGCGTTGATCTTGGCCTTGTTGCGCACGATCCCGGCGTCACCCATCAGGCGCTGGAAGTCGTCGTCGCCGAACTGGGCGACTTTCTCGATGTCGAACCCGGCGAACGCCTTCCGGAAGTTCTCCCGCTTGCGGAGGATGGTCAGCCAGGACAGGCCCGACTGGAACGCCTCCAGGGTGAGCCGCTCGAAAATGGCCTGGTCGCCGCGGACCGGCCGGCCCCACTCCTCGTCGTGATAGGTGAGGTACTCGGGCGGGTTCACGCCCCACGGGCAGCGCAGGCGGCCGTCGGGGCCCGGTTCGGCGCCCCGGGGCGCGGGGACGTCGTCAGTCTCAGCCATGGGACCTCTCCGGCGGGGGCTCGGTGTTCCGGGACTCTCGCGGCTGGCGCTCGGGCTGGCCTCCCCGCACGCGGATCCCCTGCTGCGGCTGCACAGCCTCGGGGGCGCCGGCCTCAGGATCGTCCGGCTCGCGGACGGCGGGCTGCGGCGCCGTGGTCTCCTCCGCCGCCGCGTCGGCCACGGAGGGCGCGCTCGGCCAGGTCACGGGGGGCAGACCGGGCGTCGCCGGCCAGGCCGGCGCCGGGACCGCCGGCTGCGGGAGCGTCGTCTCCGCCGGCTGTGCCGGTTCCGGGCTCTCCGTGTCCGTGTCTTCGTCCTGGCTCTTCCGGCCTGCCGGCTCCGCGGTGTCCGCCTCCGTCTCCGTCTCCGTCTCCGTCCGCGCTTCGGCCTCCGGGGCGGCGGATTCGGGGACGGCGGATTCGGGGGCCTCGACGGCCCGGCGGTGACGGGCACCCGGAATCGGGTCGCCCAGCGCTACCGGCTCGGGGTCCCGGCTCAGGTCGGTGACCAGCTGTTCCAGGGCCACGATGCGGACATCGCGTTCCCGGACGGACTCGGCGATGCGGTCGAGCGCCTCGTCGGTGGCTTCCTTGTTGTAGCCCCACCCGTTGGACGGCGGCCGCAGCAGCGCGACGTCGGCCGCGGACACGGGACCGAGGTCGAGGGGGGCGTAGTCCGCCCGCTCCCTGGACAGCTCGCCTCCGTGCCCCATGGCGACACGGATAGTCGCCGCCAGGACGAGGAGACCGACGATCAGGAGTAGGACAGGCACTCTAGGAATCTTTCCACAGCGGGGCTTGATCACTCAGCGAACGCAGGCTATCCGCCCTGAACACGGACCGGGGCCCGAACACGCCGACGGCGGTCATCCCGCGGCCGGGCGCGGATCAGGTTCCGCCGGTGACCTCGGTGGTGGCGTCGTCATTGAAGCCCGACTCGATGTGGGCCTTCTTGATGATGCGGACGACCTCGGCCGGGTCGTCAGTCACCGTGATGAGGTCAAGCTCGTCGGCGAAGACCTTG
>WRBL01000107.1 GCA_009784565.1 Streptosporangiales bacterium | reverse complement strand
TGGTCGAGAAGCCGCCGGTGATCAGCCTGCGCGAGTTCGACGGGCTGACCGCCGCCCAGGGCCCGCGGGACCGGCCGCCGTGGTTCGCGACCGTGTTCCAGCACCGGTTCGGCTCCGGTCAGCTCCGCCTCAAGCACCTCATGCGTACCGGCGTGCTCGGCCGGCCCCTGCTCGCCGTCTGCCACACCACGTGGTTCCGGGACCAGGCCTACTTCGACGTTCCGTGGCGCGGGAACTTCGGCACCGAGGGCGGCGGCCCCACCATGGGCCACGGGATCCACCAGATGGACATGCTGCTGGACGTGCTCGGGGACTGGGCCGAGGTGTCCGCCCTGGCCCGCACCCAGGCCCGCGACGTCGCCACCGAGGACGTGTCCCTGGCTCATGTCACCTTCGCCAGCGGGGCCGTGGCCAGCGTGGTCAACAGCGTCCTGTCCCCGCGCGAGGAGTCCTACCTGCGGTTCGACTTCGAGCATGCGACCGTCGAGGTCACCCACCTGTACGGGTACGACGACGCGGACTGGCGCGTTACTCCCGCACCCGGCCATGAAGGCCTGATAACAGCAACAAGCGGCGAGCCGGGCGTCAAGAGCGGCCACCAGGCGCAGTTCGCCCGCGTCATCGACGCGATCCGGCACGGGAACCGTCCGCCGGTCGCGCCGGGGGAGTCGCGCCGCACCCTGGCCCTGGCCGCGGGCATCTACGCCTCGGCCTTCACCCGCCGCCCGGTCACCCCCGGTGAACTGGAACCCGGCTCGCCGTTCTACGGCGCCATGAACGGAGGCCGGCGGGCCCCGTGGCTGCCGGCGTGACCGGCGGCGGCCGCGCCGACGCGGTGACAGCGGCCGCGGCCCCTGGCAGAATGATCTTAAGTGGGCATTCTGCTGCTGAAACTGTTCCTGTCACCCGCGCTGGTCGTGGGCTCGACCCTGGCCGGGCGCCGGTGGGGCGCCAGCGTCGCCGGCTTCTTCGTCGGCCAGCCGATCGTCGCCGGGCCGATCCTGTTCATCACCTGCCTTCAGCGCGGGGCGGCCTTCGACGCCGGGTCCGCCGCGTCGTCCCTGTTCGGGGTGACCTCGCTGGCGCTGTTCGCCGTCGTGTTCGCGCGGGCCGGCCGCTGGCGCGGGTGGGCGGTCACGCTGCTCGCCGGGTACGCCGCGGTCCTCGCCCTGGACGCGGCGCTGTCCTTCGTCCGCGTTCCCCTGCCGGCCGCGCTCGCGGTCACCCTCGCCGCGATCGCCGCCGCCCTCGTCGCCATCGGCCGGGCCGGGGAGGACGGCGCCCCGGGCGCGGTGCCGCCGTCGTGGGACCTGCCCGCCCGGGCCGTCGCGACCGGCCTGCTGGTGCTCGGCGTGACCTCGGCCTCGGCCGTGCTCGGCCCGCGCTGGACCGGGATCCTGGCGCCCTTCCCGGTCGCGATGAGCGTCGTGGCGGCCTTCACGCGGGCCCAGCACGGGCCCGCGACGACGGCGCGGACCATGGCGACGGCGACCGTCAGCCTGATCGGCTTCGCCGGCTTCTGCGTCACCGCCGCGGTCCTCGTCCGCCCGCTGGGACCCGTCGCCTACCTGCCCGCGGCCGCGGTGTCGGTCGCCGTCCAGCTCCTGGCCGTCCGCGTCCGCCGGCGGTCCGCGCGCCGCCAGGACGCGTGAGCGGCTAGATGTCCGCGGCGCGGGACAGCGCCGCGACCCGGGCCTCGCCGGCGGCGGCCATCCCGTCGGCGAGCTGGCGGGTGTACTCGGCCATGGGCTTGCGGTCGCCGGACTGCAGGGAGATGGTGAACCCGTCGAACGCGGCCATGCCGAAGTGCTCGAGGTCGTCGGCGACCGCTCCGGCCTCGGCCTCGCCCGCCGGAAGGAACGAGGAGTAGATCATGCGCCGCATCTGAGAGCGGCCCTCGTCCCGGACCAGGATGACCGTCCGCATCGCCTCGGGAGCCTCGGCGGCCTCGCTGCTCATGACGAGCACGAACAGGAGCCGCAGGAAATCCTGGTGCTCGACGATGACCTCTCCGGTCTTGCGCATGTACCAGTGCAGCCGGTCCCGCGGGGAGCCGCCCTCCGGCGGGCTGGCCTGGGATTCCCGCATGGCGTCGAAGAACGCGTGCGCGCCCCGCGCCATCACCTCCGACAGGAGACCGGCCTTGGACTGGAAGTGATGGTAGAAGGCGCTCTTGGGCAGGCCGCTTTCCCGGGCGAGCACGGACATCGAGGCGCCGGCGTACCCGCGCGCGGCCATGACCCGGGACGCGGCGTCGAGGATCTCCTGCCGCGACCGCTGTCCGCGCCGGTTCCCGGGCCGCCGGTCATTGTCCATAACCGGCCAGTGTAGGCCCGTCGGCGCGGACACCGCTTCTGTAGCGTTTCGTGACTGGTTCATAGCGGAAAGTTCTCTTGACGGGACTCGGGGGCGGGTTCTATTCTCACCGCAATTGTACCGAACGATCGGTCCAAAAATGAGGGACAACGGAGCTCAACGCGCATGACCGACACCTTCGACACCGACGTCGCGATCATCGGATACGGCCCGACCGGTCTTCTCGCGGCAATGACCCTCGCGGACAACGGCGTCTCCGCCGTGGCGTTCGAGCGGGACTCCGAGATCTATCCCCGGGCCCGCGCCGTCACGGTGAACGACTGGACGATGCGGATCTTCCAGGACCTGGGCATCGATGAGCGGATCGAGAAGGTCATCGAGCAGCAGCGGGCGCTGCGCTGGGTAACCTACGACGGCCACGAGATCATGCGGGTGGAGCAGCCGCCGTCCACGCTGGGCCGGCGTCCGCGGTTCTACAACATCTACCAGCCGGTCATGGAAGCCAAGCTGCGCGAGTGCGCCGCCGCCGATCACGGCGACCGCATCGACGTGCGCTACGGTGCCGAGGTCACCGGCGTGGATCAGGACGCCGACGGCGTCACCGTCACCGCGAAGGACACGGCGACCGGCGAGACGACCACGGTCCGCGCCCGGTACGCCATCGCCGCCGACGGCGGCAGCAGCGCCGTCCGCAAGCAGCTCGGCATCACGATGACGGGCGACACCCTCGACGTGCAGTGGATCGTCATCGACTGCAAGGCCAAGCGCTGGTGGCCCGACCGCGACCTGCTGACCTTCTGGTCCGACAAGGAGCGCCCGGTCGTCGACATCGCCCTGTCGGCGGGCAACCACCGCTGGGAGATGCCGCTCAAGCCGGGCGAGACTCCCGAGGACTTCCCGACCAACGACCAGGTCTGGCCGCTGCTCAACGCGCTCGGCAAGACCAGCGACGACGTCGACATCCACCAGTACGCGTTCTACCGTCACCACACGCGGATGGCCGACCACTGGCGCGAGGGCCGGGTCTTCCTGGCCGGCGACGCCGCGCACCTGATGCCGCCGTGGGCCGGAGCCGGCATGCAGACCGGCATGCGCGACGCCCACAACCTGGGCTGGAAGCTCGCCCGGGTGATCAAGGGCGAGCTCGACGAGCGCTGGCTCGACACCTACGAGGCCGACCGCCGTCCCAGCGCCGCCTTCTACACGGGCCTTTCGGTAGAGCTCGGCCGGATCATCAAGCAGGAACTCAGCGAGGAAGAGCAGGCCGCGCTCAACGCCCCGCCGCCGGACCCCGACAACCCGCCGGAGCCGCCGCTCATCGCCCCGCCGGTCCTGGGCGGCGGCTGGCTGCGCGGGCCGCTGTCGGAGAACAGCATCGTGGGCCGGATGATCCCGCAGCCGGTGGTCGGCGACAGCGTCGGCGCGATGGGCCGCCTGGACGTCCACCTCAAGCGCGACTTCGTCCTGCTCGGCGACAACGTGGACCCGGCCACGCTGCTGACGCCGGAAGAGAAGAAGGACTGGGACGCGCTCGGCGCCCGCTACGTCGCGGTCCGCCCGCAGAACGCCTACACCGAAGCCGCCTCCGACCTCGTGGACCTGGAGCGGATCATCCTGCCGTGGATGCGGACGTACGGCGCGAAGGCCGTCGCGGTCCGCCCCGACAAGTTCGTGGCCGCCGCCGACGTCAGCGGCCTCGCCGCCCCCGAGCTGTAAAGGAGACACCCAATGTCCCACGTGAAGGAACTGGCCTACTCGGTCTACGAGGTCACCGACATCGCCGACTGGGAGCGCTTCGGCACCGAACTGCTCGGCATGCAGCTCGGCGAGAAGACCGACGGGCTGCTGACCCTGCGCAGCGACCAGAAAGCCCACCGGTGGATCATCACCCCCGGCCCGGCCGACGACCTGGCGGCCAGCGGCTACGAGGTCGCCAGCGTCGCCGACCTGGAGCACATCGTCGCCGCGCTGCGGGCCGAGGGGATCGAGGTCACCGACGGCGGCGCCGACCTGGCCGCCGCCCGCAAGGTGGATAACATCTACGTCACCGCCGACCCGATCGGCAACCGCGTCGAGCTGGTCACCGGCCTGGCCGACGCGCCGACCCCGTTCCACTCCGACAAGCTGCTGGGCGGCTTCGTCACCGGCGCCGGCGGCGCGGGCCACCAGGTCCTCATGGAGCACGGCGTGGACCGGGAGGAGATCCTCGACTTCTACGTCCGGCTGCTCGGCTTCAAGATCAGCGACTTCATCAAGGAGGAGCTCGCGCCCGGCTTCATCGCCGACGTCGTGTTCCTGCACTGCAACGGCCGGCACCACACGGTCGCCTTCGGCAACATGCCGTTCGGCAAGAAGAACCACCACTTCATGCTCGAGGTCTCCGACATGCGGGACGTGGGCCTGGCCTACGACCGGTGCATGGACGCCCGCCAGCCGTTCGAGATGACCCTGGGCATGCACCCGAACGACCGCATGTTCTCCTTCTACGTCCGCACCCCCTCGGGCACGAACGTCGAGTTCGGCTGGGGCGGCCTCATCATCACCGACGAGGAGGCCTGGGAGACGGTGACCTACGACAAGCTCAGCGCGTGGGGCCACCGGCCGCAGCAGGTCGTCGCCGACCTGCTCGCCGCCCAGTCGGCCGGCGCCTGACCCCGGCCTGATAACAGCAACAAGTGCAGGAAGGAACACCGTGACGCTCACCCAGGCGGACGCCGCCCGCACCGTCCAGACCAAGGACTGGAAGCTCCGCTACTACGAGGCGGGCCAGGGCACGCCCGTCATCCTGCTGCACGGCAGCGGCCCCGGCGCCACCGGCTGGTCCAACTTCTCCGGCAACATCGAGGCCCTGGCCGAGAGCTTCCACGTCTACGCCGTCGACATGCCCGGGTGGGGCGAGTCCGACCCCATCACGGTCGACACCCTCGACCACGTGGAGACCGCGGTCCAGTTCATGGACGCCCTGAACATCGAGGCGGCCGCGTTCGTCGGCAACTCGATGGGCGGCCACACCTCGATCAAGCTGGCGATCAAGCACCCCGGCCGGGTCACGCACCTGATCACCATGGGCGCGCCCGTCAGCATGACGCAGAAGATGTTCGTCGCCGGCGACGGTCCCAGCGAAGGCCTGAAGCAGCTCGTCGAGGCCTACCGGGACCCCAGCGCCGACAACATGCGCAAGCTGGTCGAGATCATGTGCTTCGACAAGCAGCGGTTCGCCACCCCGGAACTGGCCAAGGCCCGCTCCGACGCCGCCCTGGCCCGCCCCGAGCACCTGAGGAACTACCTTGAGGGCCTGCCGGTCACCCCGCTCGGCGGCTGGGCCAGTCTCGAGGACATCCCGAAGATCACCGTGCCGTCGATGTTCATCCACGGCCGGGACGACCGGGTGGTCTCCTTCGAGCAGTCCCTGTACCTGGTCTCCGCCGTGGCCAACTCCCGCCTGGTCCTGCTTAACCAGTGCGGCCACTGGGCGATGATCGAGCACGCCGAGGAGTTCAACCGCCTCGTCGCCGACTTCGTCGCCAACAACTAAGGCAGATCGCCGGCCGCGCCGTCACCGCCCCGGGGCGGTGACGGCGCGGTTTGCCTTTTACCTGATCGCCTGCTCGGAATTGACGGTTTCACGACTGTCGATATACGGTCACTGTGCCCTGGAACCCCGGGGCGGCAGCCAGGTCAGCGAAGTCCGGTGAGAGCCCGGCACTGTCCCGCAACGGTCAAGCCTCTTCGGAGGACGAGTCCGGTCGCCTGCCCTGGCCTGCCTCGCGAACGAGTCCTCGGTAGAAGGGCGGATTCATGGCACTGCCTCCGGCGGCCCAGCCCGCTTCCCGTTCCCGGCTGCGGCGCATCGCCGCGGCGATGACCCCGGCGGAGTGGACGCGCTTCTCCGCGATGCTCGTCTTCATCCTCATCATCAACGCGCTCGGCTGGGGCATCTACGTGCTGTACGTGATGCCGCACCACTTCGTCTACAGAGGCGAGGGCGGCAGCGCCGGCCTCGGCGTCGGCATCGGGGTGGCGATCACGGCCTGGTTCCTCGGCTTCCGGCACGCGTTCGACGCCGACCACATCTCGTGCATCGACAACACCACCCGCAAGCTCATGGCCGACGGCAAGCGGCCGATCGGGACCGGGTTCTTCTTCTCCTTCGGCCACTCCACGGTCGTCGTCGCGGTCGGCGTCGGCCTCACCTTCGCGGCCAAGGCCGTGTTCGGCGCGATGGTCAACCCGAACTCCACCTACGAGACCGCCGGCGGGGCCATCGGGACCACGCTGTCGGCCTGCTTCCTGTACCTGATCGCGCTGCTCAACCTGATCGTGCTGGCCGGGATCTTCAAGGTCTTCCGCGAGATGCGGCAGGGCACCTACAACGAGGTCCAGCTGGAGGAGCAGCTTCAGCAGCGGGGGCTGATGTACCGGTTCTTCGGCCGGTTCATGCGGTCCATCAACCACACGTGGCAGCTGTACTTCGTGGGCCTGCTGTTCGGCATCGGCTTCGACACCACCACCGAGGTGCTGCTGCTGGCGGCCACCGCCTACGCCGCCATCCAGGGGCTGCCCTTCTTCGCCGTCCTGGCCCTGCCGTTCCTGTTCTCCGGCGGCATGATGCTGTTCGACACGCTCGACGGCGCGTTCATGAACTTCGCCTACGGCTGGGCGTTCGCCCGCCCGGTCCGGAAGGTCTACTACAACCTGGTCATCACCGGCCTGTCCATCGGCGCGGCGTTCATCATCGGCACCATCGAGATCCTCGGCATCCTCACCAGCGAGCTTCACCTGACCGGCGGGTTCTGGGACCTGATGGCCAACTTCGACATCAACGTCGCCGGGTTCTGCATCGCGGGAATGTTCATCCTCATCTGGGCCGCCGCCATCATTTACTGGCGCGTCGGCAAGGTCGAGGACAAGTGGAACGCGCACGTGGCCGAGATGCCCGAGGCCACACCGGGAGCCTGACCCCCGGCGGCGCCCATGCAGGCCGTCGCCGCCGGGGCAGTCGCGCCCGACGCGCACTTCTGACAAATGTCATGGTCAACCCGGGACCAACGTACCTTGCGCAACGGCGCGCACCTGGGCAGGCTGAGGCCGTGAGCATACCTCCGGGCCTCATCGAGGCCAGAGAGCTGACGAAGCGATTCGGGGCCACGACGGCGGTCAGCCGGCTGACCTTCAGCGTCGAGCCGGGCCGGGTGACCGGGTTCCTGGGGCCGAACGGCGCCGGGAAGTCGACCACGATGCGCCTGGTCTGCGGCCTGGACCGGCCGGACGGCGGGACCGCCACCATCGGGGGACGGGCCTACCGGGACCTGCGGCGGCCGCTGAAGACCGTCGGCGCGCTGCTGGAGGCCAAGGCCGTCCACCCGGGCCGCAGCGCCCGCAACCACCTGCTGTTCCTCGCCCAGACCCAGGGGATCGGCCCCCGCCGGGTCGAGGAGGTCCTCGACCTGGTGGGGCTGGGCGGCGTGGCCGGCAAGCGGGCCGGCGGGTTCTCCCTCGGGATGGGGCAGCGCCTGGGCATCGCCGCGGCGATGCTCGGCGACCCCCGGGTGCTGCTGCTCGACGAGCCGGGCAACGGCCTCGACCCCGAGGGCATCCGCTGGGTCCGTACCTTCATGCGGGACCTCGCCGCCGAAGGCCGCACCGTGTTCGTCTCCAGCCACCTGATGAGCGAGATGTCGGTCCTGGCCGACCACCTCATCGTGATCGGCCGCGGCGAGCTCATCGCCGACTGCTCGACGTCGGATTTCATCCAGCGCAGCTCCGAGAAGTCCGTGCTCGTCCGCACGCCCGACCCGGATCATCTCCGGGAGCTGATCACCGCCGCGGGCGGGACCATGACCGAGACCGGGGACCCCGCCGGGACAACCGGCGGCGGCGCGGCGCCCGCCTTCGTCGTGACCGGCCTGGACGCGCCCCGGATCGGGGAGATCGCCGCGTCCGGGCGGATCGTGCTGCACGAGCTCACCCCGCGGCTGGCGTCGCTGGAGGAAGCGTTCATGGAACTGACGGCTGGCGCCGTCGAGTACACGGAGGCGAGCCGGCCGCCAGGGAGGACCCCGTCATGACCACCGTCACCGGTCCCGCCCGCGACGTCGCTCCCGCCCGCGACAGCTGGCCGGGGATACTGCGCGCGGAATGGACCAAGATCCGGTCCGTCCGCTCCACCGTCTGGTCGCTCGTCGCGTTCGTGGTGGTGGCCATCGGGTTCAGCATCGTCGTCGCGACTGTCATCGCCAGCGTCTGGGATAAGCCGGGCAACCACCCGAACCAGGTCCAGCTGCACACCGACCCGACCACGATCCTGTACGGCACGGGCTTCGGCTTCGGCCAGCTCGCGCTCTGCGTCCTCGGCGTCATCGTGATCAGCAGCGAGTACACGACGGGCGCCATCCGGTCCTCGCTGCTCGCGGTGCCGCGCCGCCTGCCGATGCTGGCCGCCAAGGTGCTCGTATTCGCCGCGCTGGAACTCGTCGTGTCCGCGGTGACCGTGTTCGCCGTGTTCTTCTCCACCACCGCCATCCTGCACGGCCACGTCGTCATCACGCTCGGGCAGCCGGGCGTCCTGCGGGCCACCCTCGGGGGCATCGGGTACCTCGTCGTCATGGGGATCTTCGCGATGGCGATCGGCGGCCTCATCCGGCACACCGCCGGGGCGATCGCGGCGGTCATCGGCCTGGTCCTCGTGGTGCCCCCGCTGATCGGCCTCATCCCGGGCACCATCGCCAACCACATCCACGGCTACATGCCGACCGTCGCCGGGCAGCTCATCGGCCAGACGGCCCAGCAGCCGGCCGACGTCCTGTCGCCCTGGCAGGGGTTCGGCGTGTTCTGCCTGTGGACCGTCGTGCTGCTCGCCGGCTGCGCCGTTCTCCTGCTCCGCCGCGACGCGTGAGGAGTTTCCGCTGGTGATATATATTCATCCCTGAGCGAGTAGGAAATGATCCCCGGGGAGAGGCCGACGGCGGCTTGATCACATTCGAACGAGTGACGAAACGGTACGCCGACGGCACGGTGGCCGTCGACGCCCTCGACCTGGAGGTCCCGGCCGGGAAGACGATGGTCCTCGTCGGCCCCTCCGGGTGCGGGAAGACCACCAGCCTGCGCATGATCAACCGGCTGGTCGAGCCGACCGAGGGCCGCATCCTGGTCGACGGCCGGGACGCGCTGCGGCAGGACCCGGTGAAGCTCCGCCGGGGCATTGGCTACGTGATCCAGCAGACCGGGCTGTTCCCGCACCGCACCATCGAGGACAACGTCGCCACCGTGCCGCTGCTGCTCGGCGCCAGGCGCGCCGCCGCGCGCGGCCGGGCCCGGGAACTGCTGGAACTCGTCGGCCTCGACCCGGCGCTGGGCAGACGCTACCCGCGCCAGCTGTCGGGCGGGCAGCAGCAGCGCGTCGGCGTGGCCCGCGCCCTGGCCGCCGACCCGCCGGTCCTGCTGATGGACGAGCCGTTCAGCGCCGTCGACCCGGTCGTCCGGGCCTCCCTGCAGGATGAGCTGATCCGGCTGCAGACCGAGCTGCGCAAGACCGTCGTCCTGGTCACCCACGACGTCGAGGAGGCGATCAAGGTCGGCGACCAGGTCGCCCTCTACCGCCCGCACGGCACCCTCGCCCAGGTCGGCGAGCCCGAGGACCTTCTCGGCGCGCCCGCCGACGACTACGTGCGGGACTTCGTCGGATTCGACCGGGGCATCCGGCGGCTGTCCTTCTTCGGCACCGGCGACCTCGACCTGGACACCTCGCCCGTGCTGGCCGGGGACGCCACCGTCGCGGACGCGGTGAGCACCGGGGCGCCGTGGGTGCTCGTCACCGCCGACGGCGGCCGGCCGACGGGCTGGGTGCCCCGGCACCGGCTCGACGCCGCCGGGTCCGCCACCGCCCTGCGCGACCTGGCCGCCGACCACTGCGAGCACACGTTCACCGCCGGCACCGACTCGCTGCGCGCCGCCCTCGACGCCGCCGTCCTGTCGCCCGCCGGGCAGGCCGTCGCCGTGGACGGCGCCGGCAAGACCGCCGGGGTCCTCGGCTACGAGCAGATCCGGGCCGCGATCGCGGCCCGGGCCGCCGACGGCGCGCGCGGGAAGGACCGCTAGCCGTGGACTGGTCGTGGATCCCGTCGAACAGCGGGCAGATCCTGCAGCTGACCGGGGAGAACGCCTACCTCGGCATCGTGCCGGCGCTCATCGGGCTGGTGATCGCGCTGCCGCTCGGCATCGCCGCGGCCCGCTGGAACTGGTTCTACCCGCCGACGCTGACCGTCCTCAACATCATTTACGCCATCCCGTCGCTGGCCCTGTTCATCGCCCTGATCCCGGCGTTCGGCCTCACCGACACCAACGTGGTCATCGCGCTGACTCTCTACTCGCTGTGCGTGATCACCCCCAACGTCGTCGCCGGGCTGCGCGCTGTTCCCGCCGCGGCCAGGCAGGCGGCCACCGCGATGGGGTACGGGCCGGCGCGCCGGCTGCTCACGGTCGAACTGCCGCTGGCCGTCCCGGTGATCATCGCGGGCCTGCGCGTCGCCGTCGTGTCCGGGATCAGCCTGGCCAGCATCGGCCAGCTCATCGGCGTGTCCCAGCTGGGCTACCTGTTCATCGACGGGCTGCAGCGCAGCTTCCCCACCGAGGTGTACGTCGGCCTGGTCCTGATCATCGCTCTCGCCATCGTCTGCGACCTGCTGCTCGTCGGAGTCCGGCGGATCCTGACCCCGTGGGAGGCACGATGAGCTTCTTCAGCTGGGCCTGGGGCTGGATCAGCAACGGCGCCAACTGGCGCGGCCCCGGGGACATCCCGCAGCAGATCCTGGCCCACCTCGAATACAGCGGGCTGGCCCTGCTGATCGCCGTGGTCGTCGCCGTCCCCCTCGGGGTCGCGCTCGGGCACAGCGGCCGCGGCTCGGCGGTCGTGACGAACCTCGCGAACGCGGCCCGCGCCATCCCCACCCTCGGCCTGCTGATCCTGCTGACGGTCCTGGCCGGGTTCTCCCCGCTGGCCTGGCTGCTGCCGCTGGTCGTGCTCGGGATCCCGCCCGTCCTCGTCAACGCCTACGAGGGCGTGGCCGGCGTGGACCCGGACGTGAAAGACGCCGCCCGCGGGGCGGGCATGACCACCCGGCAGCAGATCCTGCGGGTCGAGGTGCCCTGCGCGATGCCGCTCATCCTCACCGGCCTGCGGACCTCCGCCGTGTTCGTCGTCGCGACCGCGACGATCGCCGCCTACGTCGGCCTCGGCGGCCTCGGCCGCTTCATCGTCGACGGCCTCGCCAGCTCCCAGTACGGGCCCGTGGCCGGCGGGGCGCTGCTCGTCGTCGGTCTCGCGATCGCCGTCCTGATCCTGTTCTCCGTGCTGTCACGGGTCCTCGTGCCCGCCGGCCTGCGCGGGTCCGAACGTTCCGAATAACGTCACAACCCTCCAACGGGGAAGGTTTTTCCGATATGCGCATGAAGCTCACCTACGGTGCCGCGGCCCTGACCCTGGCCGCCGTGACCGCCCTCACGGCCTGCTCCTCGGGCGGATCCTCCGGGTCCGGGTCGTCGGGCTCGAACCCGCTGTCCGGCGGCTCGAGCGGCGGCAGCGTCGTCGTCGGCTCGGCCAACTTCCCCGAGGACGAACTGCTGGCCCAGATCTACGTCCAGGCCCTGAAGGCCAAGGGCGTCAACGCCACCGCGAAACTGAACATCGGAGCCCGCGAGGTCTACTACCCGCAGGTCAAGAGCGGCGCGATCTCGGTCATCCCCGAGTACAACGGCGGCCTGCTGACCAACTCGGTCGACACGAAGTCGGACGCGAAGACCACCGTCGGCGTGGACGCCGCGCTGAAGGCGAAGCTGCCCTCGTCCCTGGAGATCCTCAACCCGGCCCCGGCATCGAACTCCGACGCGGTCACCGTGACCCAGGCGACCGCCGGCAAGTACCACCTGAAGTCGATCTCGGACCTGACCTCGGTCGCGAAGAACCTCACCCTCGGCGGGCCGCCGGAGTTCAAGACCCGTCCCGACGGCATCAGCGGCCTGAAGAAGACCTACGGCCTGACGTTCAAGTCCTTCTCCCCGCTGGACGAGTCCGGCCCGATCACCCTGAAGGCACTGACCAGCGGCAAGGTGGACGCCGCGGACGTGTTCACCACGACGCCGCAGATCCAGACCGACCACCTGGTGTCACTGTCGGACCCCAGGCACGACTTCGCCGCGCAGAACATCATCCCGCTGGTGAACAAGAAGGCGGCGACGCCGAAGATCACGGCGGCCCTGAACGCCGTGGACGCCAAGCTGACCACGCAAGCGCTGCTGAAGATGGACACCGCCGTGATCACCCAGCACGCCAACTACTCCACCGTCGCCTCCGGGTTCCTGAGCCAGGAAGGCCTGGGGTAGCGGGCGCGCCCGGCCGGGAGACGGTGCCTCCCGGCCGCGGCTGGGCTACCGTGTGAGAATGCCCGAGACCGTGCCCTGCCCGCGGCACCAGACCGGCGAGGACGTCCGGCCGGTCTCCGTCGTCTACGCCGACGTGTTCGCCGGCGACGAGGCCGACCTGCTGAGCCCCCGGCCGGTGCTCAAGACCGCCGACCGGATCGCCTGGACCGGCACCGGCTTCGGCGTCGCGGGCATGGCCCTGGCCTGGTCCGGGACCGCCGCCGGGGGCGGGACGGGGACGGTCCTGTTCTGGTGCGGCATCGTCTGCTTCGCCTACGCGCTCGCCATGTACGGGTGGGCGGCGGCCCGCCGGGCCCGGCTCACCCGGGTGCAGCGCGGGGCCCCGGCCGCGCTCGCTCTGTGGCGGGACGCCTGGTACTGCCAGCGCTGCGACGGGGTTTTCTTCTCGCCGCGGACTGGAAGCGACGCCCCGGACGGGCTGCTGAGCGTCTCGGAGTTCCGCCACCGGGTGTGGTCGGCCGGCGGCTACGGGGACCTGCTCGGCGCGGCCCCGACCGGGCACGGTATCCCCGGCTAATATAGTGGCCCGTGAAAGGGGAAACGCGTGGTTGAACTGAAGACACGGGCCGAGATCGAGCTGATGCGGTCCGCCGGGAAGGTCGTGGCGGACATCCTGTCCTCGGTCCGGTCCGCCGCCCGGGCCGGAGTGACGCTGCGGCAGCTGGACGAGACGGCCCGCGGAGTGCTCAAGGACGCAGGCGCCACCTCCCCGTTCCTGAACTACAAGCCGAAGTTCGCGCCGGTCCCGTACCCCGGAGTCATCTGCGTCTCGGTGAACGACGCCGCGCTGCACGGCATCCCGGACGAGTACGCGCTCAAGCCCGGCGACCTGCTCAGCGTGGACGCGGGAGCGACCCTCAACGGCTGGGTCGGCGACGCGGCCGTCTCCTTCACCGTCGGCGACGGCTCCGAAGCCGACGCCCGTCTCATCTCGGTGACCGAGGCCGCCCTGGCGGCCGGCATCGCGGCCGCCGTACCCGGCGGGCGCCTCGGCGACATCTCCGCCGCCATCGGCAAAGTCGGCCGCGCCGGGGGCTACGGCATCTCCACCGACCTCGGCGGCCACGGCGTGGGCCGGACCATGCACGAGGACCCGCACATCCCCAACCTGGGCAAGAAGGGCCGCGGCCTGAAGCTGCAGCCGGGCCTGGTGCTGGCGATCGAGCCCTGGTTCATGGCCGGCGGCAACGACGACATCTACGTCGCCGACGACGGCTGGACCATCAAGACCGGCGACGGCAGCCGCGCCGCGCACGCCGAGCACACCGTCGCCATCACCGAGGACGGCCCGGTCATCCTCACCCTCGGCTGAGCCGGAGAGCGAAGCCCATCAGGGTCACCCCGGGAACCGGATCCCAGTCCAGTTCCGGGACCCGGGCGAAGCCGAGTGACCGGTACAGGCGCTGGGCCGCCGTCATCGCGGGCAGCGTCGACAGCAGCAGCCGGGACACGCCCCTGGCCTCGGCCTGGCCGATGACCGCGTCCATCAGGGCCCGCGCCGCCCCGCGTCCCTGGGCCAGCGGGGCCACCGCCAGGGCCCGGACCTCCGCCTCGTCGGCGGACCGGGCGACCTCGCTGCCCGGATGCCACGGCTCGTACATCACGGTCCCCATCAGCGTCCCGTCATGGTCCACCGCGACCAGTACCGTGCCGTGCCCGTCGAAGCCGAGGCCCCGCAGGGACCGCGCGTAGGGCGGGTTCACGTCGAGCAGGTGCCGGTCGGCGTAGGCGGCGACCCGCAGTTCGCCCGCCGCCTCCGCCTCCCCGGGGAGAGCCTCGCGTATGATCACGCTTCCTATTAAAACTGCTCCCCGGACGACCCGGATGACCCGGACCACCCGGGGGAGCCCGGGGCCTGCGCGGCCGGCTCGGCGGGCTTTCCGCCCGCGGCCGTGAGCCGGTAGTACACGAGCGTGACGACGGCGGCGATGAACGGGGCGATCAGGGTTCCGGCGATGACCTCGGACAGGAAGTTCCTGGCCGCCGCCGGCAGGAACGACAGGACGACCCCGATGACGATGTTGGCCAGGATCAGCAGCAGGAACACCATCACGTAGGTGCCGAACACGTGCCACCCGTTGCCCCGCACCGTCCGCCAGCTCTTCCCGAACGACTCCAGGATCCCGGCGCCGCCGATCACGATGCACGGCACGATCAGCGACAGGAAGGTCGCCAGGATCAGGCCCGGCACGATCACGAGGAAGAACCCGACCGCGATCGCGACGGAGGCCAGGATCGACGCCACGGCCACCGGCACCAGCGACGGCACGGCGGCGCCGACCGTCTCCCGCAGGCTGAGGTCGGCCCGGCCGTCGCGGACGTCCTGCACGGCCTTGACCAGCGCCACCTGCAGCAGGTACATGCCGAACACGTTCAGGACGTCGGACAGGAACTGGCCGATCGTGCCGAGAAAGGCGCTGAACAGCGCCGCCAGCGCCGCGAGGACCAGGTAGATGACGAATGAGAGAAGCAGGAAATGACGGGCGTGCCTCCGGTAGAGATCCCACGCCTCGCTCAGTACCCCCGTAAGCGGACTCATGTACTCATGGTAACCATTTGCTCACTGTTGAACCGTGCGAGTGCCGGGCGTTCTCCCAGGTCACCCGGCTACCGGGCCGCGAGACGTGCCCGTGGCCGCGGCGGCCGCCGCGGCCGCCGCGGCGTCGGCGGCCTGCCGCCGGACGATGACGGCCAGGTAAGCCGCCACGAGGGCGGTGCAGACGATCAGGCCGGTCGCGCTGGCGGCCAGGGACATGCGCAGGCCGAGCAGGCCGCCGAGGAAGCCGACCGTGACCCCGCTGCCCATCCGCAGCCCGTTGGCCGCGACGCCGTAGACGCCGACGACCTGGCCCCGCTTGGAGCGGGGCGCCAGCAGTTGGACGATGGTCTGGGTGATCGACATGTTGGCCAGGTTGCAGATCCCTCCGATGACCAGCATGATCCCGGCGGCGACCCAGTTGTGGGCGAACGCGAACGCCACGGTGGTCAGCCCGTAGACGGCGGTGGTCCACACGGCGGTTCGCACCGTGGACTTCAGCCAGTTCGTGCCCTCCAGGAGGACCCCGCCCAGGACCCCGCCGAGCCCGAGGGCGAACAGCAGCACGCTGTAGGCCGTGCTGGAGCTCATCCCGGTGACGGAGGAGGAGATCGACGGCATGGCCGTCTGCATGGACGCGCCCACGAAGAACGAACCGAGCCCGGCCAGGATGATCATGCAGACGATGACCCGGTCCCGGCTGACGTCCCGGAACACCTTCACCGCTCCGATGACGCTGACCCGGGCCTTGGGCACGAGGCCGTGCCGCAGGTGGCCGGTGTACTTCGTGACCGCCATGAGCACGGTCATCGGCACGTAGAACGCGACGTTGACGAAGATCCCGGCGGTGGGCCCCAGGCCCAGCAGCAAGGCCGATCCGACGACCGGGCCGAACAGGATGCCCAGGTTCCGGGCCGTCGCGTTCAGCCGGACCGCGCTGGGCAGTTCCCGGGTGCCGACGAAGTCCTCCAGCATGAGCTGCTCGGGCGGCGCCCACAGGGCCCCGGCGGTGCCGTGCAGGATGAGCAGGATGCACGCGTTCCACACGGTCAGCGTGCCGGTCAGGAACAGGATGCCCCAGCAGGCCGATACCGCCATGAACAGGGCCTGCGCGCCCTGGATGAGCTTGCGGCAGTCCTTCCGGTCGGCCAGCGCGCCGAAGTACGGGGACAGCAGGAAGAACGGCAGCCAGTGGCTGATGACCTCGAACCCGGTGAGCGCCGTTGAGTGAAAGTGCTCCCAAAGTACCCAATAAGTGAGAACGTGTTCGATATTGTCTGCCATCATCGACAGCATGCCGCCGACAAGGTAGGTCCGGCAGACCGGGTTGCGCAGGGCGGCGAACTTCACGGCGCCGGACGGGCCGGAGGTCGGCTCGCCGTCGCTGTCTTCGAAAACGGGGACATGCGTGGTCATGCCGCACGCGGTGCACATGCTTGACTGCTCCAGTGCTCGGGGCCGCGGGCGCGACACGGTCCACCCGCACGAACGTGCGACACGCGCACAGAAGAATTCTAGAGCAAAGGCGCGAACCGGTCAGACCGGACCCCGGTCAGTCCCGGCTGATCAGCAGCAGGGCGGCGTCGTCGAGCAGGGAGTGCCCGACGTGCCGGTGGACGTCGGCGATCAGCCGGTCCAGGGCGGCTTCCAGGTCCTCCGGGCCCGAGGGCCCCGAGGGCCCCAGCAGGCTCCCGGACCGCTCGAGCGGGTAGAACTCGCCGCCGCCGTCCCGGGCCTCGCTGATGCCGTCGGTGTAGAACAGCATCCGGTCGGCCGGGCCGAGGGAGAAGGCGCGCACGTCCCGGGGGAACTCCGCGAGGGACGCCAGCCCGAGCGGCAGGCCGGTGCGCGGCGCCTGCACCGCGGTGGCCTGCCCGTCCCGCACCAGCAGCGGGTCGGGGTGCCCGCAGTTGAGGATCTCGACCCGGGACCCGTCCGCGCTGACCTGCGCCAGCACCGCGGTGACGAATTCCTCGGCCGCCTCCTGGTGCCGGAGGCTGGCTTCGATGCGGGCGGCGATGCACGGCAGGTCGGGCGCGTCGTAGGCCGCCTCGCGGAACGCGCCCAGGACCACGGCCGCGGTCCGGGCGGCCGGGAGACCCTTGCCGAGGACGTCGCCGACGACCAGCCGTACGTGCCCGCCGGCGGCCACGGCCTCGTACAGGTCACCTCCGATGCGGGCCGAGGCCGAGGCGGACATGTAGCGGACCGCGATGCGCACCGG
>WRBL01000106.1 GCA_009784565.1 Streptosporangiales bacterium | reverse complement strand
TTGCGCCCTTTCGAGTTCCGGTTAGCCATTAGGCCCAGAGATATTCTCCTCTCATCTCTGCCCGCTGAGCGGGCGATATAGCAGTACGCCACATGGCGCAACAGCCCCATCTGTGGATAGCCACTTCGTGATGGAACGTGCAGGCCAGGATGCACTGTCCGGCGCTGGTGGGCCCGCCGTCCTTGCGGTGCTTGACGTGATGCACGTGGCAGGCCGCCGCGGGAACGTCGCAGCCGCCCGGCCACTCGCAGCGCCCGCCGGCGCGGGCGATGACCGCCCGCCGGATGCTGTCGGGAATGTGGTTGCTGAAGCCGATATCGAGGGCAACGCTCTTGCCGGTGAAGGGGTCGCTCAGCAGGCCGGTTCGCAGCAGCGAGGCGATGGCCCCGGGGCCGGACACGAATTTGATCGCGAGCTTGCCGACGGCGTAGAGAAGGGCCTGCCAGGCCTCCGGCGGCAGCGGGACCGGGGGCCGGTCGTCGGCGTCGCCGGTTCCGGCCGGGGCGGCCGCCTCGTGCTGGCGGAGGGCCCCGGCGATCAGGCAGATCATTTCCGCTGCGACGTCCCAGTCCGGGGTCGCGGTGACGATCGGCGAGATCAGCGCTCCGCAGGCCGCCACTTCGGCGTCTTTGCCGGTGAGCCGGCCGGGCTCGGAGAGCTGCCCGGTGAGCCACGCCTCGGCGAGGGTCTCAGCACCGGGGAGGCCCATGAGGTCAGCGAAGTCGATGCGGACCTCGGCGCGGGTGGTACTGCCCGCGCGGTCCGGCAGAAGCCTCGCCCCGAGCAGCCGGGCGGCGGCGTCGTGGAGAGCATCATGGTTTCGCTGGGATTTTGACCGGGTGTCCTCCGCGCCGTTCTTTTTCCCGAGGGCGTCGATGACGGCCTGGATCGCGGCCGCCGCCTCCGGGGTCAGGTTGGCGCGCAGGACCCCGGCACCGCCGAGAGTGGTCTCCAGGCGCAGGGACCGGTCCTCGAAGCCGTCCTCGTCGCCGGGGCCGGAGCCGTCCGGGTCGCCGGGGCCCGGCGAGGGCGCGGCGCATTCGAGGATCTTGGCGATGACCTGGGCGGCGTCGTCGAGGTCGCCGCCGGCGGCGAGGACCTTCAGGATCATCTCGTCGGCGTACTCGAGGAGGTCATCGGGAACGGGCCGGGTCATGGCGGTGAGCTTGTCCAGCCACGACTCGCTGAGGGTTCCGTCGCGCATCGCGGCGGCCAGGCGGGGCCGGGACCGCAGGACCCGGGACTGGCGGACCTGGCGCTTGGCGGCCTGATGCGTCATCCCGGCGCGCTCCCGCAGCCAAGACGAGCTGTTGAGGTATCCATCCGCGTCGTGGCGGTCGGCCGCGTCGAACCGCGCGAGCACCGAGCCCCGGACCGCCGCGAGCCGCGCCCCCGCCGCTTCCAGCCCCAGCAGCACGTCGCTGAGCACCGGCTCGTCCAGATCTCCGCCCACGGCGGCCGCACCAAGGAAGTCCAGGCCGGAAGCGACCCACGCCAGCGCCTCCGCATAGCCGCCCGGCCCTTCGGTTCCGTCGTTCCTCACCCTGGATCACCTCCCCCGTCGACCCGTCACTACGAACACTACATCCTAAAGATGTGTATCTCAATAAGTAGCACCAAGATCTTTTTCGATTCAGGCTGAATGCGGCGGCACGTTAGCCTGTTGTCACGGTCACGTGGCTGCCGTGGTGGCCCTTGCGGACGTGGACCCGGGCCGGGATGCGCTGGCGCAGTTCGGTGACGTGGCTGACGATGCCGACAATCCGGCCGCCCGCGCGGAGGCCGTCGAGGACGTTCATCACCTCTTCGAGGGTGTCCTCGTCCAGGGTGCCGAAGCCTTCGTCGACGAACAGCGCTTCCATCGGGGTTCCCGCCGACTCCGCGGTGACCACGTCGGCCAGCCCGAGGGCGAGGGCCAGGCTGGCCAGGAATGTCTCTCCGCCGGACAGCGTGGACGTGTCCCGGTCCTGACCGGTCCACGCGTCGCAGGCCAGCAGGCCGAGCCCGGCCCGGCCGCCGCCCTTGCGGGCGTCGGTGTGGACCAGGGTGTAGCGGCCGGCGGTCATCGTGACCAGGCGCTCGCTGGCCGCGGCCGCGACCTCTTCCAGGCGCGCGGCGAGGACGAAGCTGGACAGCGTCATCTTGTACTGGTTGCCGCCGAGCCCGCCCGCGAGATCGGCGAGCCTGCGGGCCTCGTCCGCGCGTTCGGTGAGCGGCTCCAGGGCGGCCAGGGCCCCGGCGAGCTCCGGCCTCAGGTTCAGCAGCTGGTCCACGGTGTGCTCTGCCCGGCCGTGGGCGGCGGCCGCTTCCTCGTGCTCAAGCTGGGCCTGCGCGGCGGCTTCCTCGCAGTCGCCGACCGGGGCGGGCGGCTCCAGCGGGACATCGAGGTCGGGGTGGGCCAGCTGCCCGGCCACCGCGGTGACGTCACTCTCGTGACGCCGGATCCGCTGATCGGTCTCGGTGCGCCACGCCACGTCCCGGTAGGCGTCCCGGGCGGCGCCGGGATCGCCGAACCCGTTGTTCCCGGCGGCCGTGGCCGCCCGCTCGCGTTCCTCCCGGGCGTCCGTCGCGGCGTCGGCGGCCTCCTCGGCGGCGTCGGCCGCGGCGCCGAGCGCGTCGGCCAGTTCCCGGGCGGTTTCCAGGGCCGTGTCCAGGCTGGCGGCGCCGCCGAGCTGCCCTTCCAGGGTCTGACGGGCCCTGGCCGCCCGCTGGCTGGCGCGCTCGGCTTCCGCCAGTGCCGCGGTCCGCTGTTCGGTGAGCTCCGCCTGGTCGCGCGCGAGGGTGGCGAGGACCCGGTCCATGTCGTCAAGGGCCTGCTGCAGGCCGGACAGCCCCGCGGCGGCGGCCTTGAGCGCGGCGGCCTCGCCTTCGAGGCGCTCCGCGTCGGCCCGGGCCTCGGTGACCGCGCCCGCGAGCGCGGCGGCGCCGGCGGGCACGGTCCAGCCCGCGTCCGTCAGCCGCCGGGTCAGGCTGGCGATCGTGGCGTCGGCTGCGGCGACCTTCTGGCCCGCCGCGTCGGCCACGGTCGTGGCCTCGTCAGCCGCGGCGTAGGCCTGTTCTTCCCGTTCCCGGCTGACCGGCTCAAGCGCGGGAGCGGCCGGCTCGGGATGGTCGGGGGAACCGCAGACCGGGCACGGCGTGCCGTCGGCCAGGGAAGCCGCGAGTTCCGCGCGCATCCCGTCGACCCGGGCCTCCCGGAGCCGGGTGGCTTCTTCCCGCACGGTCAGCGCCTCGTCCCGGCGGGCCAGGTGCTCCTCGGCGAGCCGTTCCCGCCGCTCCCGCTCGCCGGCCAGCGCGGCGGAGTCGTCGGCCACCGCGGCGGCGGAGGCGGAGGCGGCCTGAGCGGACGGCAGGGACCCGGCGGCCTGGCTGGCGTCGTCACGGGCCTGGACCTCGGCCGGGCGCTCCGCCTGCCTGCCGGCGGCCTCGGTCTCGGTGGCCGCGAGTTCCTCCGCGAGGTCGGCGGCCCGGTTCCGGGCGTCCGCCGCGGCGGCTTCCTCGGTCTCGGCCTCCCGGGCGACATCACGCAGGGCGTCCAGCCTGCCGAGCCGCTCCTGCTGCTCGTCTCCCGTCGCGCGCAGGGCCTCCACGCCGGCCGGCCGCAGGCTGGCGTGGTCATCCGGGATCGCGGCCCGGGCCTCTTCCTCGGCACGGACAGCGGTCTCGGCCCCGGCGGCGGCCCGGTCGGCGGCGTCCAGTACCGAGGCGATCTCGGCCGCCCGCGCGGCGGCGCCGGCCTCGGCCCGCAATCGCGCGATCTCCCCGGCTTCGGCGTCGAGTTCTTCCCGCCGGTCCAAGGCGTCCCGGCGGCGGCGCTGCCGGTCCGCGAGAGTCTGCGCCGCGCTTTTGGCCGTGAGGGCCTTGTCCAGTTCCGCCTTCCGGCCGGCCGCGGACGCCGCGGCCTCCTCCCTGCGGTCCCTGGCCTCCGAGGTAAGCCCGTCAAGCCATGTGAGCTTCCAGGGCGCGGCCGCGTCCGGTTCGTCCGGGACCGGTTCGTCGGCGACCTGACTGACCCGGGCCAGGAGGTGATCGACTTCGGACGAGGCGGCCGACACCGCGGAGGCCGTGGTCCGGCGGCGTTCGGCCAGCCACTGTTCCACGGACTGAAACCGGTCGGTGCCGAACAGCTTGGCCAGCAGCTTCTCCCGGGCCGGGGCGTCGGCGTGCAGGAACTGCGCGAACTCTCCCTGCGGCAGCAGCACGACCTGGAAGAACTGGTCGGCCGACATGCCCATCAGGTCGCCGATCTCGGCGTCCGCCTCGCCGATGCGGGTCGACTTGACCTCCCACCCGTCGCCGTCGGCCTCCTCCAGGATGACCGAGGCGTGCTCCTTCGCCATGCCGGCTCCGGATTTCTTGAGGCGCTCCTGCTCGGGCCTGCGGGTGATGCGCAGCGCGCGGCCGCCGATCGTCGCCTCGAGCCGGACCTCGGTGCGGGTACCGGGAGCCGCGTGGTCCGAGCGCAGCCGCTTGGCCTTGCCCCGCACGCCCGGGACCCGGCCGTAGAGGGCGAACGCGATCGCGTCCAGCAGCGTCGTCTTCCCGGCGCCGGTCTCGCCGTGCAGCAGGAACAGGCCCTCAAGGTCGTCGAAGCGGATCTCCTCGGTTCCGGCGAACGCCCCGAAGGCCGTCACTCGCAGCCGGTGCGGGCGCATCAGCGCGCCCCCGCGCGAACGTTCTCGAACGCGGCCGCCAGCAGCTTGCTCTCGGACTCGTCGGGCGGGGTGTTGCGGACGTGCCGGACGAACTCGGTCGCGATCATCAGGTCGTCCTTGCCCTTCACCTTGTCGCCGTACCGGCGGCCGTCGGCGGTCAGCCCCTCCGGCTCGAACGTCAGGGTAAGAACGTGCGGGAACCGTTTCCGCAGCCGGTCCATGGCCTGGCCGGGCCGCTGGAGGTCGGTCAGCGTCACGGCGAGGAAGCGGTCGGTGTATTCGCCGTAGGCCGGGGAGCCGAGCAGGTCATCCAGCTTCCCCTTGAGCAGGCTCAGGCGCCGGTAGACCGGGGCCGGGACCTTCTCGGCCCGGACCTCTCCGGCGGCGTCGATGTCCACCAGCCAGCTGCCCTTCTTGTGCGCGGCCTCGGAGAACGAGTACGGCAGCGGCGACCCGCTGTAGCGCACGTTCGGCGCGATCGTCTGCTGGCCGTGCAGGTGGCCCAGGGCGACGTAGCCGAACCCGTCGAGCAGGGACGCGGGGACCGACCCCGCGCCGCCGACGGAGATGTCGCGCTCGGAGTCGCTGGCCTGCCCGCCGTGAACCCAGGCGTGGGCCAGCACCACGGTGCGGGCCGCGCCCCGGGCGCCGGCGTCCTCGCGGATCCGCGCCGCGGCACGGCCGATCGCCGCCTCGTGGCCGGGCTCGCCCTCCGCGGCGGGCTCAAGGTAGGGAATCCCGTAGACGGCGACCGGGCCGTGAGCGTCCTCCAGCATCACCGGGTCGGCCAGGGCGGCCGGGCGAGTGCGCAGGTGCACGCCGGAGGCGTCGATGAGGGAGCTGCTGAACCCGAGGCGGCGGGCCGAGTCGTGGTTGCCGCTGATCGCGATCACCCGGGCTCCGGTGTCACGCAATCGGACCAGGACGTCCTCGCAGAGTTCGACCGCGTCGACCGGCGGAAGGGCCCGGTCGTAGATGTCGCCGGCGACCAGCACGGCGTCGACCTTCTCGTCCCGGGCGGTCTCCACCAGGTGGTCGAGGAACGCTTCCTGCGCCTCGCGCAGGCTGGTCCGGTGGAGCGATCGTCCCAGGTGCCAGTCGGATGTGTGCAGGAACCGCATGCCCCGGACGATAGTGCCTGCCACTGACATTCGAGGCGGGAGTGAGGCGGAGCAGAGCGGAAAACGATTCGGGAAATGTCGGTACCCGGTGTTACGTTTCAGATGTTTCCGTGAGGACCAGGCGGCCTGGGAGCGGGACCGCGGGCGGGCCGGAGCGGGACCCGGGCCGCGGATCGTTAGTTTCGGAAATGAAACTTCCAGTCCCGGGCGTTATGAGTCGTGGTTCCATGCGCGCGCGTACACCTAGCTATCGGGGACGGATGAGCGACATCGACGGCACAGACGGCACGAGACCGGGTACCGAAACCGAAAACAGTAACGAATCACGGTGGCTGCGACGGCTGTTCGGCTACTGCTGGCGGTTCCGCAAGGACGTGCTCCTCTCGCTGAGCGGGGCGCTTCTGGCCTCGGTCGCGATGCTCGTGATCCCGCTGCTGCAGCGCTCGGTCATCGACGACGTCATCCTCGCCCACCGCGAGTCGGTCTGGCCGCTGGCGGCCGGACTGCTGGCCATGGCGGCCGTCAGCTACGCCGGCGTCTTCCTCCGCCGGTACCGGGGCGGGCGGACTGCGCTCGACGTGCAGCACGCCATGCGTACCGAGCTTTTCGACTCGCTGGCGAAGCTGGACGGCGCCCGCCAGGACGAGATCCACACCGGGCAGCTCGTCAGCCGGTCGATCTCCGACCTCAACATGGTGCAGGGTCTGCTGTCCATGGTGCCGATGACCCTCGGCAGCCTGATCCTGTTCGTGTTCTCGCTCGTCATCATGCTGTTCCTGTCGCCGCTGCTCGCGCTGGTCGCGGTGGCGGTCGCACCGGTCCTGTGGATACTGGCCCGCGCTTCCCGCGTGAAGCTGTTCCCGGCCAGCTGGCACGCCCAGCAGCAGGCCGGCGAGGTCGCCGGGATCGTGGACGAGGCGGTCGGCGGCGTCCGGGTCGTCAAGGGCTTCGGCCAGGAAGAGCAGGAGATGCGGCGGATGGAGGCCGCCAGCGAGGAACTGTTCGGCTCCCGGCTACGGACGACCCGCATTACGGCCCGCTTCAGCCCCGCGCTGACCGCCGTCCCCTCCCTCGGCCTGATCGGAGTGCTCGCGCTCGGCGGCTGGCTCGCCATCCACGGAAGCGTCACCCTCGGGACCTTCCTCGCGTTCTCCAGCTACCTGACCCAGCTCACCGGGCCGGTTCGCGCGCTCACCGGGCTGATCACGATCGGGCAGCAGGCACGGGCCAGCGTGATCCGGGTCTTCGAAGTCATCGACTCGAAACCCACGATCACCGACAAGCCGAACGGATCGGCGCTTCCAGCCGACGCCAACGGGATCACTTTCGACAACGTATCGTTCGGCTACGTCCCGTCCCAGCCGGTGCTGCGCGGTCTCTCGCTCCGCGTCGAGCCGGGCGAGACCGTCGCCGTCATCGGCCCGTCCGGGTCCGGGAAGTCCACCCTGTCACTGCTGCTGCCCCGCTTCTACGACGTGCGCGGCGGCTCGGTCCGCATCGGCGACCACGATGTGCGCGACGTGACTCAGCAGTCGCTGCGCGAGGCGATCGGCCTCGTGATGGAGGACAGCTTCCTGTTCTCCGACTCGGTCAAGGCCAACATCGCCTACGGGCGGCCCGGCGCGACCGATGAGCAGGTCATCGCCGCCGCCCGGGCGGCCGAGGCCGACGAGTTCATCCGCGAGCTGCCCGACGGGTACGACACCGTCGTCGTCGAGCAGGGCCTCACCCTCTCCGGCGGCCAGCGCCAGCGCGTCGCCCTGGCGCGGGCCCTCATCACCGACCCTCGGCTGCTCCTGCTGGACGACGCGACCTCCGCGGTCGACCCGCGGATCGAGGCCGAGATCCACGCCACCCTGCACCGGGTCATGGAGGGTCGGACCACTCTCCTCATCGCGCACCGGCGCTCCACTCTGAACCTGGCCGACCGGATCGCCGTGCTCACCGACCAAGGCCGGGTCGCCGACATCGGCACCCACGAAGAGCTCACTGAGCGCTGCCCGCTGTACCGGGTTCTCCTGTCCGGGCCGGGCGACGACGCCGAGGGGACGGACGCCGGGGAACTCGGCGCCGACGCTCTCAGCAGCGCTGACCCGGTCGTCAGCGAGATCAGGAGCGGGACAGAAACTAAGACCCGTTCGGATGAAAGGGTTTCCCAGCGGGCAAGCAGCCGCGCCGTGGCGGCAGCGGCCGCGCGGGTCGGGGGCCGGGGCGGCGGGGGCGGAGGCGGCGGCCGCGTGGACGGCATGATCGGCAGCCTCCCGCCCAGCCCGGAACTCCTGGCTCAGGTCGACGCGCTGCCCCCAATCAAGGACAAGCCGAAAGTCGACACCGCCCAGGCCCGCCGGTCCGAGCGGAACTTCACGCTGCGCAAGCTGCTGCGGCCGATCCTCATCGCGCTGATCGCCGGGCTCGTTCTCGACGGCCTCGACGCCGCCGCCAGCGTGGCACTGCCCGCCCTGATGCGCGGCGGGATCGACTCCGGGGTCGAGGCGAAGGCGTTCGGCACGGTCGTGGAGATGGCGCTGCTCGGGCTGGCGGTCGTCTTCGGGGACTGGCTGGTCAACATGGCCGAGACCATGGTCGTCGGACGAAACGGCGAACGTCTGCTCTACACCCTGAGGGTCAAGCTCTTCGCCCAGCTGCAGCGACTCGGGCTCGACTTCTACGAGCGAGAGCTGTCGGGTCGCATCATGACCCGGATGACGACCGACGTGGACGCGCTGTCGTCCTTCCTGCAGACCGGGATGATCACGATGATCAGCTCGCTGCTCACCTTCATCGGCGTGTTCGTCGCGATGCTGATCATCAACGTGCATCTCGGGCTGCTCGTGCTTGCCATCATGCCGTTCCTCATCGCCGCGACGGTCGTGTTTCGGAAGAAGTCGTCGCAGGCTTACACCGAGGCCCGGGAGCGGGTCAGCCTCGTCAACGCTGACCTGGCCGAGAACGTGGCGGGCCTGCGAGTCACGCAGGCCTACCGGCGTGAGGGCACCAACAGCGCCCGGTTCGCCCGCCGCAGCCTCGGCTACCGGGAGTCTCGGCTGCGCGCGCAGAAGTACATCGCGATGTACTTCCCGTTCGTCCAGACACTGTCCACCGTGGCCGGAACCATCGTCCTGGTCGTGGCCGTCGGGCAGGTCCGGTCCGGCGCGCTGACCGCCGGCGCGCTGATCGCCTACCTGCTCTACATCGACATGGTGTTCGCCCCCGTCCAGCAGCTGTCGCAGGTCTTCGACGGCTACCAGCAGGCGTCCGTCGGCCTGCAGCGCATGAAGGACCTGCTGCGGATCCGGACCACCACGCCTCCCGCCGAGAATCCGGCGCCGGTCCCGGGCAGCGGGCTGACCGGGCGGATCGAGTTCCGCGACGTCCACTTCGCTTACACCACCGGCTCGGCGCTGGACGGGGCTCCCGCCTCGGTCGAGGACGGGGCCCGCGCGAAGGAGGCGCTGTCCGGCGTCAACTTCACCGTCGAGCCCGGGGAGACGGTCGCCCTGGTCGGGCAGACCGGCGCCGGGAAATCCACCCTCGTCAAGCTGATCGCCCGGTTCTACGACATCACCGGCGGCCACCTGACGGTCGACGGGACCGACGTCCGGGACTACGACCTCACCGCCTACCGGCAGCGGCTCGGCGTCGTGCCGCAGGAGTCCTACCTGTTCAGCGGCACCGTGGCCGAGGCCATCGCGTACGCGCGGCCGACGTCCTCCGACGAGGAAGTCGAGACGGCGGCCCGGGGGGTCGGCGCCCACGACATGATCACGCGACTGCCCGGCGGCTACGGCCACCAGGTCGGCGAGCGGGGCCGGAACCTGTCGGCCGGGCAGCGGCAGCTCATCGCCCTGGCCCGGGCCGAGCTGGCCAACCCGGACATCCTGCTGCTCGACGAGGCCACCGCGGCCCTGGACCTGGCCTCCGAGGCCGCCGTTACCCGGGCCACGGACCAGCTCACCGCCCGCCGCACCACGATCGTGGTCGCGCACCGGCTGACCACCGCCGCCCGCGCGGACCGGATCGTGGTCATGGACCACGGGCGGGTCGCCGAGATCGGCTCCCACGACGAACTACTGGACCTCGGCGGCGTGTACGCCGGCCTGTGGGACGCGTTCATCGGGGACACGGAGGTCGCGGCCTGAGTACCCCGGACCGGAGACGGCTCAGAACGGCGGCAGCGGCGGCCCCATCAGGAGGGCGCCGCCGTCGACCGGGTAGATCCCGCCGGTCATGAAGCTGGACGCGTCCGAGGCCAGCAGGAGGGCCAGGCCGCGGATCTCCGACGGGTCCCCCATCCGGCCGAGCGGGATGACCTCGTTCCAGCGTTCCTCCGCGCCCGCGTTGATCGGGCCCTTCTGCTCCGCGTCCGCGTGACGGCCCAGGTTCGTCTTGAACGGCCCCGGCGCGATCGCGTTCACCCGGACGTTCCAGCGGGCCAGGTCGTGCGCGGCCTGCTTCACGAAGTTGACCACCCCGGCCTTGGCGACCGCGTACGAGTACGGCACGAACGGGTCGTTGCGCAGCCCCGCGGTCGACGCGGTGGCCACGATCGACCCGCCGCCCTGCCGTTTCATCACCGCCGCCGCGGCCCGGACCGTATGCACCACCCCGTGCAGGTTCACGTCGACCAGCCGGGTGTAGTCCTCCCAGGAGAACGCGTCGGCCGAGCCCGACGGGACCAGCGGCGGCGTGCCCAGGGCCACGCCCGCGTTCGCGAACACGATGTCGAGACGGCCCCGGGCGGCGACGATCTCCCGCACCGCCTCCTCCACCTGCGCCCCGTCGCTGACGTCCAGCACGACCGGCGACGCGCCCGGCAGTTCTCCCGGAGCGCCGGGGGATACCGCCGCCAGGGCTGAGGAATCCACGTCCGCGACGTACACGTGCGCGCCGTGGGCGGCCAGGACCGAGGAGAACGCCAGGCCCAGCCCGGAGGCTCCCCCGGTGACCAGCGCGGTCTTGCCCCGCACGTCGTCGAACAGGTCGGTCATGATGCCCTCCGCCGCGCGAAGACCCGGCCCCGGGTCGCCTTCGGCACCGTGATGGCCGCGACCAGCGCCACGCCGTAGAAGATCTGCTGGATGTAGCTCTGGGTGCCGAGCAGTTCCAGTCCCGCCGTGCCCGTGGCCAGGAAGTAGACCGCGATCAGTGCGCCCAGGGGGTTGATGCGGCCGGGCCGGATGGCGGTCGCCCCGAGGAACACGGCCGCGTACGCCGGGAGGATCAGGTCGCTTCCGGCCGTCGGGTCGACCGTCCCGTTGGTGCCCGCGTAGGCGACCCCGGCCAGGCCGGCCAGGACGGACGCGATGATGAAGGCCCAGGACCGCTGCCGGTTGACCCGGACCCCGCTGAGGCGGGCCACCTCCCGGGACTGCCCGGTGACCAGGGCCTTCTGGCCGACGGGCGTGAAGCTGAGCACGTACCAGACGACCAGGAAGATGGCCAGGCCGAAGTAGAACTCCAGCGGGATCGACAGGAACTCGTTGTTGAAGATCCAGTCCGACAGGCCGGTCGACACGATCCCGACGCTGTTGTCGCCGGAGATGACGTAGATGATGCCCTGGACGATCGTCATCATGCCGAGGGTCACGATGAACGGGTTGTTGTCGAAGGACACGACGAAGAAGACGTTGAGCAGGCCGACCACGAGCGCCGCGCCGATCCCGGCCAGGCAGGCCAGGAGTATCGGCACGTGATGCTGCACGTTGAGCACGGCCAGGGTCATGGCGGACAGGCCGAGCGAGGAACCCAGCGACAGGTCCACGAAGTCGCCCATGATCGTCGGCAGGATCACGGCCATCACCAGGATGAACAGGACCGCCTGGGAACCGAGGATGTTGGACAGGTTCCCGATCGTGAGGAACGTCGACGGTACGGCCAGCCCGAAGGCGAGCACCATCGCCGCGAACACGATGAGGATCGCGTACCGCTGCAGGCCCAGGCGCCGCAGCACCGAGGCCCGGGGCGGCGCTTCCTCCGAACGGTCGACCGCGGTCGGAGCGCGCGCGCTCATGAGGCCTCCCTGATCTGCCGCAGCGTCGCGGCGCTGATCGCGTCATCGGTCAGTTCCTGGCCCGCCAGCGTGGTCACCGGGCGGCCTTCGGACAGGACAATCACCCGGTCGCACACCTCCGCGAGCTCGGTGAAATCGGTCGTCACCCACAGCACCGCCATCTGGCTCAGGGCGGCCGCGGCCTTCACGAACCCGTAGATGTCCCGGCGGGCCCCGACGTCGACCCCCTGCGTGGGCTCGTGCAGCAGCAGGAACCGGGGCCGGGCCAGCAGCCACTTGGCGATCAGCGCCTTCTGCTGGTTGCCGCCGGAGAACGTCTGGGCCGGGGCGTCCGGCAGCGCGGGGCGGATGCCGAACCGGTCGATCGCGTCCCGGGCCAGTTCCACGAGTTCGGAGCGGCGGAACACACCGCCCCGGTAGTGCTCGTCTTCGACGAGCATGACGATGTTCTCCCACAGGCTGAGCTCCCCGCTCAGCCCCTGCACGGCCCGGTCCGCGGGGACAAGAGCGATCTGCTCCCGCACGCCGCGCTGCGGGCTGAGCTTCCCGGCGTCCAGGGTCCGCGACCCCAGCCGCAGCGACCCCTCCGTTTCGGGCAGGGCCCCGAACAGCCGGTACGGCACCTCCTCGGCCCCGGAGCCGATGAGGCCGGCGACGCCGAGGATCTCCCCGGCGCCGATCTCGCACGACAGGTCCCGCAGACGGCCGCCGGACAGGTGCCCGACCACGACGGCCGACTCGCGCGGCTCCGGGGTGCCGGAGATGAGCCCCGACAGCGAGTCCTCCGCCTCGGCGGCCTCTTCCGACAGCGAGGCCGACGCCGCCGACGCCCCGACGATCAGGTCGACCAGTTCGCTTTCCTCGGTCTCCCCCGGCACCACCTCGGCGACCGTCCGGCCGTCCCGGATGACGACGACGCGGTCGGTGATGGACCGGACCGCCGCCAGGTCGTGGGAGATGAACAGAACCGACGCGCCTTCGGCGACGACGGTGCGGACCAGGTCGAAGAGGCGTTCCACCTCTTCCTCGGGCAGGAAGACGGTCGGCTCGTCCAGGACCAGGACCGAGTGGCTCGACCCGCTGGCCGAACGGAACCGGCGCAGGTCCTCGGCGGCCCGGACGATCGCCAGCCGGGCCTGGTCCACCGGCGGCAGGTCGCCGCTGTAGGCGTCGAGGTCAAGGGAGACCTGGTACCGGTCGAGCACGACCGCGGCGGACCGGTGCTCTCCCCGCCAGTTGATCGGGTTGAGGAACCCGCGCCCGATCCGCTGCCCGAACGTCAGGTTCTCCAGGACGGTCAGGCCGGGAGCCAGGGCCAGGTTCTGGTAGACGAAGCTGAGCCCGACCTCCCCGGCCTTCCCCGGTGCCAGCGGCAGCGGAACCTCGTCGCCGCCCACGAACAGCCGCCCGCCGGGCGACGGCTCATGCACCCCGGACAGCACCTTGACCAGGGTGGATTTGCCCGAGCCGTTCTGCCCGACCAGGCCGACTACCTCACCGTGGCCGATGCGCAGGTCCACATCGTCCAGGGCCCGGTTGCTGCCGAAGTCCTTGGAGATCCCGCGCAGTTCCACCGCCGGGACCTCCTCGGGTACAGACTCCATCACGGCGCCGCGGTCATCGCGCCGTTGAGCGTCGACGCGGAGGTCAGGGCGCTGCCCGACAGGGACGGGAGCCCCAGCAGGCCGCGGAACCCGTTCACCCAGCTGGTTCCCCAGCCGCCGGTCGCCAGCACGTTGCCGGCGTTGCCCGGCGTGGCGATCCGGTCCGGGCCGATGGCCTTGTCATACGGGATCGGAGACATGTGCTCGAGCTCCCGGGCGGTCTGCAGGAACAGCAGGTAGCCGGTCCACGGCGGGTAGCCGCCGATGTCGCTCTGGATGATGCTCTTGCCCGGGTCGGTGGCCTGCAGCTTGATGAACGGCGTGCCGCCGCCGAACGCCAGGTACGTCTTCACCTTGGTGGTCGCGTGCGCGGCCTGGACACCCTCCAGCACGTAGGTCAGCATCCCGGCGTAGTCCGGGAAGAGCACGGTCGCGTCCGGATGCTGGAGCAGCGCCGAGGTCACGGTGCGGGACACGTCGGTCGTCCAGTTCGGCACCTCGACGTCGTAGTCGCTGACCGTGCAGCCGGGACAGATCGACTTCAGCTCGCTGGTGAGGGCGTTCTGCATGATCGCCGTGGCCGGCGCCGCGTTGGAGGTGATCGCGATGGCCTTGAACGGCTTCCCGCCCGCCTGGGCGACCGCCTGCTCCGCCGCGTACTTGGCGTCCAGCTGGTAGGGGTCGACCGTGCTGTACTTGATCTTGGCCTTGGCCGCCTCCTGCGGGGTGTCCCCGTAGACCGCGACGGCGATGCCCGCCTTCTGCGCCTGGGCGATGGACGGTGCGACCAGCGTCGGGTCGAAGTCGCACTCGGCGTCGATCGCCGCGTACCCGCCGTGGATCGCGTTCTCGATGGCGGTGTTGTACTGGGAGGTCGTCCCCTGGTTGGCGAAGATCGTCGGCTTCATGCCCGCGGAGGTGGCCAGCGCCGCGTCCGCTTGCGCGATCTCGGTGCAGGCCGCGAGCTCGCTGTTGCCCGGCACGATCATGATCTTCTTGCCGCGCAGGTTCGCGATGGACTTGACCTTGCTGCCGTAGCCCGCGGCGTAGGTGCTGAACTGCGGCGTCGACGCGCCCTGGTTCACGTCGCTGGACAGTGCCGAGACCTTCGCTTTGGACAGCCCGCCGGCTGATGACGACGAACCGCCGCCCGTTGAGCAAGCCGCCAGCGCGGCCAGCAGTGCCACCGCCAGCACCGCCGCCAGCCTGATTCCGCGTCTTCTATAGCGTTTCATGCGCCCTCGCCAATCACGGGTGTGCAGGTGCCCTCCAGTGTTGACCGGGCCATCAGGCGTGTCACTGTGCCTAGAGCACAGACCGCGCCGCCGTTCTGTCAGCATCCGGGCACATTGCCAGCGGCCAGGACGGAAATTACGTTGGAACCCATGGGCACCCTGGACAGCATTCTCGAGCGGGGCCGTCCGGTCACCGACACCGAACTGGCCCGCCGGGCCGACTGGATCCGGTTGCAGACCGTCGAGCTGATCGCGCAGGCGGGCCTCGGGCACTACGCCTCCACGTTCTCCGCCGCGGAGCTTCTGGCGACGCTCTACTACCACGTCCTGCGAATCAACCCGGCGGACGCCCAGTGGCCCGACCGGGACCGGTTCCTGCTCGGCAAGGGGCACGTCGCGACCGGGCTCTGGCCGGTCCTGGCCGACCTGGGCTTCTACCCGAAGGAATGGCTGAGCCAGTTCGGCAAGGTCGGGTCGCCGGTCAACGACCATCCCAACATGAAGCTCGCGCCGGGGATCGATTTCTCGTCCGGTTCCCTCGGCCACAACCTGTCGGTCGGCACCGGCATCGCCCTCGGCGGGCGCCTGGACAACCGCGACTACCGCACCTTCGTGCTCACCGGCGACGGCGAACTGCAGGAAGGGCAGGTGTGGGAGGCCGCGATGGCCGCCTCGCACTACAAGCTCGGGAACCTGACCGTCATCATCGACGCCAACGGCTTCTCCGGCAGCGGCCCGACCTCGGACGCGATGAACATCGAGCCCCTCGCCGACCGGTTCGACGCCTTCGGCTGGCGGGTTACCGAGTTTGACGGCCACGACATCGCGGCCCTCAAAAAGGCGCTGGGGGACGATCTGCCCGACCCGTCGTTCGGCCAGCCCAGCTGCCTGATCGCCCGGACCGAGAAGGGCCACGGCGTCGAGATGTTCAGCAAGCAGCCGCAGGCCTGGCACCTGGGCCTGCTCGAACCCGACCAGCAGGCCGACGTCGTCGCCGAGATCACCAAGCGGATGGAGCTGTCCCGATGAGCGCGCCGACCGAGAAGAAGATGGTCGACGTCTTCAGCGACGTCGAGCGCGAGACCGCCCGCACCGCCAACCCGTCCGGCTACGCCGTCACCGAACTGGCCGCCGCCGATCCCCGGGTCCTGACCCTGAGCGCGGACCTGTCCAACACCCTGGCCGAGTTCCGGGAGAAGTTCCCCGAGCGGTACGTGGAGCTGGGCATCGCCGAGACCAACTCGGTGTCCGTGGCCGCCGGCCTGGCGACCTGCGGTTTCAAGCCGTACATCTTCTCCATGGCCCCGTTCGGCGTGCTGAAGACTGCCGAGCAGCTCCGCACCGACGTGGACTACAACCACCTGCCGGTCCGTCTCGTCGGCCGGCTGTCCGGCCTGGCCATGGGCTACTTCGGCACCAGCCACTACGCGGTCGAGGATATCGCGATCGCCCGGACCCTCAACAACACGACCGTCATCGCCCCGGCCGACGCCGCGAGCGCCGTGGCCCTGCTGAAGCAGAACGCCGGCCACGACGGCCCCGCCTACATCCGCATCGCCGAGCAGGTCCCGGCCGTGTACGAGGAGGAGCCGGCCTACGAATTCGGCAAGTGGCTGAAGATCCGGGACGGCGGAGACCTCACCCTGGTCGGCCACGGCCTCGGCGTCAGCCTCGCGGTTCAGGCCGCCCAGCAGCTTAAGGACGAGCACGGCGTCGAGGCCGACGTCTTCGACGCCGCCTACCTCAAGCCGTTCGACGAGGCCGCCCTCGCCGATAGCGCCGAGAAAACCCGGAACGTGCTGGCCATCGAGGATCACAGCGTCGTCGGCGGCCTCGGCACGATCGTCGCCGAGACCCTGGCCAAGCACCAGATACAAGCCAGGCTGAAGCAGGCCGCCCTGCCCGCCGCCGACCTCGAGGTCGGCGTCCCCGCCGAACTGTACGAGCATTACGGCCTGACGGCGGCCACCGTCACCACCAAGGCCCTCGACCTCATCCGGAAGTAGCGACGACGGAAGCAGATCATGCGCGAACCCCTGCTCGACCCGACCGGCGACGCCGGGCGGGCCACCAACACCACCCTGAGCCCGCGCCCCGCGACCCTTCGCGGCGCCCGGCTCGCCCTCCTGGAAAACACCAAGCCGAACGCCGTCCCTCTCCTGGAAATCGTCGGCCGCGAGCTCACCGAACGCTACGGCGTGCGGGAGGTGCGGCTGTTCCGGAAGGGCTACTTCGGCACCCCGGTGGAGGAGAGCGTCGTCCAGCAGATGCTGCACAACTGCGACTTCGCCGTCGCCGGGATCGGTGATTGAGGCTCCTGCAGCGCCGCCAGTTTGGCGGACGGGATCGTGCTGGAGCGGGCCGGGATTCCCGCTGTCAGCATCTGCACTGACTCCTTCCGCATCACCGCGGAGGCGATGGCCCAGTCCCTCGGCTTCCCGGGTTTCCGGTACATAGCCGTCCCGCACCCGATCGCCAGCCGGACCGAAGAGGAAATGACCGTGATGGTGCGCGACGCGCTGCCGGACATGCTCCGCATCCTGGGGGTGACCGCATGACCAGCCCGCCCGAGGTGGATCTCGACGAGATCCGGCGCGCGATGGAGTACTACGAGGACCAGGGCTGGACCGACGGCCTGCCCGTCGTCCCGGTGACGTCGAGTTATCTCGATGAGTTCCTGGCCGCCACCAAACGGGACCCGGACGAGGTCCTCATCCCGATGCCGCACCTCAACCGGAACCTGACGGTACGCCTGGCCGCGCTCAACGCCGCCATGGCCGGCTGCAAGCCCGGGTACCTTCCGGTAGTCCTGGCCGCGTGGGACAGCTTCCTCAAGGACGGCATGGTCACCCGGTCGATCTGGCAGTCGACCACCGGGACCGCCCCGTTCATCGTGGTCAACGGCCCGGTCCGCGAGGACATCGGCGTCAACTGCCGCGGCAACATCTGGGGCTCGGGCTTCCGCGCCAACGCCACCATCGGCCGGGCGATCCGCCTCGGCGCCATGAACGGCCTCGGCCTCCGCCCGCAC
>WRBL01000105.1 GCA_009784565.1 Streptosporangiales bacterium | reverse complement strand
GGAGGGAGGGGCCGGTGCCCTCCGCACCTTCGAGCCCATTGCCGTTCCTGGTCTGCTGCAGACCGAGGACTACGCCCGTGCCACGATTAAGGGCGGCCCCCGTGAACTCGATGGCTCAGAGATCGACCGCCGGGTCGAAGTCCGCGCCAACCGGCAGCAGATCCTCGCGAGAGTGGACCGCCCGCGGTTGTGGGCGGTGCTGGATGAAGCGGTCATCCGGCGCGTGGTCGGCGGCCCTGCCGTGATGCGGGATCAGCTCCATTGCATGGCCGATGCCGCCGAGCAGGGCAAAACCACTATTCAGGTTCTCCCGTACCGAGCTGGGGCGCACGCCGGCACCAGCGGCCCGTTTGTCGTTCTTGACTTCCCGGAAGCGACCGACCGTTCCGTGGTCTACGTTGAGACGCTCGCCGGCGACATCTACTTCGAGGACGGCGCGGATGTGGAGCGCTATACGATTGCATTTGAACGGCTGCAAGCCGCCGCACTGCACCCCGACGAGTCCGTGCGGATGATCCGGCAGGCCGCCGACGAGCTTTAGCATGCACGACAGCAGGAGGTAAGCGGGATGACCCCGGCGAACCCATCCCGCGCCGACTGGCGCAAGAGCACCTACAGCGGTCAGGACGGCAACTGCGCTGAGGTCTCCGGTGACCGCTCCGCTCGCGTCGTCGTGATCCGTGACACCCAGGACCGAGACGGCTTCCTGCTGAGGGTTCCCGGAGCGGAGTGGAGCCGCTTCACCAGCAGCATCAAGTAATCCGGAGCGCGCGCCGGAACCGCTTGAAGCGGGCAGGCGCCTGCCCGCTACTTCTTTTGGTGCCTGTACGCGGCTGCAGGGAGAACAGCGTCGGGGATTTGCCGGGCTTGCTCGATAGCATCCTCGATCACGTCCAGCCATGCATTCCAGCCCCTGTCCTTCGGGGACTTGAACGAGATGAGCAAGCTTGCCAGGGCGTAGACGGGGATGAACGGCCCTTCTTCGTTGTCCTTGAACACATTTGCTACCGGTTCGTCCCCGAAAACGGAGCGGGCAAGGAACGTGTGGACATCTTTGGCGGTGACAGGAACACCAGGGATGGCGCTAGCGGTGCTGTCCGCGATCGTCTTGAGGTCAGTGCCGAGCGGCCACCGTTTCGCCAGGTGAAGGGCGACGTACGCTGACGCTTCGGTGGCCAGGCTGGCAACCTGCTCGTACGCTTCAGGCCCGGCCCGCTCAATCACCCGCGCCGTGCCCTCGGGGTCGTTTTTCAGGACGCGCTCGATCAGTGCCCGCAGCGTCTCGTCTATCGCCTCACTGATTTTCATGGTTTCCCCTGGCCTCTAGCTTCTTCTTGATCAGCATGTATGCGGCCCCGCCGAGCCCGGCAACGGCTCCGATTATTCCGGCTTCGTTGGTGGTCAGGATGTGCGCGGTAGTCGCCACGGCGTCAGAGGTGGCAACGGCGTTCGTCAACACGCCTATGGCGTCACTGCTAGGTAGCCCTGCACGTCTTCTCCGGGCGGGCTCGTCTCGATCTTCGCCGCGTTCGGCGTCGTCGTTCCGCTCGCCTTTGATGTCCTCGGACCGGTCCTGCGGCGAGTCATCGTTCGCGTGCTTGCCCTCCCTGGCCTCCCGTAGCTGTTCTCGAAGCTTGTCGTTCTCGTCTTCTAGCTTTTCGATGCGCTCGGCCTGCTTGTCGTTTCGGACCTCCAGCTTTTCGATGCGCTGCTCCGCGCGATCTAGCTTCTCGGCCTGCTCGGCGCTGTCGTCGGTAGCGTCGGTCTTCTCCGGCTGGGCGGTCTCGGCGGGCTGATCGTCGGCCTCGATCTCGGCTTCTGCTTGCTCGGCGATCTCCAGGTGATCAGCGGCCTCGGCGTCTTCCGGCCCCTTGTCATCTGAATCGTTCAAGTCCAGAGTGGCTTCCGCGGATTCTGTCGACGCCCCGAGCCGTTCGGGGAGGGCGTCCGTGTGGGTGATGTGTTGCCCTGTCTCCGGCTGGCTCGCGCGCCTGCGCCGCTCCCGTACATCGTCGGCCGTGGGAGGTGGTGTCTGCTCCCGGGGCTTCTCGGCCTGACCGTGAGCCTTCTGATAGTTCTCCGCGAATTCCCGGCGCTCGGCGTCCGTCATGCTCCAGGCTGGCTTCGGCGGCCGGTCGCTGAACTCGTGCGGCTGGTCTGGAGTGGAGGGTGGCTTGTCCCACCCGCTCATGGTCTTAACACCACGGTCTCCTCGGACTTAATGGCCCCCGGCGATAGGTGGTCATACCCTAATTCTTTAACTTAAAGACATCATTTAATCACTTTCTGTATTGAAAAATATCGAAGCGGCAGGCTTGCGTGCTCGCCGGGAGAACTGTGGCCTGGATAAGCTTCATCCAGCGACTGGGCTGAGGAAAATCGCCCGACACGCGGCGGATGTCCGAGGGTCCGGGCGCTGGGGCCGCGAAACTGAGGGGCATGAATGTCCGCGCGACCCCCCGCACGACCCGCGATCCGGAGACCAGGGCCAGAGGCCGCGGTCCGGAGCCGGGGGGAGGGCCGGGCACCCTGGCCGGGCTGCGCGAGGCGGGCCGGGAGCGGCTGCGGGCGTTCCACGCCCTGCTGGACCGGCCCCTGACGCCGTATTACCTCATCGTCGGGATCACCACGCTGCTGATTGGCCTGGGCCTGGTGATGGTGCTGTCCACCGGGTCGGTCCTGGACCTGACCCAGGGAAAGTCGCCCTACAGCGACTTCGAGAAGCAGGTTGTGGGCGTCTCCCTCGGGCTGGTGCTGATGTGGGCGGCGGCCCGGGCCAAGCCGCGGTGGTACCGTGCGGCCGCCTACCCGCTGGTGGCGGTGTCCGTGCTGGGCCTGCTGCTGACCCTGATCCCCAGCGTGGCCCCGGCGGTGAACGGCGCGGCCCGCTGGATCCAGATCGGGCCGTTCCAGTTCCAGCCGTCGGAGCTGGCCAAGCTGGCCCTCGCGGTGTGGGGCGCCGACCTGCTGGCCCGCAAGGAGAGGCTGAAGCTGCTGGGGGACTGGCGGCACATGCTGGTGCCGCTCCTTCCCGGCACGGCGATCCTCGCCCTGCTGGTGATGGCCGGGGACGACCTCGGCACGACGACCGTCCTGCTGGTCGTCTTCCTGACCCTGCTGTGGATCGGCGGCACCCCGGGCCGGGTCTTCGGCGGGATGCTGTTCCTCATGGGACTGGTGTTCCTGCTGCTGATCGTGACCGCCAGCTACCGGTTCGCGCGGCTCGAGCACTTCCTCAACCCGACCGGCGGCGCGCTCGGCCCGAACCAGCAGGTGATCCAGGGCCGGTACGCGCTCGGCTCCGGCGGGGTGTTCGGCGTCGGGCTCGGCGCCAGCCGGGAGAAATGGGGGTGGATCCCCGAAGACAACAGCGACTTCATCTTCTCGATCATCGGCGAGGAACTGGGCCTCATCGGCACGCTGTGCGTGGTCGCGCTGTACGGGGGGCTGGCCTATGCCGGGCTGAAGGTGTCGCGCCGGGCTCCCGGCATGTTCGACCGGCTGCTGGCCGCGGCGATCACGACCTGGATCGTGGTGCAGGCCGTGGTCAACATCGGCTCGGTCATCGGGATGCTGCCGCCCGAGGGCGTGCCGCTGCCCCTGGTCTCCGAGGGAGACTCCTCGCTCCTGGTGACCATGGCGGCGCTGGGCATGCTGATGTCGTTCGCCCGCCGTTCACCCGGCGCGGCCGAGGCTTTGGCCGCTCGTGGCCCCGGAACGGCGTCCCGCCTCCTAAGCTGGATCGGACTGCGGAGAACGACATTGAACGGTTGATTAGGTGAATCTGATGAGCGAGGAGCGCGGATGAGAGTTGTCCTAGCGGGCGGCGGCAGCGCCGGTCACGTTGAGCCTGCTCTCGCCCTGGCCGACGCGCTGCGGGAGGCCGACAGCGGCATCTCGGTGACCTGCCTCGGCACGGAGCAGGGCCTGGAGGCCCGGCTGGTGCCGATGCGCGGCTACGAGCTGGAGTTCGTTCCCAAAGTGCCGTTGCCCCGCTCGGTAAGCCCGGCCGTGTTCGCCATGCCCGGGAAGCTCGCGGGAGCGGTCCACGCCGTCGGGCAGGTCCTGGACCGGGTCCAGGCCGACGTGGTCGTCGGGTTCGGCGGGTACGTGTCGGCGCCGGCCTACCTGGCGGCCAAGCGGCACCACGTGCCGGCGGTGGTCCACGAGGCCAACCCGACGCCCGGCTTCGCCAACCGGCTCGGGGCCATGCTCACGGACTACGTGTACGTGAACTACCCGGACACGAAGCTGAAGGGCGCCCGGCACATCGGGCTGCCGATCCGCCGGACCATCGCCGAACTGGACCGGTTCAAGCTCGGGGACGAGGCCCGGGCCCACTTCGGGCTGCGCAAGGACCTGCCGGTGCTGCTGGTGACCGGCGGCTCGCAGGGCGCCGTCTCGCTGAACCAGGCCCTGGCCGGGGCGGTCAGCTCGATCCTGAACGCCGGCGTCCAGGTGCTGCACGTGACCGGCCCTAAGAACAGCAGCGACATCCACGTGCCGCGCGGCGGCCAGGCCGCCCCGTACGTGGCCGTGCCGTACGTGGACCGGATGGACCTGGCCTACGCGGCCGCTGACTTCGCGCTGTGCCGGTCCGGCGCCATGACCTGCGCCGAGCTGACCGCGGTGGGGCTTCCGGCCGCCTACGTGCCGCTGCCTCACGGCAACGGCGAGCAGCGGCTCAACGCGGAGCCGATCGTGGCCCGCGGCGGCGGCCTGCTGGTCGCGGACCACGAGCTCACCGCGGAGTGGATCACGCGCTCCCTGCTGCCCGTGCTGACCAACATCGACCACGTCGCCGGGATGTCGGAGGCCGCGTCGTCCCTGGGCCGCCGGGACGCCGACCGGGCCCTGGCCCGGGCCGTGATCGACGTCATCGCCGCGGAGCGGTCGGCGCGAGGCGAGGCCGCCGGGGGCGGGGCCCCGCAGGCGGCCCTGCCCCCCTCGTCCGGGCCCGCCCCGTCCGGCCGGCCGGACGAGCGGCGCCAGCAGGCCCGGCGCCCGCAGCGGCCCGAGTACCAGCAGCAGCCCCAGGCACCGGACCGGTCGTTCGACGCGTTCTCGCGTCCGGCGCCGGGCCAGGCCCAGCAGCAGTACCCCCCGCAGCCCACCTACCCCGCGCAGCCGCCGAGCCTCCCGACGCGCCAGCCCGGGCAGGGCCCCTCTCCGTCGTCTCCAGGAAGGCACCGCCGATGACAGGCTTGGTTACCCCCGTCGACCCGGTGCCCCTGGAGGAACTGGGCAAGGTTCACTTCGTCGGCATCGGCGGCGCCGGCATGTCCGGCATCGCGAAGATCATGCTGGCCCGCGGCACGCAGGTATCCGGAAGCGACTCGGCGGCTTCCGAGGCCCTCGACGCGCTTGCCAGCCTCGGGGCCAAGACGCACGTCGGTCACGCCGCCGGCAACCTGGGCGACGCCGACACGCTGGTGGTCTCCAGCGCGATCCGCTCCGACAACCCGGAGCTGGCCGAGGCCCGCCGCCGGGGCCTGCGGGTCCTGCACCGGTCCTCGGCGCTGGCGGCGGTCATGCACGGCCGCCGGGTGATCGCGGTCACCGGCACGCACGGCAAGACCTCCACGACGTCGATGATCGCCACGATCCTGCTCGAGACCGGCGCCGAGCCGGGCTACGCGATCGGCGGCACCCTCGCCGCCGCCGGGACGAACGCCGCGGACGGCGCGGGCACGGATTTCGTGGCGGAGGCCGACGAGAGCGACGGGTCGTTCCTCAACTACGCTTCCGACGCCGCCGTGATCACCAACATCGAGGCCGACCACCTCGACAACTACGGGACACCGGAGAACTACCAGGCGTCGTTCGGCAAGTTCATCGCCCGGGTCAACCCCGGCGGCCTGCTGGTCACCTGCGCCGACGACCCCGGCACGGTGACGCTGGCCGAGGCCGCTCGCGGCCTCGGGCTGCGGGTGCGGACCTACGGCGAATCCGACGGGGCCGACTACCGGGTCGGCTCCGTCTCCGTCAGCGGGATGGAGACCTCGTTCACGGTCACGGGAAGCGAAGACCCGTTCGGTGATAAGAGCGTCGATCTCGTGGTCGGGGTTCCGGGCCGGCATAACGCGCTCAACGCGGCCGCCGCCTTCGCCGTGGTCACCGAGCTGGGCGCCGACCCGGACCGGACGGCCCCGGCGCTGCGGGCCTACCGCGGCGCCGCCCGGCGGATGGAGCCCAAGGGCGAGGCCGCCGGAGTGCGGGTGCTCGACACCTACGCGCACCACCCGACCGAGCTCGCCGCCGACCTGCGGGCCGCCCGCGACCTCGCGGGCGACGCCGGGCGGGTGATCGCGGTGTTCCAGCCGCACCTGTACAGCCGGACGCGGATCTTCGCGGCCGAGTTCGGCGCGGCGCTCGGCCTGGCCGACATCCCCGTCGTGCTCGACGTGTACGCGGCCCGCGAGGATCCCGAGCCCGGGGTCACCGGGAAACTGGTCGCGGACGCGGTGCCGGGATCGGCGGCCGAGTACGTGCCGTCGGCCGCCGACGTCCCGGCCGCCGTCGCCGCCCTGGCCCGGCCCGGTGACCTGGTCCTGACCATGGGCGCCGGCGATGTCACCCGCCTCGGCCCCCGGATCCTGGAGGAACTGGCCCAGTGACCGACAGTCCCGTCGCCCCCCGCTCCGAGCGCGGGGGGACCGAAGCTCCCCCGCGACCGGGGAAGGGGGCCGGGCAGCCGGCCGCCGGGAAGGCCCCGGTTTCCATCAACAAATGGAAAGCCGGTTTCTTCGCGCTGCTCGTGGTCGCGGTCATCGCGGGAGTGGCGTGGGCCCTGGTGGGCTCGAAGCTTCTCGTGGTCCGCTCGGTGGCCGTGACCGGCACGCGCACGGTGACGAAGGCGGAGGTGTCCGGCGCGGCCGACGTGCCGCTCGGCACCCCGCTGTCGAAGGTGGACCAGGGCGCGGTGGCCCGGCGGGTCGAGACGATCCGGCAGGTGGCCTCGGCGGCCGTGTCCAAGTCGTGGCCGGACGGGCTGACGATCACGGTGACCGAGCGCGTGCCGGTGGCGGCCGTCCGGATGGCGGGCGGCGGGTACGACCTGGTCGACAAGACCGGCGTGATCGTGCGCTGGTCGCGGACCAGGCCCGCCACGCTGCCGCGGCTGCAGGCCGCGGTCTCCGGCGGGCGGCTGGCCGGCGATCCGGGCGTGACCACGGCGACCGCGGTCCTGGGCGCGGCCCCGCGCTGGCTGTCGTCCCAGGTCGCGGCGGTATCGGGCTCCGGTCCGGTGACGCTGCGGCTGCGCGACGGGAAAACGGTCGTGTGGGGCGGCGCTGACCGAGCCTCGGTGAAGGCACGAGAACTTGCTATCCTGATGCGCGGCCCCGCGCGCTATTTCGACGTGAGCGCGCCTGGAACCGCCATCACCAGGTAGGGAAGCCCGCGATGAGGATCCCTCCTGCGAAACCGGCAGGGAATCGGCAGAGGGGAAACGGCCTGTGATCAACCCAACACGCGATTACTTCCCCGCGTGGTTAGTTGACCTGGGTGCCTTCCTTCCCTACTGTCCGTATCAATCGTGAGGATAACAAAACTTTAAATCTCAACCTGAACGTTAAACCTGCGGGGCGGGATCGTGGTAAGTTTGGCCACTTTGCCGGAAGTGAGGCAGGTTTTTCCAGTTCAGGGGCCGGGAACGGGGCGGCGCCGGAATGGCGTCCGGCCGGGCAGGTAAAACGAGCGGAAAGGTACCCTCCTCGTGGCAGCACCGCAGAACTATCTGGCGGTCATCAAGGTCGTCGGAATCGGCGGGGGCGGCGTAAACGCCGTCAATCGCATGATCGAAGAGGGACTCAAAGGCGTCGAGTTCATCGCGATCAACACGGACGCACAAGCACTGCTGATGAGTGACGCCGACGTCAAACTGGACGTCGGCCGCGAACTCACCCGCGGCCTCGGCGCCGGGGCGAACCCGGACGTGGGCTGCAAAGCCGCCGAAGACCACCGCGAGGAGATCGAAGAGGTGCTCAAGGGCGCCGACATGGTCTTCGTCACCGCGGGCGAGGGCGGCGGTACCGGCACCGGCGGCGCGCCGGTCGTCGCTAGCGTCGCGCGCTCCCTGGGCGCGCTGACCATCGGCGTGGTCACCCGGCCGTTCGGCTTCGAGGGCAAGCGGCGGGCGATCCAGGCCGAGGCGGGCATCGAGCGCCTGCGCAACGAGGTCGACACGCTGATCGTGATCCCCAACGACCGGCTGCTGTCCATCTCCGACCGGCACGTCTCCGTCCTCGACGCGTTCAAGGCGGCCGACCAGGTGCTGCTGTCCGGTGTCCAGGGCATTACCGACCTGATCACCACGCCGGGCCTGATCAACCTGGACTTCGCCGACGTCAAGTCCGTCATGTCCGGGGCCGGTTCGGCGCTCATGGGCATCGGGTCCTCGCGCGGGGATGACCGGGCGGTCGCCGCGGCCGAGATGGCCATCTCCTCGCCGCTGCTCGAGGCGTCGATCGACGGCGCGCACGGGGTGCTGCTGTCGATACAGGGCGGCTCGGATCTCGGCCTGTTCGAGATCAACGAGGCGGCCCAGCTTGTCTCCAACTCCGCGGCGGTGGACGCGAACATCATCTTCGGCGCGGTCATCGACGACGCGCTCGGCGACGAGGTCCGGGTGACCGTGATCGCGGCGGGTTTTGATGACGCGCGTCCGGGGCGGGGGCCGGCCCCGGGCGTCAGCGCCGGGGCCGGCGGCTCCGGGACCCCGGCCCAGGGATCCTCCGGCTCCGGGTTGTCCGCGTCAGGCTCCGGGTCCGCGGGGCGTCCCGCGGCCTCCGGCGGCCAGGGCTCGTCCCCGAGCGGGTCCCGTTCGTGGGGCGGCCCGGCCGGCTCGTTCTCCGGCGGGGGGCTTTCCGGGAGCGCGGGCGGTTCCTCGTCCGGCGCCGCCCGTTCCTCGCAGGGCGGTTCCGCGGCGGGCCCGGCCGGCGCGGACGCGCTGGGCGACGGCCCGCGTTCCGCCGGGTCCGCGGCCGCGCCCGACCCGGTCGCGGACGTGCCGGCGCAGCCCGCGGAGACGGCCGGGAGCTACGTGCCGGCTCCGGTGGCGTTCGTCGAGGAGGAGACCGATGACGACGACCTCCGGTCCGGCTTCTCGGTGGGCGACACGCGCGACGACCTTCCCGCGGCGTCCGCCTGGAAGGACAGCGGACGGGACAAGCCCTATGACCAGAACGCCTCCCGCCGCCGTCCGGTGGTCTTCGAGGAGGACGACGACTTGGATGTCCCCGACTTCCTGAAGTAGTACTTCCTCCCGTGAACGATGTCGATTTTCCGTCCGGGCCCGGGGCCGGCAGGCGCCCCGGGCCCGGCTCTGGTTCTGACGCCGGCGACCGTGACGCCGGCGACCGTGACGCCGGCGACCGTGACTCCGGTGCCCGCCGGGCGGAACTGGCCGCCAACCTGGCCGACGTCCGGGCCCGGGTCGGCGCCGCGTGCGACGCGGCCGGGCGCGACCCGGCCGGGCTCACGCTTATCGCGGTCACGAAGACCCGGCCCGCCTCCGACGTGCGGCTGCTGGCCGGCCTCGGCGTGACCGACGTGGGGGAGAACCGCGACCAGGAGGCGGCCCCCAAGGCCTCCGACTGCGCGGACCTCTCCCTGAACTGGCACTTCATCGGCCAGCTCCAGACCAACAAGGCCGCCCGCGTCGCGGCGTACGCCGACGTCGTGCACTCGGTGGACCGGCCCCGGCTGGTCCGGGCCCTGGGCGCCGCGGCGGCGTCCTCCGGCCGGTTCTCCGGCCGGGACCTGATCTGCCTGGTCCAGGTGAATCTCGACGCGCAGGGGGACCCTGGACGCGGCGGCGCGGCCGCCGGGGACGTCCCGGGCCTGGCGGAACTGATCGAGAACACCCCCGGCCTGCGACTGGGCGGGGTGATGGCCGTCGCGCCTCTCGGGGCGGCTCCGGCCGAGGCGTTCGGCGCACTGCGGAAATGTTCGGATTCGGTCCGTTCGGTGCGCCCGGATGCCTCCATCATCTCGGCCGGGATGAGCGGTGACCTGGAGCCCGCGATCGAGTCCGGCTCGACACACCTGCGAATTGGTACGGCGTTGCTCGGAGCCAGACGGCCTCCGGTCAGGTAATGTCCGTCGCGTAAGGCTTTCGGGTGCGCGGCGACGCGTGGGAGTGGCTAGACGGAGGACTGACCGATGGCGAGCGCTATGCGCAAGATGGCGGTCTACCTAGGCCTCGTAGAGGACGATCTCCCGTTTCCGGACAAGTACGACGAGTATGACGAGTACGAGGAGTACGACGAGGCGGCGGACCTGGTGGAGTCCGCGCCCGTACGGACGGATTACGGGTATCCGGGGGGCGACGATCGGATCGTCGAGGAAGCGCCGCGTCAGGTCGAGCTGGCACGGATCACAACATTGCATCCTCGTACCTACAATGAGGCGCGTACCATTGGAGAGCACTTCCGCGAGGGCACTCCGGTGATCATGAACCTGACCGAGATGGTCGACAGCGACGCCCGTCGCCTCGTCGACTTCGCGGCCGGGCTGATCTTCGGTCTGCGTGGATCGATAGACAAGGTGACGAATAAGGTCTTCCTGCTGTCCCCGGCGAACGTCGAGGTGACAGCGGAGGACAAGGCCCGCATCGCGGAGCGGGGATTCTTCAACCAGAGCTAGCTGACTGACGGGCGTGTACTGATCAAGTGATAGCAAGTGGTTGCTTCCGGCTCCGGAAGCAGGTGGTGTGATGCTGATCATCCAGATCATCCTGCGGTATGCCCTGACGATCTTCCTGGTCGCGCTCGTGGGGCGGATGATCGTCAGCTGGATTCAGGCATTCGCTCACTCTTGGCAGCCGACCGGTGTCATCCTGATACTTGCTGAGACCATCTTCACTGTTACCGATCCGCCGCTAAAATTTCTCCGGCGCTTCATACCGTCGTTCCGGCTAGGTACAGTATCCCTGGACCTCAGCTTCATGGTTTTGTACTTCGTAGTGCTGATTTTGCTAATCGAGGTCGTGCCGCTGATCTGATCATGTAGCGTGCTGATCAGGTACGGTGCTGAGGAACCACAGCCAAGTGCGCCGAGGAGACAAGATGCCGCTGACGCCCGCGGATGTGCGGAACAAGCAGTTCAGTACGACGAGGCTCAGGCCCGGCTACGACGAGGAAGAAGTAGACGCCTTCCTCGACGAGGTCGAGGCGGAGCTCGACCGGCTGCTTCAGGAGAACGAGGAGCTTCGAGGGAAGCTCACCGAAGTCCTCCGGGGTGGGGGGAAGCCGGGTGTTCCGGCACTTAGCTCTCCGTTGTCGGAGTCTCAGGAAATGAGGCAGCCCGAGCCGCAGCAGGACATGCGTCCGCAGCAGCCCGAGCCCATGATGTCCATGGGCGGCATGCGGTCGCCCATGGAAGACTCTGGCAGCAGCGCCAACAACATGGACACGGCGGCCCGGGTGCTGTCGCTGGCCCAGCAGACGGCCGACCAGGCGATCGCCGACGCCCGCCGCGAGGCGGACGAGACGCTGAACCGGGCTCGCCGCGAGGCCGACGACGTGCTGACCAAGGCGCGCCGCCAGGCCGAGCAGATCACCGGCGACGCCCGGGCCCGGGCCGAGAGCCTGGAGCGGGACGCGCAGGAGCGGCACCGCCAGGCCATGGGCTCGCTCGTGCAGCAGCGCGAGGAACTGGAACGCCGGGTCGACGACCTCCGGGCCTTCGAGCGCGAGTACCGCAGCCGGCTGAAGGCCTACCTTGAGGGGCAGCTTCGCGACCTGGAAGCCGGCGTGACCGACAGCGGCACGTTCCCGGCCATCCCGTCGACGCCGTCCCGCGAGGCGCCGCAGCTTCCGGCTGGCATCGGCCAGCCCGGTCTCCGGAGCGGCAACAGCAACGCCGGCGGCAATAGCAACGGCGGTTCGTCGCAGGCCCCCGCCCCCGCTCCCACCGCGAGCCAGTACGCGGTCCCGGAGCACGCGGGCGGATACCGGCCGAGCGACCGCTAACAGTTCGCAAGGTTCGTACGAGAGACAATTCCGGCGCGCCCGGGCACAAGGAGATTCAAGGTGATCCGGTTCAGCGTTGCTTTGGTTGTCATCGCTGTCGCCGTCCTCATCGGCGGTATTGCCGCTAGCATGCTGCCGCTGGTCTACGCGGCGATTGTTCTGAGCGCCGCGGCGCTCATCGTGCTGGCGATCGGGGTCGCGCGCAAGCGGGATGAACTGTTCGGGGGCAACGGGCGACCGGTGGGGGACGTGATGGGCTCGGCTGCGGGGCAGCCGTACCTGTCGGGTCAGTCCGGCGGTTACCCGTCCGGCCAGGGATATCAGGGGTACACGGGGCAGCAGTCGTTCTCCGGGCAGGGGTACACGGGACAGCCCGCGCCAGGGGCCAGGGACAACTCGGGGATGAGCGGCGGGTACGGGACCGCTTCCGCGCCGAGCGGCGGCTACGGCCCGGGCGGAACGCCCGCACCGGGCCCGGCCAGCCCCCCGTCGGCCCCGCGAGTCACGTCCACTCCCGGACGCTCCGCGCCGCTGCCGAGTTCGCGCTCGGTCACGCAGACCCGGGCTGACCTGCAGGCACTCCCGGACACGCCGCAGCCGGGCAGCCCGTCCCGCCCGGGCGCACCGCAGGGCCCGGCGGGTACGCAGGACGCCGACGAGACCCGGACGGACCTTCCGCCCGTCCGGCCCGACGGCCCGCCGCCGGGCGGTTCCCTGCCGTCGGCGTCCACCGGAGCCCGTACGGCGTCCACCGGAGCCCGTACGGCGTCCACCGGATCCCGTACGGCGGGCGCCGACGAGACCCGGCTCGACATGGCACCGATCCTGGACGACAACGACCTGAAGGACAAGGTCGTGTCCAGTCAGCCGACGTCCGGCGCCGCCACCCCGTCCGCTGCCCCGTCCGGCGGCCTGTCCCGGTCGCCGGAGACCCGGGCCGACCTGCCCGCCCAGCCGGACACGGCCGGGCGGTACGAGACGCCGGCGCCGCCGTCCATGCCGGAGCCCAAGCCCATGACGGGCGACAGCCAGGTCGCGGTCATCCCGGGCGTTCCCCGGTACCACGCCCCGGGCTGCATCCTGATCCGGTTCATGGACTCCGAAGACCTCGAGCTGAAGACGCTGGACGAGGCCAAGGCGGGCGGCTGCACCCCGTGCACCGCCTGCCAGGCCGACTGAGCGTCAGCGAAACCGCCGCGGGCACCGTCGTCTGACGGTGCCCGCGGCGGTCGTTTTCACGCCTCCGGAGGCCCTGACGGCCAGTCGGACAGGTGTACCGAGTCCGCGTCCGGGCGCAGCACCCGCCACAGGTAGTCCGCCAGGAACGGCGTGAACGGCGCCATCAGCTGGGTCAGGGTCACCAGCACCGAGTGCAGCGTGGCGAACGCCGCCGCGCCGTCGGTCGGCAGGTCACCGGGGAAACCCGGGAACCGGCTCCGCGTCCGCGGCAGGTAGACGCTGGCGATGTCGTCGATCAGGGCGGTCAGCCGCCGGCCCGCGGCCGCCGTGTCGAACTCCTCCAGCGCGTCCGTCACCTTCCGCGCGCACGCGCCCGCCCGGGTGAGCAGCCACCGGTCCAGCGGCGGCCGGTCCGCGACCCGGGGCGCCGACGCGGCCGCCGACGGAGCCCAGCCCGCCGCTCCGGCCCGTCCGGCCAGGAACGACACCGCGTCCCACCACGCGAGCAGCACCGTGCGCGTGACCTCGTCGAGGGAGTCCGGCCCGATCCGCCGCGCGTCCCGCGGCGACCCCGACACGGCGAAGAACCAGCGCACCGCGTCGGCGCCGCTTGCGTTCATCAGCCCCAGCGGCTCGGTGACGTTGCCGAGCCGGGCGGACATCGGCCGCCCGGACGGGTCCAGGACCATTCCGAGGCAGAGCGCGTTCTCATAGGCCGACCGGCCGAACACCAGCGTGCCCACCGCCATCAGCGAGTAGAACCAGCCCCGGGCCTGGTCGGCCGCCTCGCAGATGAACTGGGCCGGGTAGGCCTCGCCGAAGGCGGTCTGGCCGCGCAGCGGCGCCCCCCACTGGGCGAACGGCATGCAGCCGGAGTCGAACCACGCGTCGATGACCTCGGGCACGCGGGAAGCGGGCGCGCCGCACGCCGGACAGCCGAAGATGACCGCGTCCACGCCCGGCCGGTGCGGATCAAGTTCCGACAGATCCTGATCCGCCAGCGTGCCCAGCTCGGCCAGGGACCCGACACAGGTCACGTGCCCGGACGGGCATTCCCACAACGGCAGCGGCGTCCCCCAGTACCGGGTCCGGGACAGCACCCAGTCGCCGGCGGCCCGCGGCCACTCGCCGGGCCGGCCGTCCCTGACGCTCCCGGGCCGCCGGTTCGCCCTCTCGCTCTCGGCGAGCAGCCGGGCGGCGACCGCGCTGGTCCGGACCACCCAGGCCGGCTGCGCCCGGTGCAGCAGGGCCGTGCCGCACCGCCAGCAGTGCTCGGCCTCGCGGGTGTGCGGGCGGGAAGCGAACAGCAGCCCCCGTTCCCCCAGGTCCTCGATGACCGGCCGGTCGGCGTCGGAGAAGAGCCGTCCGCCCGCCAGCGGCGCGTCGTCACCGAGCCGCCCGTCCGGCCCCACCGGATTCACGGCCGGCAGCCCGTGCGCGCGGGCGGCCGCCAGGTGCTGCCTGCCGCAGGCGGGCGCCAGCGGAACCAGGCCGGTCCCGGCGGCATCCGCGGTCACGAACGTCCCGGTCACGACCGGCCCCTCGCCGCCGAACGGGCTGGCGCATACCGTCCCGGCCAGTTCCTTGCCCGTCACGGTCTCCAGGACGTGCCATCCCTCGCCCAGCACCCGCGCGTACAGGCACTCGGCCACGACCACCCGGTCCCCGTCCCCGGTCTTCCGGGCGATCACGTAAGTGACGTCCGGGTGCGCCGCGACGGCCACGGCAGCCAGCAGCGTCCACGGGGCGGCCGTCCAGGCCAGCAGGCTGGCCCCGGCCAGGTGACGGCCGGCGCCGTCCGGCACGCGGGTGACCGGGAACCGCGCGGTCACCGAGGGGCCGGTCACCTCCCGGTGCACGCCCGGCTGGCTCAGTTCGTGATCCGACAGCGGAGTACCGCAGCGAGGGCAGTGCGGGCTGACCCGCTGCTCCCGGACGAGCAGGCCCTGGTCGTAGATCGTTTTCACCGCCCACCAGACGGACTCCACGTAGGCCGGGTCCATCGTCCGGTAGGCGTCCGACAGGTCGGTCCAGTACCCCATCCGCCGGGTCAGGGCGGCGAACGCGTCAACGTGGCGGAGCACGGATTCGCGGCAGCGGGCGTTGAACGCGGCGACTCCGTAGGCCTCGATGTCCGGCTTCCCGGATAGTCCGAGTTCGGACTCCACGGCGACCTCCACCGGCAGCCCGTGGCAGTCCCAGCCGGCCTTGCGGGGGACGTGGTAGCCCCGCATGGTCATGAACCGGGGGAACAGGTCCTTGAACACGCGCGCCTCGACGTGATGCGCGCCGGGCATCCCGTTCGCGGTGGGCGGCCCCTCGTAGAACGTCCAGCGCGGCCCGCCCGCGGTCCGCTCCAGCGACCGGGCGAAGGTCCGCTCGGCCTCCCAGCGTGCCAGCGTCTGTCGCTCGATGGCCGGGAAGTCCGGTACCGGCGGCATATCCGGCATAACCGGGTTCCCCGCGCTCTCGCTCCCGCGCCCGGACAGCGCCGCGCCCGTCGGCTCCCGCTCGGTGCTCACGTGACCGAGCATAACGCTGGGTTAACCAGCGACGTTTGCTCCCGGGGCCCGCGGGTCGTATCCTGCATTTTCTGTCCAGGTTGACGAATCACAAAGGGTGGGGTCATATGACCGCTGCGCCGCAATCCAGCGCCGCTGGTCTCCCGGTGCGGTCGGGCGAGGATCCGTGGACCGACGCCGAGATCGCGGAGATACGCGCCGAGCTCGAGGACGAGGCGCTGGCGCTTCGCAGGGAGATCGGCCAGGCTGAGTCCGGGATCGCCGAGCGGATCGGCGATTCGGTTCCCGCGGCCGGGGACGACGAAGCCGACGCGAGCAGCAAGGTGATGCAGCGCGAGCACGATCTGGCGCTTACCCAGAACACGCGTACGCTCCTCGACCAGACCGAGCACGCGCTGGCGCGCATCAACGAGGGAACATACGGGGTGTGCGAATCGTGCGGCCAGGCGGTGGGGAAGGCGCGCCTGCAGGCGTTCCCCCGGGCGACCCTGTGCGTGCAGTGCAAGCAGCGTCAGGAACGCCGCTGAATACCAAGCGGATCGGGGCGCTGGCAGGAGTCGCCGTCTTCGTCCTGGCCGCCGACATTCTGACCAAGGCCCTCGTGGTCGCGCACCTGCGCCCCGGGCAGCCGGTGCATGTCATCGGCGACATCCTGGAGTGGAACCTCCTCCGGAACCCCGGCGCGGCGTTCAGCGTCGGGGAGGGCGACACGATCGTCTTCACCCTCATCGCCGTCGCGGTGATCGTCTACATCGTGCGCACCGCCAGCAAGCTCCGGAGCCTGGCGTGGGCGATCACGCTCGGCCTGCTGCTCGGCGGCGCCTGCGGCAACCTGGTCGACCGGATCTTCCGGTCGCCCGGCCTGTTCCGGGGCGAGGTCGTGGACTTCATCGAGGTCACCCGGTACTGGCCCGTGTTCAACGTGGCGGACTCGGCCATCGTGTGCGGCGGCATCCTGGTCGTCCTGCTGGCCCTGCTCGGCTATCACATGGACGGCACCCGCGGCGACACGTCCGAGGACTCTTCCCCGGGCTCATCCGTTCCGGACGCTTCCTCCCCGTCGGTGGAGGCCGACCGGTGAGCGACGAGCGCGTTGTCGACATCCCGGAAGGGCTGGAAGGGGAACGGCTGGACGCGGCCATGGCCCGGCTGTTCGGCCTGTCCCGGTCCCGGGCGGCCGAGCTCATCGCCGAGGGGAACGTCCTGGTCGACGGCGACCCGGGCATGAAGTCCGACCGTGTCCTGGCGGGCTCGGAACTGACCGTCACCCTGCCGCCGCCGCCCGTCCCCGTCATCGACGAACTGCCCGTCCCGGGCATGGGCATCGTCGGTGAAGACGACGACATCATCGTGGTGGACAAGCCGCGCGGCGTGGCCGCCCACCCCACGCCCGGCTGGACCGGCCCCACCGTCCTGGGCGGTCTGCTGGCCGCCGGGCACACGGTGGCCACCAGCGGCGCCGCCGAGCGCCAGGGCATCGTGCACCGCCTGGACGCCAACACCACGGGCCTGATGGTGGTGGCCAAGAGCGAACGCGCCTACAGCCTCCTGAAGCAGGCCTTCCGCGATCGGACCGTCGACAAGACCTACCACGCCCTGGTGCAGGGCCACCCGGACCCGCTTCGCGGCACGGTGGACGCCCCGATCGGCCGGCATCCTTCCGGGGACGGCCGGTTCGCGGTGGTCTCGGACGGGCGGCCCTCGGTCACGCATTACGACACCCTCGAGGCCTTCCGCGCCGCCAGCCTGGTCACGGTCAAGCTGGAAACGGGCCGTACCCACCAGATCCGCGTCCACATGTCGGCCCTGCGCCACCCGTGCTGCGGCGACTTCCTCTACGGAGCCGACCCGGCCCTGGCCAAGCGACTGGGCCTGACCCGGCAGTGGCTGCACGCCGTCCGCCTCGCGTTCGACCACCCGTCCGACGGGACCCCGGTGGCGTTCGAGAGCAAGTACCCCGACGACCTCCAGCGAGCCCTGGACACCCTCGCCGCCGACTAGAGCCCGCTCCCGGTCCCGGGCCGGGCTGTTTCCAGTCCAGGC
>WRBL01000104.1 GCA_009784565.1 Streptosporangiales bacterium | reverse complement strand
TGATCAGGAGCGCGGCGATCGTCAGGTTGTAGGCGTTGACCGCCCACTGCGCCCCGGCCGCGCTGGCGTTCAGGTTCCGGCGAAGCTCCGGGACGGCCAGGTTCACGACCGTGGTGTCCAGCATGATGGCGAAGATGCCGATGAGTACCGCCACGAGCCCCGGCGAGATGCGTTGATTCACGCGGTTCAGTGTGGGACCGGGTTCCGCTGGCGGTCCAAGACCGGAATGTAATCGAATTATAGGCATGTCCTATAATCGGGCTCATGCGCCGCTTGCTCGCCGAAACGGGGCTGCGCCGCTGGTTCTACTTCTCCGTGCTGGCCGAGGAGCTGAACTTCACGCGGGCCGCGGACCGGCTTCACATCGCGCAGCCGTCGCTCAGCCAGCAGATCCGCGCGCTGGAACGAGACCTTGGCGTGGCGCTGCTGGAACGGTCGGGGCCGAGGTTTCGGCTGACCGCCGCGGGCGAGGCCGCCCGGACGGAGGCCGATGACCTGCTGGAGCGTTACGAGCGGGCTGTCAGCCGTATCACCGCCGCGGGACAGGGCCTGTCCGGCGAGCTGCACCTGGCCTACAGTCATTCGGCAGCGGCCGACCAGGGAGCGGGCCTGGTCGGCGCGTACCGCGAGCGCTACCCGGACGTGCGGGTCTCCGCCGAGGCCGGGTGGACCGGCCGGAACGTGGCCGGTCTCCGGCAGGGGACCCTCGACCTCGCGTTCGTGCGGCCGCCGGTCGACGAACCGGAGGTGACGGTCTGCCCGGTCGGTGCCGAGGAGATCCTGCTCGCGCTGCCGCGGGAGCATCCGCTGGCGCGGACCCGGCGGCGCCTGCGCCGTGACCAGATCGCCGGCGAACCGGTCATCCTGTGGCCGCGGGAGCACGCGGAGGGGTACTACGACTCGGTCATCTGGCAGTTCTGGCCTTCTGGCCCGCCTCCTGTCGTTCGCGAGGAGCCGGACGATCAGCAGCTATTGCGCGCGGTAGCGGCGGGCGAGGGGGTCGCTCCCGTCCCGGAGCACCGGGCGCGGGAGCTTCGCTCACCTGGGATCGTCTTCCGTCATCTGGCCAGTCCCCAGCCGACCGTGCAGCTGGGCCTGGCCTACCGGACCCGAGACACGAACCCGGTGGTACTCAATTTCGTCGCGCTCCTCAGAACCGGATGATGCCGCGCAGGTAGCGGCCGTCCCGGAGGTCGTCGTAGGCCTTGGCGATGTCGTCGAGGGCGTACTCGGCGGTGATGAGCTCGTCGAGTTTGAGCTTGCCCGCCCGGTACTGGCCGATCTGGAGGGGGATGTCGGCGAACGGGTTGCAGGCGCCGAACATCGCCCCCTTGATCTGCTTCTGGTAGATCGTCAGCTCCGATACCGAGACCGGGACGGGGCCGAGATCCCGTTCGGCTCCGAGCGCGGTCACGACAACGGTCCCGGACTTGCGGATCGCGGCGAACGCCTGCCCGACGTGTTCCGGGCGCAGCACGCCGACCGTGACGATGGCGCTGTCGGCGCCCTGGCCGTTGGTCAGGGACCGGGCAAGGCCGGCCGCGGCCTCGATGTCGCCGAAGACGTGGGTCGCGCCGAACTCCCGGGCCTTCTCCCGCTTGAACTCGACCGGGTCGACGGCGATCACGTGCGCCGCCCCGGCGCTGGCGGCACCCTGGACGGCGTTCGCGCCGATGCCCCCGATCCCCATGACGATCACGGTCTGCCCGGGCTGGACCCGGGCGACGTTGACCGCCGATCCGAAGCCCGTGCCGACCGCGCAGGCCAGCACGCAGATCCGGGTCAGGTCCAGGTCGTCGGCCACCTTGATCGCCGAGTCGACGCTGATCGTGGTGTACTCGGCGAACGTGCCGACGGAGCACATCTGACCGACCGGTGTCCCGTCGGGCAGGTGTACCCGGTAGTCGGGCGGGTCGTGCGGCGGGACGGCGAGCCGGCCGCCGATCCCGAGGCTGGCGGCGAGGTCGCACAGGTTCTGCTGGCCGGACGCGCACCAGCGGCACTTGCCGCACGAGGGCAGGAACGAGAAGACGACGTGGTCTCCGGGCGCCCAGCCGGGAGTGTCCGGCCCGACGGACTCGACGATCCCGGCGCCCTCGTGGCCGCCGCACCAGGGCATTGTTCCCGCTGGCCGGTCGCCGGTCGCGTAATGATCGTCGGAGTGGCACAGTCCGGCCGCCGCCATCCGCACGCGGATCTCGCCGTGGCGCGGATCGTCGACCTCGAGTTCCGTGACCTCGTAGTTTCCCGGTGCCTGGAACAGCACCGCGCCGCGCGCCCGCATCAGGCGTTCCCGTAGATCAGCATGATCATCACGATAGACCGCTGGCCGCGCCCGTCCAGAGGGCGCCCGTCCGGTCTTGCCGGCCGGGGAATGATCGTTCTACGGTGACCGGTATGTCGTTGAACGAGCTGCTCGACCGGGCCGCGGCAACCTGGCCCGGGCGGGTCTGCCTCATCGACGGCGAGGACCGGGTCACCTACTCCGAGTTGCGGGAACGGGCCGGGAAGGCGGCCGCGCTGCTGCGCGGGCTCGGGGTCGGGCCCGGGGACACGGTGGCGGTCTGGCTCCGCTCCTGCAGCGCGTGGATCGAGATCCAGTTCGCCCTGGCTCAGATCGGGGCGGCCGCGATCGCGGTCAACAACCGGTTCGCTCTGGCCGAGGTGGATGATTTTTCCGAACGGAGCGATGCCTGCGCCCTCGTCCTGGACTCCTCCGACAGCGGGCCGGACCTGGCCGGGCGGCTGAAGTCCCTCGGCCACCGGTTCCGCGCCGTCGTGGACTGCCGCGCCGACGGCACTCTCGATGGCGCCGTCGGCTACGCCTCGGCGAGCACGCTCGATCCCGACACCACGGTGGACGGGACCGCGGCCTCGGTGTGCGCGGTGTTCTCCTCGTCGGGCACGACGTCGAAACCCAAGCTGATCGCGCACAAGCAGGAGGCCCTCGCACGGCACGGCCAGGCGGCCGGGCGGGCATTCGGGTACGGCGAGCCGGGATCCGTCGTGCTGGGGATGCTCCCGGTGTGCGGCGTCTTCGGATTCGCCACGATGATGGCCAGCCTCGCGTCCGGCGCGACGCTCGTCATCGTCGGGCGCTTCGACGCCGGGCAGGTCCTCGACATGATCGGCCGGCACCGGGCCACGCGCGCCAACGGCAGCGACGAGATGTTCCGGCGGCTTTTCCGGGCGGCCCGGGACCGCGAGCTCCGCGACCTGGGGCCGCTGGCCGAAGGCGGGTTCGCGGCCTTCGGCGGGGACCCCGGTCCACTCGTCGCCGAGGGCGACGCGCTCGGGGTCCGGCTCTTCGGGCTGTACGGGTCGTCGGAGATCCAGGCCCTGGCCGCCAAGCGCGATCCGGCGGCGCCCCGCGCCGAACGGGTCAAGGCCGGCGGCCTGCCGGTCGCGCCCACGCTGCGGGTCCGGGTCCGGAACATCGACACCGGCGCCCTGTGCGAACCGGGCCAGGCCGGGGAACTGGAGTTCACCGGCCACTCGCTCTCGGTCGGCTACCTGCACGACGAGGCCCGCACCGCGGAGGACTTCACCGCCGACGGCTGGTTCCGCAGCGGGGACCTCGGGTATGCCGAGCCCGGCGGCCGGTTCTGTTTCACCGGTCGCCGGGGCGACGCGTTCCGGCTGTCCGGGTTCCTGACCAGTCCCCGGGAGATCGAGACCGTCGTCGAGGGCGCCCCCGGCGCGGGCACCGCGCAGGTCGTCCTGATCAGCCACGACGGCCGCGACACCCTGGTCGCGTTCGTGATTCCCTCCCCCGGTGCGGTTCCGGACGAAGCGGCGGTCATCGCTCATTGCCGGGAGAAGATCGCCGGGTACAAGGTGCCCCGCAGGGTCCTGTTCCTCGACGCGTTCCCCGTCACCAACAGCCCGAACGGCGAGAAAATCCAGCGCGAGCGCCTCCGCCAGCTGGCCGCCGACTCCTACGCCGCCGGCTGAGCAAAGTAAGGGCATGTCGTCGGCGTGGACGGGCCAGCGGGGCCAGTCCGCGAAAACCGCGCGGACCCAGCCGGCCGACTTCCCCGGCGGCAGTTCGCGGGCGAGACGCTCGTCGGTGACGGCCCGGTCCAGGTGTACGCCGGCGTCGCCGACGTCCTCAGCGGTCAGCGAGGGGTCTTCCGCGAACGCCATGCCGACCAGCCGCCGGATCTCGTAGCCCGCGTCCGTGAGGGACGCGATGTCGACGTAGTCGCGGACCCGGTGGCGTTCGAGAAGGGCGACGGCCTTGCGGGCGGCCAGGTATTCGAGGGTGACCGCCGGGCCGACGTCGGTGGCGACAGTGCTGGTATAGGCGAAGTGCGCCACCTGGACTTGCACGGGGTCCCCGCCTCCGGGCGGGTGGACCTCGAACTCGCGAAGCTCGGTGTCCATGTCGGGCCATTCGGGGTCGGTGGCCCGCTCGACCCGGTATCCCTCGCGTTCGAGGGCGTCGGCGATGGCGGACGCGGCGCGCACGACGTTTCGCGGCTTGCGGACGAAGAGGTCGACGTCCTGGGTCCGCCGGGCGCTGACGTCATGAAGCTGGAGCGCCCCGCCTCCGGCGAACGCGACCCCGTACTTGCGGCCCGCGGCCTCGAGGGCGATGCGCGCGATGTCCCGCTGTCTGCTGTCGATAATCAAGCGCTATGCCGCCGCCGCGAGGCGCTGGCGGCGCAGGACCGGGAAACGGTCCTCCCACGCGGCTCGCTTAGCCCGGCTCAGGCCCAGAAGCGGCCAGACGCCGATCAGCAGCCCGGCGTTCAGGTAGCGAACAAGGTCGGACCTCGAGGACGCGGCGTCCAGGACCGACTCGCACAGGTCGGCGGCGTCATCCGGGCTGGACAGGTCGAAGCGACGTGAGCCCGCCGACCAGTAGAGACGGACCGGGAGTTCCACGACACCATCGGCGGGGCCGCGGAGGTCGTCGAGGGTATCGGGGACGATCGCGGGCCGGAGCGTCGCCGGTGCCGCGGACTGTTCACGCGGGATGGTCCCGAGCACGCGGGCGAGGACGCGCCGCCATGCGGCTGCTCCCGTGCGGCCTGCCTCCCCAAGGCGAACGGCCGGAATCAATCCGAACACGTGGCCTATTCTACTGAGATCGAATGCCGGTGGCTACGTGTCGTCACGGACGGATTCCGAAACCGGCAGGCCGGCGCCGGCCAGCACCGCCGGCGCGAACGTCACGGGCAGGGAGAACAGGCCTCGCATCCACAGAGAGGGCCTCCAGCGCAGTTCGCCGGGCGGCACCCGGTCGATCAGATCGGCCTGTCCGTCGCGGGCGAATGTGTCGATGAGCCGGTCCGCGACGTGCTCGCTGATGACCGCCAGCTCGGTCCGGTCGATAGCGTCCAGCGCATCCGTAATGACGCCGGCCCGCCGCTGGTGCTCGGACCCCTCCGTGAACAGGACCGAGGGAGCCCAGCCGACGAACGGCAGCAGCGGCCAGCCCTCAGGGACCGAGTCCCATTTGTTTCAGCGCCGGCAGTCCCGGGCGAACAGGGACGGATTTCCGGCGACATGACGAAGCTCCCGATAACCGAGGACCAGCCACGCCGGGAGATCATCGTCGAGCAGAACCGGTGCGACCGGCCCGGACTCGGCGCGTATCGGGAATTCACCCCTTTCACATCGCTCACGCTAATTCCGCCGGACGTGATCCAGCCAGTCGATGGCGGGTACTCCCCTGGCCCGGGCGGCCTCTCCCTCATCGGGAGACATGCGGGATGTCGTAGCGTATTCCTCATGCCGTGGTTCAGCGACGCCTCACCGTCCCCGGAGGATCAGTTCGCCAGCGAGGTCATCGCCCTGGTAGACGAGATCCTGGGCCTGGAAGCCGAACGCGTCGATGACTTCGCCCTGCGCATCGACCGCCCCGAGGGCGGCCCGGTCACCATGAACCTGCACAACATCTACGCCGAGGCCGGGCAGCTCGACGGCGACGCCCGGGCCGAACGACTGCGCAAGGCCGTGCTCGCCATGATGCCGCCGGAGCGCCCGGACACCTGGGGCGAGGCGGCGCCGCAGCTGCTGCCCGCCGTCCGGACCGCCAGCTGGGCCTACGCCTCCGCCGGAGACGGGCGGGCCGATGTCCCCGCGCCGTTCGGCCGGCCGCTGGTGCCGTTCGTGAAGGTGCTGTGCGCCATCGACTCCGAACATTCCATCGCCTTCGGCGGGGTCGACGATCTCTCCGCGTGGGGAGTGAGCGACGACGAGGCCCTGCACACCGCGGCGGAGAACCTGGCCGACCAGCCGTGCGAGGTCCACCGCGACGGCCCGGTGGCCATGATCGTGGCCCCGGACGGCTACGCGTCGTCGTGGCTGGCGGTGCCGGGCCTGCTGGCCCAGGTCGCCGAGGACATGGGCGGCACCGTGGTGGCGATCGCCCCGGACCGGGAGCTGCTGCTGCTCGTCGACACCGACGACCACGATGCCTCCGTCGAGGTCCTGGAGGCGGCCCTGGACCGCTACCAGGCCGCTCCCCGGCAGCTGTCGCCCGTCCCGTACCTGGTCGCCGAGTCGGGGATCGCCCCGTGGGAGCCGCCGTCCGGCCATCCCGCCGCGCCGCTGGCGGAGAAAGCAGCCCACCTGCTGGCCGCCATCGAGTACGCCCAGCAGCGGACCCGTCTCGAGGAACTGCTCGCCGCCGAGGGCGAGGACGTGCATGTCGCCGAGCACACGCTCATGCAGACCGAGAACGGCCCGTACTGGTCCTGGACCAGCTGGGTCCGGCAGGTCACCGACGGCCTGCTCCCCCAGGCGGACATGGTCCTGTTCGCCGACAATCACGACCCCGACGCCGATTTCACGGTCCCGTGGGATGACGTTCTGCGCCTGGCCGGTCACCTCCTGATCGAGGATCCCGCCTGCGATCCGCCCCGCTGGCGCTACCGGGACTGGCCGGACGGCGGCACCCTGGAATCCCTCCGCGCCTGCGCCGTCCCGTTCCCGGGATAACCGCGCGGAAAAGTTACCCCTAGACACGACTTGCCGGTTCGGGGATGGTTTTACCGGATACGCGCTCCGTGGCGCTGACGGCAACTCCCCATCCTGAGGTGACAGGTGAGTCTAGGTACGCCCGCTGCTACTGCCGGACGGAAAACCCCGAGTCTGAGGCGCGAGGTCGGGCTCATCGGCCTGACGTGGGCGTCGATGGGGTCGATCATCGGCTCCGGGTGGCTTTTCAGCGCCAAGAACGCGGCCGTGATGGCGGGTCCCTCCGCGCTGGTGGCGTGGGTCATCGGGACCGTCGCCATGATCGTGCTCGCCCTGGTCCACGCCGAGCTGGGAGGCATGCTTCCCATCGCGGGCGGCCCCGCCCGCTACCCGCGCTACGCCTTCGGGGGCGCGGCCGGCGCCTCCTTCGGCTGGTTCACCTGGCTCGCCACGGTCAGTACCGCGCCCATCGAGGTCATGGCGATGATCGGCTACGCCGGCCACTACTCCTGGGCCAGTCATCTGATGGACGCGGAGGGGCTTCTCACCGGTCCCGGGATCGTCGTCGCCGTGGTCCTCATGGCGATTCTCTGCGCGATCAACCTGCTCAGCGTCCGGCACCTGATGTACGCCAACACCGCGGCCACCTGGTGGAAGGTCGGCGTGCCCCTGGTGGCGGTCCTGGCTCTCGCCGTGGCCGGGCTGCACGGCTCCAACTTCACCGCGGGCGGCGGATTCATGCCCTTCGGGGTCAAGGGCATGCTGATGGCCGTCCCGGGCAGCGGGATCGCCTTCGCCCTGATGGGATTCGAGCAGGCAAACCACATGGCCGGGGAGAGCGCCAATCCCGGCCGGGACATCCCCCGGGCGGTCGTCGGCTCGGTCATCATCGGCGCGCTGATCTACATCGCGCTCCAGGCCGTCTTCATCGGCGCCCTGCCGGCCTCCGCCATCCATCACTGGGCCGGCCTGGCCTACGCCGGCATCTCCGGCCCGTTCGCCGGGCTGGCCATGGTGCTCGGCATGGGCTGGCTGGCCGCCGTCCTCTACCTGGACGCGGTGGTGTCGACGACTGGCAGCGGCCTGATTTTCACCACGGGCTCTTCCCGGATCACCTACGGCCTGAGCCGCAACGGCTACATTCCGGCGGTCTTCGAGAAACTGGACCATCGCGGCGTGCCCTGGGTCGGGATCGCCGCCGCCTTCGTCATCGGCTGCGTGTCCTTCCTGCCGTTCCCCAGCTGGAACTCGCTGGTCAATGTCGCGACCTCGGCCACCATCCTGATGTACGCGGGAGCGCCTCTGGCCTTCGGCGTCTTCCGCAGCCGGCTTCCGGCCTTCCCCCGGCCCTACCGGCTGCGCTTCGGCAAGGTGGTCTCTCCGCTCGCCTTCATCGTCGCGAACCTGATCATCCTGTGGTCAGGATGGGACACCGTATGGAAGCTCGGCGTGGCCATCGGCATCGGCTACGTGCTGCTGGCGGCCTCGCGGCTGCTGAGGGCGAACCCGGTCGTGCCGGAACTGGACCTGCGCGCCGCGCAGTGGCTGCCCGCCTACCTGGCCGGCATCGGGCTGATCACATGGGTCAGCGACTTCGGGCCCTGGAAGCATCCCTGGCTTCCGTTCGGCTGGGACAGCGTCGCCGTGGCCGTGTTCAGCCTCGGGATCTACGCCTGGGCCACGGCGGTCGCGCTGCCCGGCCCGAAAATCGACGCCCTGGTAAGCCTCGACACCCGGGCCGAGGTGGGTGCTGAGGTCCGGGCTTAGGGCCCTGCCCGATATATGTAGGGCATGGATACCACGGTCAGCCTCGGCACGTTTCCTACTCCCCTGGAGCCCGCGCCCCGGTTGGCGGCCGCGCTGGGCCTGGAGCAGGACCGGCTCTGGATCAAGCGGGATGACCTCACCGGGCTGGGCGGCGGCGGGAACAAGGTCCGCAAGCTGGAACGCATGGTGGCCACGGCGCTGCGCGACGGCGCGGACTCGCTCATCACTACCGGGGCGGCTCAGTCCAACCATGCCCGGCTGACCGCCGCGGCCGGCGCCCGGGCCGGACTGCCGGTGACCCTCGTGCTGGCCGGGGAGCCTTCTCCTCCCGCCGGGAACCTGCTGCTCGACGGTCTCTTCGGTGCCCGGATCCGGTGGGCGGGCGAGCGCGGCCCCGGCGGCCTGGCGACGTTCGCCGACGAGGTCGCCGCCGAGCTCACGTCCGCGGGCGGGCGGCCCGCCGTCATCCCGTTCGGCGGCAGCAACCGCGACGGGGCGGCGGCATACGCCGACGCGGCCCGCGAACTGCGTGGCCAGGTGCCGGCAGACGCGGTGTCCGTGGTCGCGCTCGGCTCGGGCGGGACAATGGCCGGGCTGGTGGCCGGGCTGGGCGCGCCGCACGTGCTGGGCGTGCATGTCGGAGCCGTCCCCGAGCCCGCCGCCGTGGTCGCCGGGCTGGCCGGCGCGATCACCGCGGAACCGGTGTCCGCCGGCAGTCTCCGGGTACGGACCGACCAGGTCGGCGCCGGGTACAGCACGCTGACCAGCCAGTCCGCCGAGGCGGTCCGGCTCGCCGCGCGCACCGAGGGGATCGTCCTCGACCCCGTCTACACCGGGCGGGCGATGGCCGGGCTGACCGCCGCCGTCCGTGACGGCGGCATCGGCCCGGACACCCCGGTCGTCTTCTGGCACACCGGAGGCCTGCCGGGGCTCTTCGGCCACCGGGACGCCGCGTCGCTCGCGGGCCAGTAGCGGGGACCCGCCCGGCTGGCCCGGAACCCGGTTGAGAGGATGCTCGTATGGAGGTGCTGAGCAGCCGGATCCTGCTGCGGCCGGCCGATCTTGACCGGAGCAGGCGGTTCTACCGGGACGTGCTGGGACTGGCGGTCTACCGGGAGTTCGGGCCCGCCGACGATCCGGGCGTGGTGTTCTTCCTCGGGCAGGGGATGCTGGAGGTGTCCGGCCACGGGTCCGGCGAGACCGCGGGCCCGGCCATGATCTGGATGCAGGTCCGGGACGTCCGGGCCGAGCACAAGCGGCTGTCCGAGGCCGGGGCGACCGTCACGCGGGAGCCGCAGGAGGAGCCCTGGGGCCTGATCGAGATGTGGGTCGAAGACCCGGACGGGATCAAGATCGTCGTCATCGAGGTCCCGGAAGGGCACCCGCTCCGCCGCGACCTCCGGTAACAGGGCGACGGCCAGGCCGGTGCTCGCCGATTCCTGGGCGGCGAGCGCGAACGCGAGGATCTCGCGTCCCTGAGGACCGGTGAGCATCGGGCCGGACCCGGACAGCAGCGCGTCGATGAAGTGGCGGCCGGACGCCGTGAAGCTCTCCTCCCAGGCGGTCTCCATGTCCGAGTAGCCGGTGGTGCGCCCGTCGCGGCAGACCACGACGGGCGGGACGTCGAGGAGACGGCCGTGGCCGCGGGTTACCCAGTGGACGCCCCGGGTGCCGGTGACCTCGATCCGGTCGTCCTGCGCGTACTGCGCGGTGTCGAGCCGCAGTTCCGGCGAACGGGCGATTTCCAGGCTGCCGACCTGGCCTCCGTCGTGGACCCAGCTGGCCAGGGACGGCGCGTCCCACAGCCCGTCGGCGGACACCCCCGCGAACGCGTGGACCTGGCTGGCCAGGCCCAGGAGGTACCATACGATGGCGAACTTGTGGTGCCCGTCGTCGAAGAGCAGCGGTCCGCCACCGCACCGGGCCCGGTCTCGGCGCCAGTCGAACGCGGCGGCCGGGACCTCCCATTCGGTCGGGGACCAGCCGACATTCGACTTGACGCGGATGCTGACGATGTCGCCGATCTCGCCGGACTCGATGATCTCCTTGGCCCGGCGGACCGGCGGGTAGAAGACGAAATTCTCGAAGACCTTGAACACGACACCGCGCTCGCCGGCTCGGGCGATCATCGCGTCGGCGTCGGCCAGGGAGACCGCCATCGGCTTCTGCAGGGACACGTGCTTGCCCGCGTCCATGGCCTCGAGGGCGATCGCCGCGTGCAGGTGATGCGGGACCAGGATCTCCGCCACGTCGACGTCATCGCGCGCCAGGAGGTCGCGGTAGTCGGCGTGCCGGGCGGATTCGTGTACGTCCCAGGCTTCGCCGCGCCGTTCGCGGTTCCCGGGCTCCGGGTCAGCGATCGCGGTGATGACCGCGTCGGGGTGAGACTGGTAGGCGCGGGCGTGCAGGCCGGAGATGCGGCCGCAGCCGATGATGCCGACCCGGATCGTCATGTGCTCACAGTCCGGTTCGCGCGTGCTTCGACGCTCATAAATCCGGATGCTAGGCCGGCGACACGACGCTAACAACCCTCAGGTTCTTACGCTCCGGCCGTGATGCGGGTGAACTCCCACGGCCGCTGGGAGACCCCGCTGCAGGGCAGCGGCGGCTTGCCCTTGGCGCACGGGCGGTCGCGGTTGACCGACCAGAACGTGAAACGTCCCAGGCCAGCCCGGCGGGCGAAGGCGAGAACGGTCCGGAAGTCGGCCGGGCGGAAGATCTCGCCGGGACCGCCCCGGCCGTTCGTGCCCGAGAATCCCTCCCGCTCGTAGGCTTGGCCGCTGGTCCAGCCGAATGTCCTCTCCAGCTGCGCGTGGAAGTTCCTCAGCGCGGCGACCTGGGCGGCTCCCCCCGCGAAGCGATGGTCGAACGGCATGAGCGTGAAGGTGAACGGGACGAACCGCAGGGTCCGGGCCTCGGTGAGCAGGTGCAGCCCCGCGCTGTCCGTGCCGGCCTGGACGCCCGGCATCGTGACCGAGATGCTCAGGCCGGGGTCGGCCGCTTTCAGGATCCGGGCCGCGCCCAGTTCCCTGGCGATCGCGCCCGGCCGCGCGATCTCCGTGTCCTCGAGGTCGAGGTCGAACGCGTGCAGCCGGTACGCGCGGATGACCCGCTGGTAGGCGGCGGCGGCGGCCGCGGCGGTCGGGCAGGCCTGGCCGAGTTTCGTCCCGGCGGCGCCGCCCGCGGACACGGCGACGTCCCCTCCGGCTTTGCGGATGTCGCCGATGACCGCGGCGACCTTCCTGTCGCCGGACACGGGGTCGGTGCCTTTCCAGGCGGGCGCGCACTGGCGGCCGCGGGCCAGGATGAACGCGAGGATGAACGCGTTCTGCCCGGTGGCCTTCATTACCGTCCGCGGAGCGGGCTCGCCTGCCGAGAGAACCTGGTAGTAGGGCGCGGAGGCGTACCAGTCGCCGGGCAGGCCCGGCGGCGGCGAGCCGGGATGCGGCAGGCCGAGCATCCCGGCGATCGCGGCCAGCACCGCGTGCGCCGCGGCCAGCAGCGCCCGTGTCGGTTCCATCGTTCCCCCCGGATGGATCAGTACCGACCCAGTCCCAGGTCCCTTCTTCCCGCTGGTACCCCTGGGAAATCAGGGTACTGACGATCAGGATGGGAACGGTGTGGCCTTACGCCGACTGCTGGTTGATCATCCAGCGGATCCCGTAGCGGTCGAGGGTCACGCCCCAGTACGCGCCCCACGGCATGTCGCCCATCGGCTGGCCCTCCGAGCCGCCCTCGGACAGGGCCGCGTACAGCCGGTCGGCCTCCTCCCGGCTGCCGGGCTCCAGGCAGAGCGTGGTGTTGTTACCGATCCGGACCTCCTGCCCCATCGAGCGGAGCATGTCCGTCGCCATCAGCGTGTGCCCGCCGAGGATCGGAAGCTCCGCGTGCATGACCAGGTTCTTCTCCTCCGCGGGCAGTTCGCCCGTGCCCATGGCGGGCATGTCCGAGAACCGGTGAAGATCGGTGACCTGGGTCCCGAAGGCCTTCGCGTAGAACGCGAGCGCCTCCTCGGTCTGGCCCTGGAAGTTGAGATACGTGCTGACTGTGGCCATGGCTGGCTCCTTCGCCAGGGCGCCTGCGCGCCCGCTTGATCCCATCGCCACTGTAGACGCCCGTACCTGCGGAAACTCATCGCCCCGCCAGGACGTCTGTCAGCCCATTCACAGCGAGGGCCGCCCGGCCTAGCATCCGTGGTAACAACAGGTTCACAGGAGAGCGGGGCCGCGATGGATCTCGACGTCACCAGTCTCAATCACCGCCGCGCGGCCCGGCGGTGGGAGCGCGCCAGCGTCGGCGACATCCTGGAGCGGCTGACCTGGAGCTACCCGGACAAGGAGGCGATCGTCGGAGCCCCCGGCGCCTTCGCCGACGCCGAGTACGCCCGGCTGACCTACCGGCAGGCGGACGCGGCGGCCTCGCGGGTCGCCAACGGCCTGCTGTCCCGGGGCCTGCGGCAGGGCGACCGGGTGCTGATGTGCTGCGAGAACTCGGTGGAGGCCTACCTGTTCAAGATCGGCGCGGCCAAAGCCGGGCTGGTCTGCGTCCCGGTCAACCCCGGCCTCGCGCCGGACGTGATCGGGAACCTCATCGAGCGCGCCGAACCCGCGTTCAGCGTGGTGGACGCCGGCGTGTGGCACCAGGTCGAGCCGGCCTTCGCCGCCCGCGGACTGGCGCCGCACGTCACCATCACGATCGGCGGCGACCCGGTATCCGGCAGTTCGACCTTCGCGGAGTTCGTCCAGGGACAGCCGGCGGCCGAGCCTGACGCGGAGATCCACGGTGACGATATCTGGGAAATCCTGTTCACCTCGGGAACGACGGCGCAGCCCAAGGGGGCGATGATCTCCCATCACAGCAGCTACTACGCCGCCTACAGCTTCGCGCTCACGCTCACCCGCGGGCTGCACATCGAATGCGACCTGAAGGTGGCCGCGTTCCTGCCGATCATCTACCACATCGCGGATCAGGTCTTCACGATCCCCGCTTTCCTGTCCGGAGGCACGCTGGTCATCGGCCGCCGGCCCGATCCCGCCGCGATCGCCGAGGCCATCACCCGGGAAGGGGTCACCGCCCTGTGGGGAGGCTCCCCGATCATGGTGAACGCGCTCGCCGCGCTCCTGCGAGAGGATCCCGTCGCCTACGACCCGCGCAGCCTCACGGTGGTGGTGTACGGCTGGGCGGCGCTTCCGCCCGGGACCCTGGCCACGCTGAAGAGGCTGTGCGGAGAGGACCTGGTCGCCGTGGAGATCTTCGGCCAGACCGAGGCGATCTCCTGCCACCGGTTCTGGCCGGACAAGTGGCCGGACACCTACCGGGCGACCAGCCCCGCGCAGAACTACGTGGGCGTCCCCAGCCCCCTGCTGGCCTCCACCGTCATGGACGAGACCGGCGGCATGCTCGACGGCAAGCCCGGCGTTCCGGGCGAGGCCGTGTACCGGTCACCGTCGATCACCGCCGGGTACTACCGGGATGAGGAGGCCACCGCCGAGGCCTTCCGGCACGGCTGGTTCCACTCCGGTGACTCCTGCGCCTACGACGATCAGGGCCTGCGGGTCATGATCGACCGTTACAAGGACATCGTGAAGACCGGCGGGGAGAACGTGTCCAGCCTGCGCGTGGAAGCGGTGCTCTGCCAGCATCCCGGGGTGGCCCGGGCCGCCGTCATCGGCCTGCCCCACGAACGGTGGGGCGAGGCGGTCACGGCGGTCGTCGTCCCGGACCCGGAGCACCCGGTGACGGAGGCTGAGCTGATCGCCTTCTGCCGGGAGCGGCTGGCCGGGTTCGAGACGCCCAAGAGGATCGTCTTCGCCGAATCGCTGCCCGACACGATCGGCGGCAAGATCCTCAAGTACAAGCTCCGCGTCGCCCACGCGGGCCTGTACGACACGTGAAAACTTTCACCACGGACGGATAACCGCCTCTCTCCCGCACCACCTGCCGTATATCTGCCGTTGACGAGAATGATCAACCGAAATAGTTTCACGGTGAATCGGCTCAAGTGAACCGCGAGGTGAGGAGCCCGAAATGCGGCACGGAGACATCAGCAGCAGCCAGGACTGCGTCGGGGTGGCCGTCGTCAACTACCAGATGCCCCGCCTGCACACGCGGGGCGAGGTGATGGACAACTGCCACCGGATCGCGGACATGATCACCGGCATCAAGCGGGGCCTGCCCGGGATGGACCTGATCGTCTTCCCGGAGTACAGCACGCACGGGATCATGTACGACCAGCAGGAGATGTTCGACACGGCCGTCACGATCCCCGGCCCCGAGACCGAGGTGCTCGCCGACGCGTGCCGCCAGGCCGGCGTGTGGGGCGTGTTCTCCCTGACCGGCGAACGGCACGAGGACCACCCGCACAAGAACCCGTACAACACGCTCATCCTCATGAACGACCAGGGTGAGGTCGTCCAGAAGTACCGCAAGATTCTGCCCTGGTGTCCCATCGAGGGCTGGTACCCGGGTGACCAGACCTACGTCAGCGACGGCCCCAAGGGCATGAAGGTCAGCCTCATCATCTGCGATGACGGCAACTACCCGGAGATCTGGCGGGACTGCGCCATGCGCGGAGCCGAGCTGATCGTCCGGTGCCAGGGCTACATGTACCCGGCCAAGGAGCAGCAGATCCTGGTCGCCCAGGCGATGGCCTGGATGAATAACGTCTACGTGGCGGTCGCCAACGCGGCCGGGTTCGACGGCGTCTACTCCTACTTCGGCCACTCCTCGGTGGTCGGGTTCGACGGCCGGACGCTGGCCGAGACCGGCGAGGAGTCAAACAGCGTCCAGTACGCGGAGCTGTCCACGTCGCTGATCCGGGACGCCCGTGCCAACTGGCAGTCGCAGAACCAGATGTTCAAGCTGCTGCACCGCGGCTACACCGGCGTGCTCGCGTCCGGCGACGGTGACAAGGGCGTGGCCGACTGCCCGTTCGACTTCTACCGCACCTGGGTCACCGACCCCGCCGCGGCGCAGCGGCAGGTCGAGGCGATCACCCGTCCCACCATCGGCACCGCCGAGTCCCCGGTGGACGGCATCCCGGTTCCGGCGCCGCGCCAGGAACCGCAATCGGCTCCGGTCCGGTAGGAAGAAGTCAGTCCCGTACCGGGGCCCACAGCCGGTCGGCCTCCCCGGCGGCGAGGCTGCCCCGGTACACGTCGATCTTGTGGTCGATGATCTTCAGGTTCTCCTGGATTTCCTTGAGCCTGGCGACCACCTCGGCCCGGTGGGCTTCCAGGAGCTCCAGCCGTTCGTCCTCGTTGCCGGGGCCGGCGGCGACCAGTTCGGCGTAGCGGCGGATGCCCTTGATCGGCATGCCGGTGGCCCGCAGCTTGGTGCAGATGATGATCCACTTCAGGTCGAGCCGGCCGTACCGGCGGCGCCCTCCGGCCGTGCGGTCGACCGGGCTCACCACCAGCCCGGCTCGCTCGTAGTACCGGAGCGTATGCGCGCTGACCCCGGTGCGGCGGGCCGCCTCGGCGATGGTCACGCCCTCCGGCGGCACGTCCTGGGATCGCGGCTTGCCTGACGACTTCGGCTTGACTTCGAGCACGCTCTAAATTTTACCGTCGCCGGCATGAGTTCATCCGCCTTGCCTCCGTCTGACGCCGCAAGTCTCAGCCCGCGCCGCAAGTCTCTCGTCCTGGCGATCTGCTGCATCAGCATGCTCGTCGTCATCATGGACCTTTCCATCGTCAACGTCGCGCTGCCGGGCATCGGCCGTGACCTGCGGGCACCGGAATCCGGCCTGCAGTGGACGGTCGACGCGTATTCGCTGGTGCTGGCCGCGTTCCTCGTGCTGTCCGGCTCCGCTTCCGACCGGGCCGGACGCCGCTGTGTCTTCCGGATCGGCCTGACGGTTTTCGGTCTCGGGTCGCTGCTGTGCGGGCTGGCCCCGGGCATCGGCTGGCTGGTCGGGGCCCGGGCCCTGCAGGCCGCCGGCGGGACCATGCTGAATCCGACGGCACTGGCGATCGTCGCGGACACGTTCACCGAGCCCGCGCAGCGGGCCAGGGCCATCGGGATCTTCGGCTCGGTCTCCGGGCTGGCGCTGGCGCTGGGGCCGATCCTGGGCGGCGGACTCGTGGACGCGTTCGGCTGGCGGTCGGTCTTCTGGGTCAACGTCCCGGTGGTCGCCGCGGCGATCGTCCTGGCCACCCTGTTCGTACCCGAGTCCCGGGCCGCCCGGGCCCGCCGGTTCGACCCGGTCGGCCAGGTGCTGATGGTAGTGGTCCTGGGCAGTGTCGTCTACGCGATCATCGAGTCCACATCGCTCGGCTGGACTTCGCCGCTCATCCTGAGTCTGCTGGCGGTCGCTGGCCTCGGAGCCGGCGGCATTCTCGTCTACGAGCCGCGCCGCTCCGATCCCCTCCTGGAACTGCGCCTGTTCCGCAGCCTGCCGTTCTCATCGGCCATCGTGATGGCCCTGCTCGCGCTGTGCGGCTTCGGCGCGTTCCTGTTCGTCACCACCCAGTACTTGCAGGACGTGCGCGGCCTGTCCCCGGTCGCGGCGGGACTGTGCCTGATCCCGGTCGGGTTCCCGGTCCTCGTGCTCTCTCCGGTCGCCGGGCGGGTCACCGGCGCCCGCGGGCCCCGGTTGCCGCTACTCGTCGCCGGAACCGCCCTGGCCCTCGGCGGCGGCGCATCACTATGGATCGGGCCGTCTACTCCTCTGGCGGCTGTGCTCGCGGTCTACCTGCTGTTCGGCGTCTTCCTGGGAACGGTGAATCCGCCGGTCACCAACTCGGCGGTCTCAGGGATGCCCCGGTCGATGGCCGGGCTGGCCGGGTCCCTGGCCTCCACGGGCCGCCAGGCCGGCACCACCCTCGGCGTGGCGATCTCCGGGACGCTCCTCGCCCCGGCGCTGGCTCACAACGGCGTCGCGTTCACCGGCGCGGCCCATGGCGTGTGGTGGATGACTGTCGGGCTCGGCGCCGGAATCGTCGTCCTTGGGACCGCGTCCACCGCGCGCCGCCCGGTGAATACCGCGCGCTCTACCGGCCGACGGGGCTCGCGTCCTCGTAGGGCCCGGCCGGCACCCGTACCGGGGCGGGACTCAGGATGACGACCGG